>JBJOGJ010000074.1:0-15301 GCA_046048295.1 Pseudomonadota bacterium | reverse complement strand
GGTCCACAATGGCAGAGCTTATTCGCCGGCTAGCTGCTCAGGGTCTCGTAAAGCGGAAACGCTCCAAGGCGGATGCTCGAGCTTATGTGGTCGCTTTAACACCGAAAGGTGCAAGAGCGGCGGCGACCGGAGCACAGCAACTTCATTCCGTCGAGGCTGACCTGCTCTCTGCGCTGCCTGCCGCGAAGCAAAAGGAGTTGCTGGCGGCAATGGCGAGGCTTGTTGAGAGCAACAGCGGTTAGAAGCGCTCTTGGATTCGGTATTTCGACTGCAGTTTGAACCGCGTTCTGGTGGTTTGGGCGATGTCTGCGCTCGAATGATGACCGACAAATGGACTTAACGTCATGCCGTGGCGAGCCGTCTTGTCGTCGGATCAGGTTGTAGGCCGCTGTTGCAAAGGTGAAAGCGACGCGTACTCGACTGGAGGGCGAGTGAAGGGCATGTGCCTCGCTTTGTGCACCAGAAGCCCAGATGAACAGGGAAAACGCAAGGGTAGCAGATTGCCCACTTCAGATAGTGTTGGTTGCGGCTGGCATTGCAGTGTGACCCATGCTTACAGGATTACGGCTCATAAATGTTGGTTATACAACTGCTGTCTCGATTCTGCGAAACGAACCCAATTTTGTGGTTTCTGGCCCTCCTCCCCTGACTGGATGAGCGATGCGCCTGCCTCCGTGGGGCGCGATAACTGGGTAACTCGTTCGTTAGTCTGCGCAATTTCCAGCGTCTCGCTTGAATGTGCGGTAGATCTCAGCCATCCTTGGGCGCTTGATCCGGCCATCGAATTCGTTGCCAACGCGTTGCAGCTTGGGGTTTGCCCTGCCGTCAGGAACAAAGGTGCCCAGAGAATTGACGGCTCTGATCATTTCGGTAGCGAAGCGATACTCCGTTTCGTCGCCAAGAACGCCTTCGAGCTGTCGGTCGATGCAGGTGCAGTAGTGCCTGGCGCCGGGGCGTTTCGCGGAGCTGATGCAGTGGCGTATCAGGCTCTGGCGGGCTTCCGCAGTACGGGCAGCAGGGGTGGCGCCGGAGTACTTAGTGCCAGCGGTGGGGTCGTAGCCGTACAGGCTTACCGTGGCCCCAGCGATAGCAACGGCTCCGACTATCCATTTCATCGACATTCGATTGGCCTCCGGGCACCGATTAAATTCCTACTATGCAACGATAAATTTCTGGTTAGCGCGGGAGGTCCAGGTCCAACCTGCGGAGTCGGGATTGCATTGACACCGTTCCAGGCCGCTGTTATTGGTTTGCCTACAAAACTATATGGCAGCAATAGCGAGCTGATTGCTCAAGCCCCATGACAACGTCCAAAGTATCAGACGAATCGCCGACTGAGCGTTTGCCGACGTCGCCGCGCACTGTTAATTTCGATGAGTTGCCGACCTATCTCGGCTATCTGATACGCCGTGCTCATTCCCGTATCCAGGTGGAATTCGAGCAGAGTCTGGCTGGCATCGGCATCGCGACGAGTGCGTTCGGAATACTGACGCTTATCCGTGCCAATCCTGGAATTACCGCGATGGATCTCGTTGCCGCATCGAGTCTCGACAAGTCGACCCTCAGTCCCATCATCGTGGGCCTTGAGAGGATGGGCTTCATCCGCCGTGAGGCAAGAGCGTCAGACAGGCGCTACCAGTCACTTTACTTCGTCGACGAAGCCGAGCCAGACTTCGAGGCCTTCAGGGAGCAGATCCGGGCGTTCGAAGCGCGTGTCGAGGCCAGGCTGACCAAGAGGGACAAGTCGGAACTCGCGCGGTTGTTGATGAAGCTCCAAGGGCTTGGTGATGTTCCCTTTGCGCTGCCTGCCGGCGAGGCAGTGGATATGCGCCGCCCACGTGCCAAGGGTTCGGTCCGGAACAGGCGTTCCGCATGAGGCGGGCAAGCTTTAAGCAATCGCGAGATTGAACACGTACAGCAGAGGAAACACGCAATGGATCCAAATTGGATACCTTTCCATCCCAATCCATCGAAGCCGAAGTTCAAAGTTCCGCCTGGGGCAGTGGATGCCCACTGCCATGTCTTCGGTCCTGCAGAAATTTTTCCATATGCGCCGGAACGGAAGTACACACCTTGCGATGCGCCAAAGGAAAAACTCTTCGAGCTGAGGGACTACCTGGGCTTCGACAAGAACGTAATCGTGCAGGCGAGTTGCCATTCGAAAGACAACCGCGCGCTCGTCGATGCTCTGGAGAACTCCAACGGGAAGGCGAAGGGCGTCGCTTTTGTCGGGGAGGAGGTGACGGAGAAGGAACTCGAGTGGATGCACCAGGCCGGTGTCCGCGGCGTCCGCTTCAACTTTCTCAAGCGACTGGTCGACATTACGCCGCGTGATGAACTGGAGCGGATCGTCGACAAGGTGAAACCGCTCGGCTGGCACATTGTTATATATTTTGAAATGCCAGACCTTCCTGACTTCGAAGAATTTTTCCGTTCCATCCCGACAACGGTCGTTGTGGACCACATGGGAACGCCGCAAATACCGAAAGGCGTCGACCATCCGGAAAATCAGCGATTCCACAGGCTGATGGGCGAGAAGGAGAACTTCTGGGTCAAGGCCACCTGCCCCGAGCGACTGACCGTCGCCGGCGCTCCCTACGATGACGTGTTGCCCTTCGGTCGCGCGCTGGTCGAGAAATATCCCGATCGCGTCATCTGGGGGACCGACTGGCCGCATCCCAACATGAAGAAGGAGGCGCCCGACGACGGCGTGCTCGTCGATTTCATCGAAAAGATCGCCCCGACGGCCGAACTCCAGCGGAAGATGCTGGTTGACAACCCGATGCGACTCTACTGGGCGGACTGAGCCCGACCGAACCGCGAGGAGAATGCAAATGAGCAGGAAACAGCAGGATTACGACGACATACCCGGAACATTCGTATTCGACGCGGATCGTGCCCGGAAGGGGTATCACGTCAACATGTTCTGCATGTCGCTCCTCAAAGCCGAGAACCGTGAGCGGTTCAAGGCCGGCGAGGAAAAGTACCTGGACGACTATCCGATGACGCCGGAGCAGCGCGAGGCAATCCTGAAGCGGCAGTGGAACCGCATTCTGGAGCTTGGTGGCAATATCTATTTTCTCGCCAAGCTCGGGGCGACGGACGGGCTGTCTTTCCAGCAGGTAGCCGCGATCATGACCGGCTCGACGCAGGAAGAGTATGCCCAGATGATGTTGAATGGCGGGCGACCGGCTGACGGCAACCGCAGCAGATCGGAGTGGAAAGACCGTGGCTAAACTGACCGCAGGAATTGGATGCTCGCACGTGCCGGCGATCGGCGCTGCGCTGGATCTGGGAAAGACAGGCGAAGCCTACTGGCAGCGTGTGTTTTCTGGATTCGAACAATCGAAGAAGTGGATGGCGGAGCAGAAGCCGGACGTCGCAATTGTCGTATACAACGACCACGCGACGGCATTTTCGATGGAGATCATCCCGACGTTCGCAATCGGCTGTGCTGCGGAGTTTCCGATCGCCGACGAAGGCTGGGGGCCCCGTCCCGTGCCGACCGTCTATGGGCATCCGGAGCTCGCAGCTCACATCGTGCAATCGGTTGTGCTCGACGAGTTCGATTTGACGATCGTCAACAAGATGGAGGTCGACCACGGGCTGACAGTGCCGCTCAGCCTGATGTACGGGCAACCCAAGGCGTGGCCTTGCAAGGTCATACCCATTGCCGTCAACGTCGTGCAATATCCCCCGCCTACCGGGCATCGCTGCTACATGCTCGGCAGGGCGATCCGCAAGGCGGTCGAGTCCTTCGATGAAGACCTCAACGTAGTGATCTACGGCACGGGCGGCATGTCGCACCAGATCTCTGGTCCACGCGCCGGGCTGATCAATCAGGAATTCGACAAGAACTTTCTCGACAAGCTGACGCAGGATCCGGTCTCACTGACCAAGATGGCGCACGTGGAGTACATGCGCGAAGCGGGAGCGGAGGGGGTCGAACTCGTGATGTGGCTCATCATGCGTGGAGCGCTTGACGATAAGGTGGACGAAGTCTACCGCTTCTACACCGTACCGGCCTCTAACACCGCCGTCGGGCACATCATTCTCGAAAACAAGCACTGATCGATCTTTAGGAGGACGAAGATGAAGATCTGCGTGGCCGGCCAGGGCGCATTTGGCCAGAAGCATCTCGATGCTTTGAAGCGAATTCCGGAGGTGGAGATCACCTCGCTTGTCGGCGGTAACCAGAAGACGACGGAAGAGGTCGCCAAGAAGTATGGGATACCGCATTTCACAGGTGATCTGGGCGAAGGGATCAAGCGCGCGGATGCCGTCATCCTGACGACACCGACGAAGATGCATTTTGCTCAGGCCGAACAGGTGATGCGGGCCGGCAAGCACGTGCTGGTCGAAATCCCGGTCACTGATAGTGTCGAGGATGCCGAAAAGCTCGTCAAAATCCAGGAAGAAACCGGTGTCGTCGGCATGGGCGGACACGTCAGGCGCTTCAATCCGAGCCATCAGTACGTGCACAAGAAGATCGAAGCTGGCGAACTCAGTGTCCAGCAGATGGATGTTCAGACATATTTCTTTCGGCGTCGGAACATCAATGCTGCCGGAAATCCGAGGAGTTGGACGGACCATTTGCTCTGGCACCACGCGGCCCATACGATCGATCTGTTCCAACACCAGACGGGGCAGGAGATTACGGATTGCCATGCGGTGCAGGGGCCGATCCATCCCGAACTCAACATTGCAATGGACATGGGCATTATCTGCAAGGTGCCGTCAGGTGCGATCCTGACGCTGTCTCTTTCATTCAACAACGATGGCCCGATCGGATCGTTCTTCCGCTACATCTGCGACAACGGAACCTTCAAGGCCTATTACGACGACCTTGCGGACGGCAAAGACAATGTGATCGACCTCTCGAAGGTCGACGTCTCGATGGACGGAATCGAGATCGAGGACCGTGAGTTTATCGCGGCGATCAAGGAAAAGCGGGAGCCCAAGGCGAGCCTGAAGCAAGTGCTCTCCTGCATGCGGGTGCTTGGCAAGCTCGAGCAACAGATCGATCCAGAGCGCAAGGCGCACGCCTGAAGTCCGAGACGCGAACTGCAACAAGTTCAGCGGCGCGGGGATGCTTCTCGCGCCGTATTTTTTTGGCGGAAAGATTGTGATGGCTAACGTGGTTGGTGCGTTCAGGCCGACAGGTTCACGTCTATCGGCGGAAAATGCCGGTCCAGGGTCGTGCCAATCGCAGGTTTCGCTCTAGGTGATGCAGGCGGTGGTGCTGCAAAAGTCTTTTGAGCATCGGTCTGAAACTGCTCTTCCTGCAGCTTTTCCATCAGCTCGAGAAAATAGATGCGACTCAGATTTCGCTCTACGGCTCTGAATTGTCGGCTTGCCATGTCCACCTCCCAGTGCAGGCGGGGTGAAGCAAGCGGTACGCCAACGGGTTTGCAATGCTTGATTCTCGGGGGCTGCATTTTCTGAGAGGGTTAAAAATTTCCCAACCGGATGGCAGTGACCTAGAAAGAGTTGCGGCAAGCTGCACGAGGAAATCGTGCCAACTTGCCGCTCCTATCTCCGGACAACGCGGAACCTTCCTGCCCGGTGCCTCCTGATAGCACGCCAATTGTTGCAAATTTGCAAACACGGCAGCCATTTCGAGTCACTTGTCGTTTTTCAGCCAATTTTTCAGAAATCCCCCCAGCCATATGCGAACATCATCAGAGAATAGAAGGTGCTGGGCGAAGTGTGTCTGCCGGTCGTGTGCCCCGGGATATTCCAATTGCTCCTCGCGCCTGCTCCAACGATCGACCATCCTGAAGGTTATCTCCGGATGGAATTGCAACCCGATGCATGAGGCGCCGTAGAGAAATGCCTGATTGGGGAATGCTCCGCTGCTGGTTGCCAGAACTTGGGTAGACCTTGGGATTTCGAACCCTTCCTGGTGCCATTGATAGACGTGGCTTGGCCAATCGCTGCAGAAGGCCTTGCCTTCCGGGGAAGCGGAGAGGGGGTAATAGCCACGCTCCACGAGGCCGTCGTCATGCTTGCGGACCGGTGCGTCCAGGACGTTGGCCAGCATTTGGCCGCCGAGGCATATGCCGAGGTAAGGAGTGCCTGCAGCAAGGACCTGCTCGATCCAACGGATTTCCGCCCGGATGAATGGATGGTCGTCGTTCGCACTGTCGGGGCCGCCGAATACGATGGCGCCACTGTAGGCTGCAAGGTCCTCCGGCAGATCATCACCGAATTTTGGGCGCCTGATGTCGAGTGCGTAGCCTTGTTCTTCCAGCCATTGCCCGACGGCGCCGGGACTGCCGGGATCTCGGTGCAGGACAATGACAATCTTGCGCTGCACCGGCTCACTATCGGCCATTGACTTCTCCCCTGTTCGCCGGGCTCTTGCTATCGTGGGGCTTGTCGAGCAGCCACCCCATGAGCGGTGCCAGCAAGAAGTTCGGCATAGCCCGGGTTGCCAGAACCAGGGCTGCCGTCACCGGGCCTGGCAACACGACCCGGATACCCCAGTCGAGACCTGCGGTCGCCATACGGGCCACCCATCTAGGGCTGCCGAGCGGCATGTAGCGCACGTATCGGGCATTTCCTGCAGACATCTTTTCGTGAAAGCGTGTCCTCAGGGGGCCGGGGGCCACGACGGTGACTGTTACTCCCGTCGTGCGCAATTCTTCGGCCAAGGATTTGGAAAACGAGAGGAGGAAAGCCTTGCTCGCATAGTATGTAGCTTGCCAGGGCCCAGGAACGTAGCCGGCCAATGACGAGACGTTGAGAACGCCACCTGAACCCCGGGTGCGCATTTGCGGCACGAACCGGCGCATCAGGGCAATTGGCACCTCGATATTCAATCTCAAGAGATCGGAAATCGATTCCGGAGGCTGCTCCAGAAAAGGTCCGCTCAAGCCACTTGCGGCATTGTTCACGAGTATTTCGCAATGCCAGCCGAGCTCTTCCAGGCGCTTCTCAATGCGTTCGCCTGCGGCCTCTTCAAGTAGATCAACTGCCTGGACCGCGACTTCAGTTGCGCCGGCCAACCGGCAGGCGTCGGCAGCTTCTTGGAGTTTCGCTTGTCGGCGAGCAATAAGCAGTAACGCATAGTGGTTCTTGGCAGCGTAGCAGCGAGCGATTTCGCGGCCGATGCCTTCGCTTGCGCCGGTTATTACGACTGCCGGCCGGGTGATGGCAGCCGCACCCGCGAATTGATCGATTCCACGGGCCATCACTTTATTTCTCTTCCATGCCACGGTGTCTTGCCGTCTGCATGCGATTGACTGCAAGATCCATTTGGTTCCGCCATTTGTCTTGGCCGTTGTCGTGTCATTGCCACGTCATAGACCTAATGCTTACACAGAGCTGAACAAGCGCTGAGGCGAGAGTGACGGTCCAGACGAGCGGCACATCGGCTCTTAGGTTGAGTTTCGCTAGACCGAGGCACCTGAATGTTCTCACCTCGTTTCATCACCTACACACTCTCGATCCTGGTGACGATCGCTCTTGGTTTGCTGCTTTGGTGGCAGCCAGGGTGGGGATACATCATCGTGGTGCCGCTGGCGATCTCTGGCATTCTGGCTTTGGTTGGGACCCGCGACATGCTCCAGACCAGGCACTCCATTCTGCGCAACTATCCCATTGCTGCCCATCTCCGTTTTCTCTTCGAGGAGATTCGGCCGGAGATGCGGCAGTATTTCTTCGAGAGCGAAAAGGACGGTACTCCGTTCAGCCGGGACAAACGTGCCATTGCCTATCAGCGGGCAAAGTCTGAGCTGGACAAAAGGCCGTTCGGTACACAATACGACGTTTACGACGACACTTTCGAGTGGATACAACACTCGCTTGGGCCGGTAGATGCCGATCCTGCGTCATTCAGGGTGACCATTGGCGGGCCGGACTGCACCCAGCCCTATGCCGCTTCCGTCTTCAATATTTCTGCCATGAGCTTTGGCTCGCTCTCCGCGAATGCGATCACCGCACTCAACAGGGGGGCCGCCGAAGGTGGTTTCGCGCACGATACGGGGGAAGGCGGCATCTCTCTCTATCACCGGCAGTTCGGTGGAGATCTCATTTGGGAGATCGGTTCCGGGTATTTCGGCTGCCGGACGCCGGAAGGCCGGTTCGACCCGGAGAAATTTGCCGAGACTGCCCTGCTGCCCCAGGTCAAGATGATCGAGATCAAGCTCTCGCAGGGTGCAAAGCCGGGCCATGGCGGCGTGTTGCCGGCTGCGAAGGTGAGCCGTGAGATCGCAAAGGCGCGCGGGGTTCCCGCCCGCAAGGATTGCATTTCGCCGGCCCGGCACTCTGCCTTCTCGACACCACTCGAGTTGATAGAATTCGTGGTTGAGTTGCGCCGCCTTTCGGGCGGCAAGCCTGTCGGCTTCAAGCTGTGCATCGGGCACTACTGGGAGTTTCTCGGGATCTGCAAGGCGATGGTAGAGGCAGGCGTTACGCCGGATTTCATCGTAATCGACGGGAAGGAAGGCGGTACCGGTGCGGCGCCCTTGGAGTTCATGGATCACATCGGTACGCCATTGCGGGAAGGTTTGAACTTCGCCCACAATGCATTGATCGGAGTCGGGCTCCGCGACCGGATCCGGATCGGCGCTGCCGGCAAGATCGTAACCGCATTCGACGTCGCACGGGCGTTTGCACTCGGTGCAGACTGGTGCAATTCGGCCCGCGGTTTCATGTTTGCGCTCGGCTGCATCCAGTCCCAGAGTTGCCACACCGATCTATGCCCGGTCGGGGTCGCGACACAGAACAAGTCCAGGCAGCGGGCCCTGGTCGTTTCAGACAAGTTCGCGCGTGTCGCGAACTTCCATGCGGCGACGGTCAAGGCACTTGCTGAAGTGATCGGGGCGGCGGGTCTCAATCATCCATCCGAGCTTCGTACCGCACACTTCTACCGCCGGATCTCCGCCAGACGCGTTGCGAGCTTCGAGGAACTCTATCCAACCTTGCAACGGGGCGAGCTGCTTGCCGGTACCAAGGATCCGAGATTCCAGATGGCCTGGGATCTCGCCAGTTCCGAGAAATTCGCCCCAACCATGCCGAGCGGTGTCGGAGACATGCGCGTCAAGCCGGTCGCCGCCAGTTGATGCGGCTTATGGCTATCTCGCCTGAGAGCCAATCTTGTCCCGCCGTGGCTCCCATCCCTGGAGGAGTGCAATTTCGGCCAGGAGTTCGTCGATCTTGGCGAGTGCGAAAAGCCGGGTTGTCTCGTCGATGAGCCTGCCGTCCTTGACCTTGTTTTGTGCGCCACCGATGACGACCTGCTTGCCGGGTACGATACGGCAGGCCATCGACAGGAAAATCTCGTGGAAGTGCGCTTGTGCCCTGACGCCGCCAAGGCCGCCGGCACCGGTTGTTATGAACGACACCGGCTTGTTGGCGAAGCAGGAGCGGTAGCCAGGCCGGGAGCCCCAGTCTATTGCGTTCTTCAGCACGCCGGGGATGCTGTGGTTGTACTCGGGGGAGACGATCAGGAGACCATGCGAGGCACGGACCGCGGCCTTGAATGCTGCCACAGGCGCAGGGCCTTCGCCTTCGTCGAGGTCTTCGTTGTAATGGGGAAGGGATGCGATATCGAAGGTCGCGACGGCTATGTCTGCCGGCAGTGAGGCGGTCAGCGTGTCGAGCACGGCGGTCGAGTAGGAATGTCTGCGGAGGCTGCCTGAGAGTCCGAGCAGCCGGTATTGTGGCTCTGCCATGCCCTATCGTCCTTCCTGGCGACTGTCCCCGGTTATCAATATCGAGCGGTCAGCTATAGGCGAAGGCGGTGCGGCGGTCCACAGTTCGCCGCAGCGGCGGCACCGGGCTCTTCGAACGATCTCGAACGATGAAAATGCGGCCCCCCCTTCCAGCGGGGCAAGGAGAGGACGTATACTCCCGCGCGGAGGAGTGCCGTTGTCAAAGCGGCCGGGCCTGCCTGCCAGGTCCAAGCCCAAGCCCATGCATGCAGATTCGCACCGCCCGGTGCCTACCAAACAAAACAAGGAGAGCGAAATGAGACTTTGCCGTTACGACAACGACAGGCTCGGGGTGGTCATCGGTGACCAGGTGCACGATGTGACCAAGGCACAAGACGAGATTCGGGCGAAGGCGCCATACACGATGAAGGGCGACGCTGTCATTGCGGCCCTGCCGGAATGGCGCGGCAAAATAGAGGAGATGGCCAAGTCTGCAGCAGGCAAGCCGATTTCCGAGGTGAAACTGCTTGCTCCCGTTGCGCGTCCAACGAAGGTGATGGCTGCACCGACCAACTACCAGAAGCACATCGCCGAAATGGCAGCGCGCCGCGCCGATGGTCATGTGATGCCGCAGACGAGCCCCAAGATCCTTCAGGCCGGTATCTTCCTCAAGGCAAACTCTGCCGTCGTCGGGCCTTCGGAAGGGGTTCCGCTGCGCTTTCCCGAGCGGCTCAACGAGCATGAGGCCGAGCTTGTCGTCGTCATTGGCAAGGAAGGCACCAATATTCCGGCCGAGAAGGCGCTCGACTATGTCGCCGGCTACAGCCTGGGGCTAGACATGACGGCGCGCGGCGGTGAGGACAGGAGCTTCCGCAAGTCCTGCGACGGCTATGCGCCGGTCGGACCGTGGTTCGTCACTGCCGACGAGATCAAGGACCCGAACAACGTCGATTTCGAGCTCAAGGTGAATGGCGAGACCAAGCAGAAGGCCAATACCTCCGATCTCATTCTCAATGTGCATCAACTGATCGAGTTCGCTTCGAAATTCTATACGTTGTACCCGGGGGACATCTATTTCACCGGTACGCCGGAAGGCGTGTCGAAGGTTGTGCCGGGTGACACCATCAGCCTCAAGTCGGTTGACGCGCTTGGCGAGCTCAAGATCCAGTGCCGCGCAGGCGTTGGCGGCTGGTAAGGCCGATATCGTGAATTGCAGCCGCGGTCGAGCAGGCCGCGGCTGCCCCCGTCTCCGGCGCTGGCAAACATCTCGAGGGAGTTAACGCATTGGCAGCATTCAAACTCGCAACCTACAAGTCGCCAATCGGCCCGAGAGCGGGCTTCGTTGTCGGAGACTATTTGATCGATGCCGAAGAGGCGACGGGGAATTCACGTGATGTGAGCGTTCTGAACATCATCGAAGACGGGGCGGACGGCATCGCAAGGGCCGATGCTGCCCTGGCTGCCGGTAGGGGGCAAAAGCGCGCTGTGGACGGTATCGTTCTCCTCGCTCCGATACCGCTGCCGCAGACGATCCTCTGTGCAGGGGCCAACTATGCCGACCATGCTGCCGAGATGGCACGAGCGCACAATCGTCCGCCGCCCGTCGATCCACACGAGCTTGGGCTGCGGTCATGGCATTTCATAAAGCTTGGCAGATGTGTGACCGGCCCCGGCGCGACGATTACACTTCCGCGCCATTCGAAGAAAGTGGACTGGGAGGTCGAGCTGGCAGTCATTATCGGCAAGGTTGCGCGCAACGTTTCCGAGGCCGATGCTCTGGACTATGTGGCAGGTTACACGGTCGCCAACGACCTTTCGGCGCGAGATCTCGGCCGCCGCGACAAGATGCCGGACAACTCGTCCTTCAAGAACGACTGGGTGTCGCACAAGTGCTTCGATGGAGCATGCCCGCTCGGGCCGTACATAGCACTTGCACGCGATATCCCGAACCCTCACACGCTGAAGATCGGTCTCGACGTGAATGGCGTTGAGAAGCAGAACTCGAATACGAGCGAGCTGATCTTCAACGTCAATGAGCAGATCGCCGACATAACGGGGCGGATGACCCTGTATCCGGGCGACATCATCCTCACCGGCACCCCGGCGGGGGTCGGCAACGGACGTGGCGAATTCCTCAAGGCTGGGGACGTCGTGCGGGGCTACGTCGAGGGCATTGGTGAGCTCATCAACAGCATGGCGTGAGGCCGTCTGGCGTGACGGGCGGAATTAGCTCGTCACGCACCGCTATTGTTGGCCGTCTCCTGCCGGGTGTGGAGCCAGCAGAGGCTGCCGAGCGCAGCACAGAATACTCCCGAGGCGAGGTGAAAGGTCGTGGAGACCCATCTGCCGCTCGACGTCGCGGCGACCCAGGCATCTGCGAAGCATACGAAAGAGCCGAAGACGAGCCATAAGGCGAGCCCGCGCCAATCCCGGAACAACGCCAAAGCGATCGCCAATAGGCCGAGCCAAAGATCCCGGAACGCCACAACATAGTGCAGAGAATAATCCGTCCTATCGCGTGCGATGCCGAAGAAAGTTGCAGCTCCGTCCGGCTGGAACAGGAACCGCAGTCCAATGACCGTCAGGGTAGCGCCGGACAGGAACGCGAGGATCAGCGCTGCACGCGTCCACTTCTTCTGCAACAGAAAATCCAGTGCATCGCTATTCATCATTGCGCTCCGCACGTGCCTGAGCGTCGGCAAATGCGCGGGCGGCGTTGTCCCGGGTGGCGTTGTCCGGTGCCGCGCAGAAGTAGTTGCCAATCGATAGGACGTCCATTCCGGTTCGAAGAAAGCAGGATATTGCTTCCTCCGGGGTGCTTACTATTGGCTCGTGCCGATTGAAGCTCGTGTTCAGAAGGACAGGTACGCCGGTACGCTGACCAAAGGCTTCGATTACGTCGTAGTATCTAGGATTGGCGCGCCTATCGACGGTCTGGATCCGTCCAGTTCCGTCGACGTGAACGGCAGCGGCGATAAGATGGCGCTTATCGGACCGAATCTTTGGCGCCATGGTCATGAACGGATCTGCGCCATGGAATTCAAAAAATTCGTTGGCGCGTTCCAGAAGGACTGCGGGTGCAAACGGACGAAAACTCTCGCGCCGCTTGATCTTGTCATTGATGAGCGCCTTGGAGTCGATGTGGCGGGGGTCAGCCAAAATGGAGCGGTATCCGAGAGCGCGCGGCCCGATCTCAAAGCGGCCCTGGAACCAGCCGACGATCTTGCCTTCCGCGAGCGCATCCGCTGTTCGTTCAATCAGATGGCGGTCGTCGAGCCGGGTATGTTCGACGCCGGCCTGACGCAGTGCTGCAACGATCCGCTCATCATCGTATTCGAGGCCGAGGCCCGGGTCTTCCAGCACATAGCCGCGCGGCTTGCCCAGTGTCTTGTGGTAGTACCAGAGTGTCGATCCCAGTGGTGCGCCGGAATCCGAGGCGACCGGCGGCACCCAGACTTCCTTGAAGTCGGTTTCTCTCCTGATGCGATCATTCGCGACGCAGTTCAATGCAACGCCACCGGCAAGGCAGAGCCGGCGGCTGCCGGTTTCCCTGCCGATTTGGCGGACCATATGGAGTATGACTTCCTCAATTGTGACCTGTAGTGCTTTTGCCATGTCGAAGTGGCGCTGTTCGAGCGGTTCGTCCGGCAGCCTCTGTGGCCCGAATGTGCGGAAGAATTTCTCGGTGAAGGGCCGGATCATTCCGAAACGGTGGTAGTCGAAGTAACTCAGGTCGACCTGATAGCGCCCGTCGCCGGTTGGGCGAACCACCTGCCTGAAGCGCTCGACGTAGGTGTCCTCGCCGTAGGCAGCCATTGCCATTACCTTGCCCTCGTCTGCGAAGCCGCCGAAGCCCAGGTAGTGCGTTACGAACGTGTAGACCATGCCGAGAGAGTTGAAGAGGTCGGTCTTCCAGCGCCGTTCGAGGTGATTGCCGCGACCCATATAGAGGCTGGTCGAGGCGTCGTCGCCATAGCCATCCATGACCAGGACAGCGGCTTCCTCGAACGGAGACACGTAGAAGGAGGCTGCGTGGGAGTCATGATGCCCGACGTTGACGATCGGGGGCAGGTGGTCCACCGCGAAGTGACGCTTCAGGCGCCGCTTGATGCGATAGTTCAGTATGACGATGTCGTTGCTCTGGACGGGGCGGGATTCCTGGCGCAGCAGGTTGAGGCTCAGTGGCAGTCGGCTTGCAATCTCGCGTCCGACTGTCTGACGGAGCAGTGCGGGGTTCCAGGGTGTCGTTATCACGTCGAAGTCGGCTAGGCGCAGGCCGCGGGCAGTTATTCCCTCGGCGAGTGCGCAATCGGGAAAGCTTCGCGTGTGCTTTATGCGATTGAGGCGTTCCTCCTCGAGGACGAGCTCAGGGAGCCCATCCCGCAAGAGCGCTATGCCCGAATCATGAGTTGCAGTCACAAGTCCGAGAATACGCACCGGCCCCGTCCATCCCATCAGCCCGGGCTCGTCCTGGCATGGGCAGCACGGGCTTCGACGCCATCGGCGGTGCCGACAGCGCCTTCGCATTATCGCATTTGTGTTCTGAAATACACTGGAAAATGGGCTGCTCAGAGCCGTGCCAGCAGGCCCAGCCGTTGGCGCGCGTGTCCGCCATCGCGGATGGGAGCCCACCAGGCTTCGTTAGCGAGATACCAGCGTACGGTCTTTTCGAGGCCGGTCTCGAAGGTTTCCAACGCTTTCCAGCCGATTTCCCGTTCGATTTTCTTGGGGTCGATGGCGTAACGCTGATCATGGCCGGGCCGGTCGGTGACGAACTCGATGAGTTCCCGGTGCTCCGTTTCCGTGGGCTCGAGCCTGTCGAGGAACTCAGCGATCCGCTCCACGACCTGCAGATTGGTGCGCTCGTTGTGCCCGCCGATGTTGTAGCTTTCTCCAGGCCTGCCCCGTTCAAGGATCATGCGCAGGGCGCGCGCGTGGTCCTCGACGTAGAGCCAGTCGCGGACGTTCGAGCCGTTGCCGTAAACGGGCAGGGGCTCGCCGTGGAGAGCGTTCAGGATCATGAGGGGAATGAGCTTTTCCGGATACTGGAAAGGCCCGTAGTTGTTGGAGCAGTTCGAGACCAAAACTGGGAGACCAAAGGTTCGGTGCCACGCACGTACCAGATGGTCCGAAGCAGCCTTGCTGGCCGAATAGGGTGAGGAGGGATCGTATGGCGTTGATTCGTTGAAGTAGCCCTCAGAGCCAAGGGAGCCAAATACTTCGTCTGTCGATACGTGCAGGAAGCGGAATCGCGACTTGCGGGGTTCGGACAGGTCCATCCAGTAGGTGCGAACGGATTCGAGCAGACGGTAGGTGCCGACGATGTTGGTCTCGATGAATGCGTCGGGGCCGGAAATTGACCGGTCGACGTGGCTTTCCGCCGCAAGGTGGATCACCGCATCGGGGGCGAAGTCGGCAATAAGCGCCGACATTCGCGTGCTGTCGCAAATGTCGACCTTGCGGAACATGTAGCGGGGGTTCGCACTGACCTCGTTGAGCGAAGTCAGATTTGCAGCATAGGTGAGCTTGTCGACGTTCAGTACGCTGTCGCCGGTTGCTGAGATCAGGTAGCGGCAAACCGCCGAGCCAATGAAGCCTGCGCCGCCAGTAACAAGTATACGCATCATGCCACCTACAACATG
>JBJOGJ010000073.1:0-15346 GCA_046048295.1 Pseudomonadota bacterium | reverse complement strand
CCCCTCCCAGAACTACACTCTGCTCGCCATCCCGTTCTTCATCCTCGCTTCAGCCTTCATGTCGACAGGTGGCGTTGCCAAGAGGATCATCCGGTTCGCCATCGCAGCCGTCGGCCACATGCGCGGCGGCCTCGCCATGGCCAGCGTGCTCGCCTGCATGCTGTTCGCGGCGCTGTCCGGCTCCTCGCCCGCCACAGTCGTCGCCATTGGCACCATCGCCATCGCCGGCATGCGCGAGACCGGCTACTCCAAGGACTTTGCCGCCGGCGTGATCGCCAACGCCGGCACGCTCGGCATACTGATACCGCCATCCATCGTGATGGTGGTTTACTCGGCGGCAACGGACGTATCGGTCGGTCGCATGTTCCTGGCCGGTGTAATCCCGGGCCTCGTCGCCGGCCTGATGCTGATGGCTACGATCTATGTCATGGCGTGTATCCGCGGCTTTCCCGCCGAGCCCTGGAAAGGCTTCGGCGAAATCGTCGAGGGCGCCAAGGAAGCCGGCTGGGGCCTGTTCCTCATCATCATCATCCTGGGCGGCATATACGGCGGCGTATTTACACCAACCGAGGCAGCCGCGGTTGCCGCGGTCTATGCCTTCTTCATTGCCCTCTTTGTGTACCGCGACATGGGGCCACTGAAGGACATCGGCTGGTTCCGCGACAGCGATTCTGCCCGCGCCCGCACTGGTTTCAAGGCCATCGTGTATGCGCTTTCCTTGTTCTTTGTCTGGATGATCATGAGCTTTCTTCTGGGCGGCGGCTCGGAGGGGATGTCACTCGAGTCTCGCACCCAGATCGGCGCCGTCCTGTCCCTGGTGTCGCTCCTGCTTTACGCGTCGCTCCGTTCCGGAACCGCTAATCCCCTGCGCATTGCCGGTGCATTGGGCAGCAGCGCCGGCATCTGGGGCCGCAACCTGTCACTGACACTGACGCGATTACCGGTTGCATTTGTCCATCGGGACACCCGAAAAGTGATGATCGACGCGGCCCGGACGACGATCATGCTGATGTTCATCATCGTCAACGCCCTGCTCTTCGCACACGTCCTTACCGCCGAACGCATACCGGACGCCATCACCAAGCTGATGCTGGACTTCGGCTTCAACTGGTTCACGTTCCTGATCGCCGTCAACATCCTGCTGCTTATCGGCGGCCAGTTCATGGAGCCTTCGGGCCTGTTGCTGATCGTCGCGCCAGTCGTATTTCCGATCGCCATGCAACTCGGTGTCGATCCCATACACCTTGGCATCATCATGGTCGTCAACATGGAGATCGGCATGATCACGCCGCCCATCGGCCTGAACTTGTTCGTGACGTCGGGCATCACCGGAATGAGCCTCATCCAGGTCGTTCGCGCATCCCTGCCGTTCGTCACAGTACTGTTCGTATTCCTGATCCTCGTCACCTACGTGCCGATCATGTCGACTTGGCTGCCAATGCTCCTGATGGGACCGGAGATTGTCACGCGGTAGAAGAGCGTTGTATTCATTCGAGAGTATCTGTTTATACATCACCGACACAGAAATCAGTCTACTGCCGGGCTAACGTCACTCTGCTAGAATCAAAATAGTGGAGGAATGTCCATGCAGAAGCCTATCGCCGAGTTCATCGGCACGTTCACGCTCGTCCTGTTAGGCTGCGGCGCTGCCGTAATCGCCGGCAAAGAGGTCGGCGTTCTTGGTATCAGCTTCGCCTTTGGCCTGGCACTGATAGCGATGGCCTATGGCATCGGTCCTATTTCTGGCTGCCACATCAACCCCGCAGTCAGCCTCGGAGCTCTCATCGCCGGCCGGATGACGACTGGCGATTTCATATCGTATGTCATCGCACAATGCCTCGGCGCCATCGCTGGTGCACTCGTCCTCTACCTGATCGCAACCGGCAAGCTGTCCGGCTACGATGTCTCCGCTTCCGGACTAGGACAGAACGGTTGGGGACCGAAGTATCTGGGCGGATACGGAATGGGCGCAGCGTTCATTTTCGAGGCCGTCGCGACGTTCCTATTCCTTGTCACCATTCTTGGCTCCACCCAGTCCGGCGTACCGAGTCATATGGCCGGCCTCGCCATCGGCCTGACTCTGGTCGTCATCCATATCGTTGGCATTCAGGTCACGGGCGTCTCCGTAAACCCGGCGCGCAGCCTCGGTCCCGCACTATTCGCCGGCCCGACTGCCCTCTCACAGCTCTGGCTCTTCATTGTCGCGCCGTGCGTTGGTGCCGCCCTTGCAGGATTTCTGTTCCAGGTGGGCACGCTCGAAGCAAGGAAGGCCTAGTACGCGTCAATACGCAACTTTCCGGAGGCTGGGCACGACGTGGCCCAGCCTTTTCCTACTTCCCTCACATAAACGATTGTCACGATACGGCATCCACGGATAGGCTCGGCTCAGCCCGGAACCAATCCAGGCATAAGGAAATGAAAAACGGAGGAAACATGCAGCGCCTCTCTGGTCTTGCGTCAAAGTCGGCATGCGCCGCCACAGCCCTGATGTTGGCGACAACGAACGCCACCGCGAAAACGCCCGAGGAATTCTACAAGGGCCGCCAGATGACGATGCTCATCTACTCGACAGCCGGCGGCGCCTACGACACCTACGCGCGTTTCCTCGCGCGCTTCATGGGCAAGCACATACCGGGCAACCCGAACTTCATTCCACAGAACATGCCGGGCGCCGGCGGACTGAAGGCTGCGGAATACATCTACAAGATCGCGCCGAAGGACGGCTCGCTGATCGGCGTCGTCTCGCGCAGCCTGCCCTTCGATCCGATGCTCGGCCAGAACCCGATCAATATCGACCCTTTGAAGTACGTCTGGCTTGGCAGCATGAACCGCGAAACGAGCGTTGCGGTCTCCTGGCATACCAATCCGGTTAAGACGCTTGCCGAACTGCAAAAGACGGAACTCCTGCTCCCCGGCACGGGTGCCGGCGCCGATTCCGAGATCATGCCGTTCGCTTTCAACCAGCTCGCCGGCACAAAGTTCAAGGTCATCTCCGGTTACCGTGGCCTCGGCCGCGCCGCAATGGCGATGGAGACCGGCGAGATCGGTGGCATCGGCTACTGGTCCTGGAGCGCCGTCAAGCAGAAGCAGGACTGGCTCCGCGACAAGAAGCTCAATATTCTCTTCCACACCGGCAAGACCGAGCATCCGGAACTGAAAGACGTTCCGCTCATCCGCAACGCCGTCAAGAATGACACCGATCGGAAGGCGCTCGACTTCCTGCTCTATCGCGAAGTCCTGGGTCGACCATTCGTCGCCCCCCCGGGCTTGCCTGCCGACCGCATCCAGATACTCAGGTCCGCGTTCATGAATACCCTGAAGGATCCCGAGTTCCTGAAGGCCGCCGACAAGATCAAGCTCGAGATCCAGCCGGTTCCGGCAGAGGAGATCGAAGCAGTCATCAAGGAGGCTGCCGCCTCACCCCCCGACGTGATCGCCCGCGTGAAGCAGGCCATCGGGCGCAAGTAGCGCGCTTCCCGGCTGGCTGCCGGCAGGAGCCTGTCGGCGCCTGCCGGGGTGCGATTGTCAGCCATCTGCCTCCCTGTTAGGTTCGCCCGACCCTTACGGGTACAACGAACAATGCAGAGAGGAAGGCATGGCGAAACAGTCACGCAGAGGGTTTACGGCAGTTGTCGCAGGGGCGGCACTCGCACTCGGTTCCAGCGCCGCCAGCGCTCAAGGCCCCGAGGACTTCTACAAGGGCCGCCAGATGACCATGGTCGTCTATTCCGGAGCCGGTTCCGCATACGATACGTATGGCCGCTTTCTCGTTCGCTACATGGGTAAGTACATTCCCGGCAACCCGACCTTCGTGACCCAGAACATGCAGGGAGCCGGCGGCCTGAAGGCTGCTGAATACATCTACAAGATCGCCCCCAAGGATGGATCGGTGATCTCGATGCTATCCCGTGGCATGCCGTTCGATCCGGTGCTCGGCAAGAACCCGATCAAGATCGAGCCGTTGAATTTCACCTGGCTTGGCAGCATGAACCGCGAGGTGGTGCTCGCCATCTCCTGGCATACCGCCAAGGTCAAGACACTTGATGAACTCCTGAAGACGGAACTGCTGACCCCTGGAACCGGCGCCGGTGCCGACTCCGAGATCATCCCGCTCGCCTACAACAACCTCGTCGGCACCAAGTTCAAGATCATCTCCGGCTATCGCAACACGACCGAGGCAGCCCTGGCGATGGAGCGCGGCGAACTGGACGGTATCGCCTACTGGTCGTGGAGCGCCATCAAGCCGCGCGAGGACTGGCTGAAGGGCAAGAAGCTCAACCTGCTCTTCCATACGGGCACCAAGGATCACCCTGAGCTTCCAGGCGTGCCACTCATCAGAAACGCCGTGAAGGATCCTCTCAACAAGAAGGCGCTCGATTTCGTTCTGGCGCGCGAGCTCCTCGGCCGTCCTGTCGCCGCCCCTCCGAACATACCCGCCGATCGCGCCAAGGTGCTGCGCGCGGCCTTTGCAAAGACCCTCAAGGACCCGGAGTTCCTGAAGGAGGCGGAGAAGCGGAAAATCGAGATCGATCTCGTCGACGCCGCTGAGGTCGACCAGATCCTGAAGACCGCGATCGGTGCCCCGAAAGATGTCATCGAGCGGGTGAAGCAAGCGCTCGGCCGCAAATAATCAGCGGTCGCAAAAGGATCCATGTGCCGGCTCTCATAGCCGGCACATTTCGTTTCAATTCAACCCGTAGAGCCTCGCCGGATTGGTATCGATGATCCGTTCGGCACTTGCCTTTGATATAGTGCCGTCCTCGCCGAGCCGCTTGATGACCTCGATCTCGACGGCATCATCGTTGTGGCCATAGTCGGTACCAACGATCAGGTTCTCGTCCCCGATCTCATCCAGCAGCCAATGCAGCTGGTCCGATTTCTGCGTCGTGATGTAGTAGTTGCTCTCGGTGAGCAGCCGGTCCGATACAGGCGCTCCCCGCTTCTTCCCGAGCCTGTGCCGCGCCTCGTTGACCATGTAGGGAACCCACTGCGCACTCGCCTCGATGAACGCGAAACGCAGCCCCGGGTAGCGCTTCGGCACCTCGTCGAGAAGCAGGTACAGGAACGCTCCCATCACCGGAAACTTGAAGATCATCACCCCCAGATCGCGGCTATACGAGTCGTGGTTGACGAAGCTCGCGTTGCCGGCGTGGTAACAGAGCGGCAGGTCGAGATCCTGGGCCATCGCGAAAAGTGGCTCGAAATAGCGGTCGTTGGTGAAGCGCTCGCACTCGAACCCACGCATGAAGATGCCGCATGCCCCGTTGGCCTTGCAAAACTCCAGCTCGGAACGCACCTTGCCGGCATCGATCAGGGAGTGCAGGGGAGGCACCGCCACCCACCGCAGCCGTCCCTTCGAGGCATTCGAAATTTCCGCCAGCCAGCGGTTGTAGCTCCTGACGATGGCAAACTCCCGATCGTGTTCGTTGGTCACCGGCCTGAGGAATAGCGTCGGGAACAGCACCTGCACGTCCACGCCCGTCTGGTCCATATGTTGGATGCGCCCGTCCAGATCCACCATGTCCCGCACAGCCTCCGGCAAGTCCCGGCTGACATTGGTTTTCGTCTGGAAGCTGTCGCCAATCTTCCAGAACTCGTTACGCTGACTGTTCGTGAATGGGGCACGGTCCGACCGGTCCCGGACGAAGATCTGCGGCCGGAACCGCAACTCGTCGTCGCGCATGAAATCCCAGGTTCGCGCCGTCTCGATCACGTGTGCATCGGCATCAATCCTCGGCATGCATTTCCTCCTTCAGATTTATTGTTCTCAGGTCCGTCGATCGCAAGTACGCCGCAACCGCCGATCGAGCATCTTCACTAGGGCACCTGCCTCTTGCCGAGACTACGACCCTCGACCGAACCTTGACAAGCGGTTGCACCCACCCGTTCCGGGCCCAGCCATGAAGATTGTCAGCTCCCCGATTTCACTGCTACGCTAGGCAACAAAAGATAATCAGTATGTCGAAGAAACAAACCAGGAGGAAACCACCGATGTCTCACCGCCTGCGCTGCCTGCTCGCCAGTTCCGTCATCGCCGTCCCCCTCACATCGGGCGCCGCCGAAGCCCAGTCGCTCGCTGACTTCTACAAGGGCAAGCAGGTGTCCGTCATCGTATCCTCGGACTCGGGCAGCACCTATGACAGCTATGCCCGCTTCCTCGCGCGCCACATCGGCAAGCACATCCCCGGCAATCCCAAGCTCATCGTCCAGAACATGCCGGGAGCAGGCCAGCTCAAGGGCACGGAATACATCTACAAGATTGCTCCCAAGGACGGGACAGTCATCGGCACCATCTCGCGCGGCTTCCCATTCGACCCGATCCTCGGCGTCAATCCGCTGAATATCGATCCAATGAAATTCGTCTGGCTCGGCAGCATGAACCGAGAGGTATCGCTTGCCATCTCTTGGCACACAACCAGCGTCAAGACGCTCGAGGATGCGCGCAAGACCGAGATCCTCATCGCTGGCACTGGCGCCGCCGCGGATTCCGAGATCATGCCCAAGGCCTTCAACTCCCTCGCCGGCACGAAATTCAAGATCATCTCCGGCTACCGCGGCCTGACCGGCGGCTCACTCGCCATGGAGCGCGGCGAGGTTCAGGGGATCGGCTATTACTCCTGGAGTTCCGTGAAGCGCAAGGACGACTGGCTGAATGGCAAGAAGATCAACTTGCTCTTCCACACCGGAAAGACGGCGCACCCCGAGCTTCCAGGCGTGCCGCTAATCCGCGAGGCGGTAAAGGACGAGGTCAGCCGCAAGGCGCTTTCGTTCCTGCTCGACCGCGAGATCCTCGGCAGACCCTTCGTTGCTCCACCAGGCATCCCGCAGGACCGCGCCAAGGCATTGAGGGCTGCATTCAACGCAACGATGAAGGATCCCGAATTCGTCGCCGAGGCCCACAAGCGCAAGGTCGAGGCAGAGCTCGTCACCGCCGAGGAGGTGGAGGCCCTGCTGCGCGAGGCCAACGCCGCCCCGAAGGACGTGATCGACCGCGCCAAGGAAGTGCTGGGGCGCAAATAATCTGCATCGATCATAAACGTGCGAAGTGCCGGTGAACCGGCCAAGCGCCATTTCGGATGGCTGAACCTGGGCACCCGGGTGACCGCGACATTGGCTCGCCGCCAGTCTAAGATCTGCTTGCTGATCGTGCGGGTTCAAACCAGCGGCTTGGAAATGAATCGTTTCGATGAAACTCGAAACGGTGGCTCGGACCTCGAACGACCATCATTTGAACTTACCTCTACTCCGCACCGGAGCCGCCGACATGCAGGTCGAACACGGTTACACCTAAACGGGCGTCGTCTCTTTGACAGGGCATAGCACGCCCTTGCGCCGTATTGAAGGAGACAGACGTCGTGGCTGCCTCACAACATGACATGAACACGGAACCCAACCGTCGACATCCGTGTTCATGTGAAGTCGGGCGAGCCGCCCGGACACATTCAATGTGTGACACGGGGAACTGAACTCGCAGGTCAGGGGTCCTTAATTGTTTCATGCGACTATTGTCGCACGTGTCGCAGCACGTGGCGCATCAAACTCGAGGTTCATGCCATCGGTGGAACAGTCATGCGGCTTGTCGGTGACAATGAGGCACTAAGGCGCTTGTTCCAAAACCAAGCCGCGGTGACGCGCGGGGAGGCTCTCCCTCACAGGATACTCCTTGTCTGCGCCGGCGGCGGCATGAGCTGCATCAGGGTCCCGGCCTACCTGTCCGAATGGCAGGAAGCCGGTCTCGTCACAGCCGTCGATCACATCATCACGGTCTCTGGCAGCGGCGGGGGTGTCGGTGCCTTTCTATCCGGTCTGCCGCATCGCGCGATCCAGGTATTCGAGGCACTGGCGGTCACGGGTTTCGTCTCGACCGGAAACTACCTCGCCCCTTCACTACGCCTCTCTCAACTCGCCAAAGCGCTGCGGGGCGAACATTCCCCAATCGCTTTCGATCAATCCAGGATCACCGCAAGTCGCACGTCTTGGCATGTTGTAGCAACCAGGATTACCGGCACAGGCACACTGATCGACGCCAAGACGGCAGCACCGGACGCCGTGCAGGCCGTCCTCGCATCGAGCGCCTTCCCGGGCCTGACCGAGCCGGTCCCGCTTCTGATGGACGACAGGCATGAACACTGGATCGACGGTTGTTGCACAATGCCGCTGCCTATCAGTACCGGTATCAAGCAATTCCGACCGGACACGGTTATCGTACTCGAGAGCTGCCCGCCTGCGACCCTCCAGCCATGGCTCGAACGCTGCGTAAGCCAATGCCTGTTTTCGCTGATGAACAGGCGCCTCCCGGAACCGATCAGAAGAGGGCTCGCGTCGATGGACCGCCTTGTGGCTCTTGAGGCATACGGACTTTCCCGCCGCAAGCGCATTCGCTGGTGCCGGATCACTCCCACCCGCGAAAGTGTCCCAGTTGGTCCGCTCACCTCGGATATAGCTGCTCTAAGGCGTGCAGCCATCGAGGCGCGCAGGTTCATGTCGGTGCAGTTGCAGCAGGCGGCACCGGCGCGCCAAATCTAGCTCGCCCTGAGCCCCATCTTCTTGAGCCGCGGCAACACCTCGGCACAGAAATACGGACCGTCTTTCACGTAGTTGACACATGAGAGCGCGATGCCGCGGAGCCCGGCCCCGGCAAGACGCGCCAAGTCTTCTGCGACTTTGTCCGGTGTTCCGACATAAGGCCTGCCGCCGACACCTGTGAGAGCCATCATCCGTCGCTTGACCGCATAATCTTCCGTAGACGTATTATTTGGCGTGATGTTGTGCAACTCCATCATCCGGTCGATTGCCGGCCACTCCGCATTTTCGATATTCGCCCAGTGGTAGTAGTCCTCGGCTTCCTTTTGGGTCGGCCGGCAGATGAACTGGCCCTGCGTGTAGACGTCGATGGCGCGGCCATAACCTGCCGCATCCGCCTTGATGGCTGCCACCTTCTGCGCCATGAGCTCGATGATGTCGACATCTAGGTTGCTTGACGCCGTTGTCGTCTGGGCGAGGCGCGAGCCACTCATGGACGTGAAGAACGCATCGCAGTTCCGAAGCGCAAATCGCTGCCCCGCGGGCGAGGCTCCGGCATTCATGATGATCGGCCGGGTGCCATTGTAGGGTTTTGGCTTGGCCCGTACCTGCTTCAACTTGAGAAACTGGCCGTCGAAATCGAAATCCTCTTGCTCCGTCCAGCATCGCATCATGACGCTGAGCCATTCTTCGGCGTAGTCGTAGCGCGCATCGTGCTCACGCTGCTGGACACCGAACATCTCGAATTCGCCCTGGTTCCAGCCGGCCACGATGTTCAGCCCGAACCGCCCCTCGCCGACGAGATCGGCGGTCACCATCTGCTTGGCGGCGATAACTGGATGGAACAGCGGCGCATGCACGGTACCGAACACCACGACCCGCTTGGTGGCTGCCAGCAGTCCCGTTGCCCATGTGATCGTTTCGAGTGACGTACCATGGAAGTCGGTTTCACCGCCGTAGCCCTTCCATCGTCCCACCGGCAGAAGGAAATCCACTCCGCCCTCGTCCGCAATCTGAGCCATCTTCAAGCAATCCGGCCAACTGGCAGACCAGCGATCCGGCACCACGGTAGCCGTACGTGCGGAGGACAAGTTAGCTCCGAAGAACCCGACCTTGAATGAATTGGCGTTCCCCATGGCACCACGCCGGTCCTGGGCTGCACCTGTTCCCGAATTGTCCATCCCGCGATTTCCTCGTTATTACTCAACAGTTGCCGCACTGAAGCTCGGTCAAACAGTGTTCCCCACAAACCGAAACCGATCAACCGGCCAGGCGTCGCGCCCAATGAGGCGTTGCCCAGCGCCCATTCTTCATGGGACAGCCGGGCAAGCAACTGACGGACAATGACTGTGTCGCACCTACCGCCTTCCCCGGAATCCGCCGCGGTCGCTGTCGCTCTCGTTCCTGAACCCGGTGCAGATATCGTATACGCGGTTGTCGCGGCCGACGAGCTGACAGGTCTCCTGCTTCAGAGCGAAACTCCGGCGCAACGCACGCCCACTGACGCGCATGCCGTACTGGCGCGCCACCCTGGCCAGGTATTCGTCGCCACAGTAGGGCGAAGCGATATGCCTGCCGTTGACGATCTGCCATGGGCCATCGCAGCGGATGCGCGCTTCGGCAGGGACTGACATGGCGAGAACAATCGGCGCGATGGACATCATCCAGAACAAGTGAAGCTTACGCATGTGAGTTTCCTCCAGCTTGGGGCGGCAATCCTGAGAATTGTACCACGATCCATCCAACCGGGTATTTCATAACCATAATTGGTCAATGTTACCGGGCACGGGCGGTCTTGCGGCTCGAACGCCCTTCGACCTCCGAGCGCGAAACCTCTCCAGCGGCAACAAGGGCATTGATGCAGGTCTTTGAAAGCTTGTGGCCGTTCCGGTCCATGCACCGGCGCGTCTCAGGCCCGTCGGGGTCGTGCTTCGAGCAGTACCGGAAATAGTCGCCCATGCAGGCATACTGGACAGAAAGGCTTACAGCGCCAGCCTGTTGTGCATGCAAAGCAATAATGCCGATCACGAGAGCGGACGTGACCGCGCGACGAAGGGAAGTTGCGGAACGGGTTGTGGACATGTTGGGCTCCTGGGATCTCGTGTATCCTCACGCCACCTACATTGCGCCATTTCGCCAGAAGCCGCTGTCTCCTCGGGAACATTGCCCGCAATACGACACTTGCAGTGCCTGCCATCGCATTCAGCGACGGGCCGAAGAGCCGAATTTCAGGGATCCATGTGGTGCCCAGGGGCGGCGCATCGACTGGCACTACATCCAGCCAGGCAAGCCGCAACAGAATGCATTCGTCGAGAGTTTCAACGGACGGCTCCGCGACGAGTGCCTCAACGAGATGGCATTCTCGTCTCTCTCGGAGGCTCGTTTGCTGTTGGCGGAGTGGCGCGACGATTACAACCGGGTACGACCTCATTCGGCGCTCGCCAACAGAACGCCGGAGGAGTTCCGAACCCATCACATTGCTCTTGCGGTAACGGCCGCAAATGAGCAAGACTTCAACCCCAGGACTCTGCCAATAAGTCGATGAGATTTGGGGCTCAGGTCAATGGGTCACTCAGTTAGCCATCATTTCGTCCGCTTTCGGAGTACAGCCGCCGTAACTGCCAAATGATCTGATCACACGAAAATTGACGCGGCGATTGCTACAGATTGTCGACGGTAGAAGTGCCGCGATCACCGGACATGACCAGAAGCCTTGGCCGGTTCATCAATACCTGATGGGCAAACTTCCGCTTCTGGGATATTCGCGTCAAAACGTGGCACCTGGAGAACGGGTCAAATGGCTTCAGCCTTTTTCGCCTGCCTTCCAATAATGGCTGATAGTCAATGGATCAATATTGAAGGAGGTGATTTCAAGTGTCCTCCTGCTCGCAAGCCAAACTCTATTTCTGATGCCGATCATCTCTGCGACCTGCACATGTCAGACCGCTTGAATTCTTAGCTAGATTGCGGCTCAGCCTAGTTCTGCAGGACAGACTTGACGTGGTGGCGGTCGAGTTTGCGCAGAACGGACTAGCCTATAGGGTGGTGACAGGCCACTTGTCGCTGCTGGGCGAAGGGAATGAGGGACGGCTTCTCTTCGAGGCAATCTGGCATGGCCCGGGGACAACGCGATGCGAACGCGCAACCGGCAGGAATATTGAGCGGGCTTGGCAGGTCACCCTCCAGGAGACTGACCTCACGTTCCGATTCTGTCACCGGATCTGGTGTCGGAATGGCATCGAGAAGTGCGCGGGTGTAGGGATGGCGCGGACGGGCGAAGACTTCCTCGGCCGTTCCGTATTCTACAATCTCGCCAAGATACATGACGGCAATGCGGTCGGAAATGTATCGTACCGTGAGAAGATCGTGAGATATGAAGACGAAGCTGATCGCCAACTCCCTCTTCAAGTCGCACAGCAGATTTATGATCTGGGCCCTTACGGATATGTCGAGCGCTGATGTCGGTTCGTCCGCAACGACGACGGACGGGTTGAGTGCAAGAGCCCTTGCGACGCCGACACGCTGACGCTGCCCACCGCTCAATTCGTTTGGATATCGGTGGAGAAAGCTTTGCTCAAGACCGACCCTATCGAGGAGTTCCCGAACGCGCTCGGCGCGCTCGGCGCGGGTTCCGTACTGCTTCACGACAAGTGGTTCTTCGATGATGCTGAAGACAGTCATCTTCGGATTGAAGGACGAGGAGGGGTCCTGGAAGACCATCTGCGCAATGCCGGACAGGAATATATCGCCGGACGTTGGCCGCTCCAGGCCAAGCAGCAGGCGAGCGACGGTGCTTTTGCCACAACCGCTTTCACCGACGAGGCCAAGTGTTTCGCCGCGCCTCAGGCGCAGGCTGACGCCATTAACGGCGCGCAGGACGCTTGGCTTTCCCCAAGGGAGGCGCGGCCTGCGAACGAAATGCTTATGCAAATTGTTGATTTCGAGAACATCGCGATCTGCAAAATTACTCTTCGAGATGTGTCGGTAGTCAGATCTCGTGTCTGCTGCATCTGGAAGAGCGCCTCGATCGTTGAGGCCGTCGATCAGCCAGCAGGCCGACGATTGCGTCAAGCTTCTGTACTCGAGTTCTGGCGTCTCGATGCTGCAACGTGCGTGGGCTGCAGGGCAGCGATCCTTGAACGCACATCCTTCCATCGGCTGGCGCATGTCGGGCGGAAAGCCGGGAATGTGCTGAAGGCGCCGGCGCTGACCGGTTTGAGTGTCTGGTATCGTCCGCAACAGGCTCTGCGTATAGGGATGGCGGGGCGCTTTGAAAACATCCTCCACGGTGCCGAACTCGACCATGCACCCCGCATACATCACGCCGACCTTGTGTGCGAAGCGCGCGACCAATCCGAGATCATGGGTTATGAAGAGCATCGCCGCCCCGGTTTCCGCGGTGAGCGACTTCAGTAGTTCCACGATCTGGGCCTGAATAGTGACGTCCAGCGCGGTGGTCGGTTCGTCGGCGATAACGACACTGGGGTTGCAGGACAAGGCCATTGCGATCATGACGCGCTGGCGCATCCCGCCGCTCATTTCGAACGGGTAGGCGTCTATGCGCGCTTTCGCATCGGGTATGCCGACCTTCTCGAGCCAGGAGACAGCCGTCTCGCGCGCCTTGACGCGGTCGACAACAAGGTGCCTTTCGATCGGGGGGATCATCTGGTCGCTGACACGCATCACGGGATCGAGCGATGACATTGGATCCTGGAAAATCGTGCTTACCTCCCGCCCCCTGATTTCGTTCAGTTGACGGTCGGCAAGATCGGAGATGCAACGCTGACCCAGACGAACGTCTCCGCCCACAACCTTGCCGGGATAGGCAAGCAGCCGGACAATCGACATTGCCATGGCACTCTTGCCAGACCCGCTTTCGCCAACGATCGCCAGACGCTCGCCGCGCCGCAATTCAAATGAGACGCCGTTGACCGCCCGCACGACGCCAGCCGGAGTTTCGAACTCGGCACGCAGGTCTTTGACCTGCAGCACTGGCTCCTCGGCCTTCACCATCATGTTCATCGTCTCGTAAGCCTCCGGGCTGATTATTTCCGGGCGCGCGGGTCTATTGCTTCGCGTATGCCGTCCGAAATCAAATGAAGACTGATCGCAATCAGCAGGATGACCAGACCCGGCATTGTCGATATCCACCACGCCTGCTCGAGATAGAGTTGACCGTCCCTAATGATGTTACCGAGGGAGGGCGCGGGTGGCATGATCCCGAGCCCAAGGAAGCTCAAGCTTGCCTCGACAAGGATCGCATTGGCTGTCGAAATACTTGCCGCAACCAGGAGCGGTGCGACCGTATTGGGCAAGATGTGGCGCGTCATGAGCCACCAGTGGCTTGCCTGGACAGTTCTTGCAGCATCGACAAACGTTCGGGACCGAAGGCTGAGAACGACGGAGCGTTGAAGGCGGATGAACCGGGGCACGTCGGATATCGCGATGGCTACGATGACCGGTATGAGGCCGGTGCCGAGGATCGAGACCAGGCCGATGGCAAGCAAAAGGGAAGGAAATGCCAGGAAGATATCGACGACGGCCACGATCACACGATCCACCAGCCCACCGAAGAAACCGGCAATGGTGCCGAGAACGAGGCCGAACGTTATGGCGATCATGGCCACGCTCAGGCCGACGAACATCGAAACCTCGACGCCGGCAAGCGTCCGGCTCAGCACATCGCGCCCCAGGCGATCGGTGCCGAACGGATGCTCCAGGGACGGTGGCTGCATGATGGCCCTGAGGTTCGTCTCCAACGGGGACTGCATTGGCAGGAGTGGAGCAATCGCCGTGAGAAGCAGGATCGAGAACAGCACGAGGGATGCGAATCGCGCTTTCCTGTTCTGGGAAAAGAAGCGAACGATTGACCGGAGCCATTCGAGATCCAGGTCCATTGATCGACTGCCGATTACGATAGTCCGGGCCATCTAGCCGTCTCCATCCTATGCAGGTTCGGCGACGACCCTTGCCGTCGCCGGGATTTCACCCTCGTCACAGGCTCACACGCGGATCGAGCTTCCTGTAGACCAAGTCTGTCATGAAATTCACGGACACGAAGAACAGAGCGTAGACCACGATCAATGTTTGCACGAGCTTGTAGTCGCGGCTCTCGATGCCATTCACCAGCATGCTGCCAAGGCCTGGAATGGTGAAGATGAACTCCACGATCACAGTTCCGTTGAGCAGGTTGCCGAAGCTCAAACCGACGACGGTAATAATCGGCAGTGCCGCGTTTCTCAAACCGTGGCGGAACAGAACACGGAGTTCGGACCATCCCATGGATCGCGCAGTGCGAATGTAATCCTCGCCAAGGACTTCCAGCACAGATGTTCGGGTAATTCGTGCAATCGTTGCGATCTGAGAGAGCGAGAGCACGAGGATCGGAAGTGCGATGCGCTGCAGGAACTTTGCGGGATCCGAGATGTCAACCGGTCCGCTGGCAGGAAACAGCCCCAGTGTCAGCGAAAAGAACAATAGGAACACCAGAGAAGTCCAGAACGACGGCATCAGATCGACCAGCATCGCCGTGCCGGTGATGAAGTTGTCGAGCGCCTTGTGGCCCTTGTGCGCCATGTATGCCGCGATCGTCCCCAGCGGAATGGCAAGAGCAACAGTGAGTACGATAGTCGCCAATGCGATGCTGAGCGTTATGGGTATCGCGTCGGCGAGAAGCTTGGCGATCGGCAGGCCGGTCGTGACCGTCTGGCCGAATTTCAGGAATAAAAGATCGTATAGGTATTGCAGGTATTGGAGCAGAAGGGGCTGGTCTAGGCCCAGCTCCCTTCGGATTCCCTCCAGAGCCTCGGCAGACAGTGAGTCG
>JBJOGJ010000072.1:0-15413 GCA_046048295.1 Pseudomonadota bacterium | reverse complement strand
GGCCCGCGATGCGCATCGGTGTGCTCGTGTCCTCGCGGGCAAAGTATGCTGGCGAGAAGACCTTTATGAGGACGAACGAGGGTAGACCGGCCGCGAAGATCGCCAGTGCCGCTGCCGTCGCCGTCGTGTCCGCAGCAGTGAACGCACCGCGCTCGAATAGAACGTGCACGATTGGCCAGGGAACCACTGCGAGCGCAACCGATGCCGGGACGGTCAAGAGCAGGGCAAACTCAGTCGACCGGTTGAGGCTCGCCATCGCCCGGTCCTCGGCACCAGACCTCAGATTGCGCGACAGCTCAGGGAGGAGAACGACACCGATCGCAATGCCGACAAGTGCAAGCGGCAGTTCATACACGCGATCCGCGAAATAAAGATGCGAGACTGCACCATCCTGCAGCGAAGCGATGATCGTGCCGACGAGAATGTTGATCTGGGTAATACCACCGGCGATGACGCCCGGAATACCGAGGCGCACGAGTTGGCGCATGTCGTCGTTCCAACGCGGACGGCGCAAACGGAGCGCAAATCCGGAACGGTGCGCGCCAACGACGAGCATCAGTAACTGGAAGATGCCGGCGGCAAACACTCCCCATGCGAGCGTGATGCCAGCTCGAGGATCATTGCGATATCCGAGCCACATGGCCACGAGCATTGCGCCGATCAGCGTCAAGTTCAGGACGATCGAGACACCGGCGCTTGCCGCAAACCGCCCGAAGGAGTTGAGCACGCCGGAATACAGCGCCACGAGCGACATGCAGAGAAGGTAAGGGAACGCGATCTGCGTGAGCAGCACGGCAAGGTCGAACTTTTTCGGATCGTCGGCGAAACCCGGCGCTATGACGTACATGAGCCAGGGCATGGAAACCATGGCAGCCGCTGAGAGAACGACGAGGCAAAAAGTGAGCCCCGCCAGGGCCGTTTCCGCGAAGGCGCGCGCCGACTCGCGGCCTTCAGCCTCGAGTTTCTTGGCGAAAAGCGGCACGAAGGCGGAATTGAAAGCGCCCTCGCCGAACAGTCGGCGGAACAGGTTCGGAAAACGGAAGGCCACGAAAAAGGCGTCTGCAATGACGCCAGTCCCGAGCACGGCGGCTATGAAAATATCGCGGACGAAGCCGAGGATGCGGCTTATCAGCGTTAGGCCGCCAACGGTGGCGAAGGATCTGTAGAGCGACATTCCGACCGTGCTGGAGTGGCCTGGCGACGGATGAGACCCGGCGTCTATGCCCCGCGACCAGGGAGAAAGCAAGGGCCCGATCAAGCGACCGGGCCCTATTCTAGATGCGTGCGGAGCTTACTCTACTCGCTCCTGAAGCCAGTAACGCTATTGCTTGAGTTTCTGCTCGCCGGCTACAGGGCTGCGGAAGGTGATCATGCGCTGAGCAACTGCCTTCGGCGTCTTGTAGAGTTTGTCGAGCATTGCCTCGATCGCCTCGCCCGATGTCGGATCGATCTCGAGCCGCTGCTTGTTGGCGTCGGCCAGAAAATCCTTATCCTTGACCATGGCCTCAAATGCCCGACGCAGGGCATTGGCGCGATCAGCCGGGAGCTTGGGCGGGGCCGCGTAGGGACGCGCCATTTCGCCGGTGCCATCGGCGAGAGCGATAGCGGACTTGTCATCTTCCGACTTCACAAGGTCGATGAGGAGGGGAACTTCCTTGATCTCCGGGTGGGTCCTGACGGAGAACTGGGCGATGATATTGATCTTCTTGTCCCGCAGCCAGTCGGGCTTGACGGCCTTGAGGCTCGCATATCCGAAGCCACACCTGCCTTGCAGTTCGCCTCGTTCCATGGCCAGGAGGCTGTCGGAGCCTTCATAGCCATTGATTATCCGGAACTTGGTTCCAAGAGTGGCATTCATGACGCGAGGCATGATCGCGTCAGTCGCCGTAGCGCCGCTGGCGCCGACTATGATCTCTTTCGCCTTTGCGTCGTCGACAGACTTGATGCCGTGGGTATGCCATGTGAAGCAGACCGAGACGTTGCGGGCCAGCGCAATGAGCCAGGTGAAATCGCGACCATCGAACTTGATGCCCTCAGGCGCGATAAGCGGCTCGAGGCCGATGCGCTCGTGGAAGGTGCCAATACTGAGGCCGTCCTTCGGTGCGGCAGCGTTCAGCCAATGGGCCAGAACAAGACCTGAAGCGCCAGGCTTGCTGCGATAGACCGCGGTCGGGTTTCCCGGCACATGCTTGCCAATATGGCGCGCAACGAGCCTAGCATACACACTGTAGGAGCCCCCCTTGCTGTGGCCACTATACACGTCGATCTGCTTGCCCTTGTAGAACGCCGCGACGTCCTCAGCCTTCGCCGCCGACGCCATGGCTAAGAGCGCCGCTGCGACCGCGCCGAACGCCAGCGCCAAAATCACGCGACCACGGTGCGTATTGGTTTCGAGTGCCTTCGCCTTGGCCTGCTTTCGCATCCGATTTCCTCCATTTTTGGCAGTCCTGACCGGGTTGGACCCTAACAGCTTTCCTGGCCAGCCGCCACTGCCGGACTCAGGCCGCCGCAAGCCTGCGGCTGTCCAAAACGGCATCAAGCCGCTCACGGATCTGCTCCTGTCGGGTGGTATCAACCACCTTCTTGCCTGTAAGGTCAGTCACATAGAACACGTCCACGGCCTTCTCACCGTAGGTCGTGATATGAGCCGACGTAATGTCGAGATTGAGATCGGAAATGGCACTGGTGAGATCGTACAGGAGGCCGATCCGGTCGCGTGCCGAGGCTTCGATGACGGTGAAATTGTCCGACAGTGCATTGTCGATGGCCAGCTCGGGCTCGACGTCGAACGCCTGTATCCGGTTCTCGACCGGCCTGCGCTCGCGCATCAGATCATCGAGCCAAGTCTCGCCCTTGAGCACTTTGGAGATCATCTTCGATATCCGATTGAGGCGGCGGTTCTCGTCATCGTCGAGTTCAAAGGCGCGCTTGAGAAGGAAGGTATCGAGCGCCAGTCCGTCCCGAGTCGTCGAGACCTGAGCGCCGATGATCTCCGCTCCAGCCGCCGCGCAGGCTCCGGCAAACAGTGCCAGCAGGCGAGGATGATTGGGCGCCACGACGGACAACTCGGCAATGGATGTGAAGCGGTCGGATTTGAACCGTATCCCGAGCTTGTCGGTGGTCTTGTCCGTCTCATCGAGAAGCCTGGCGTGGTCGGCCTGACGGGCGGCGTCCGTTTTCAGCCAGTAGTGATCGTACTGGCGGGCTATGAACGACTGGACCTTGTCTTCCGTCCACTCCGCCATCGCAGAGCGGAATTCCGCCTGGGCGGCCTTTATGCGTTCCCGGCGCTCCAATGCGGTATGCCCGCCCGACACTCGCGGCTCCGTCTCCCAGTAGAGCTCACGCAAAAGCTGGCCCTTCCAGCCGTTCCATGTGCCGGGGCCCACGGCCCGGATATCGGCAACCGTCAACAACAGTAGAAGCTTGAGCCTACTCAGGCTCTGGACAACGTCGGCGAAGTCCCCAATCGTTTTCGGATCTGCAAGGTCGCGGCTCTGAGAGACGTTGCTCATGGTGAGGTGTTCCTGCACCAGCCATGCCGCCAACTCCGTCTCGGAACTCGACAGCCCGAGCCTCGGCCCGAGCTCGCGCGCAATCCTGGCGCCGGCGATCGAGTGATCCTCCGGTCGGCCTTTTGCAATGTCGTGCAGGAAGGCAGCAAGATAGAGGGCGCGCCGGTTCTTGATGGTGCCGACGATCTCGGTGGCCAACGGAAGCGTGTCTGCGAGCTTGCCTTCCTCGATCACGCGCAGTTCCCCGACCGTGCGCAGCAGATGCTCGTCGACGGTGTAGTGATGATACATGTTGAACTGCATCATCGAAATGACCTTCCCGAAGTCGGGGACGAAGCGCCCGAGCACACCCGCCTCGTTCATGTGCCGCAGAACGGTTTCCGGGCCCGAGGGAGACATCAGGAGATTGAGAAATATTTCGTTCGCGTCCTTGTTTGACCGCAGCTTGTCGTCGATCATCCACAAAGAATGACGTACCAGCCGCAGCGCGTTCGGATGCAGGAAGGTGCCTGTTTCCTCCGCCACAGCAAAAATGCGCAGAAGGTTGACGGGATCATTTGCGAACACCGTCGGCATGGCGACGTTCAAACGCTCGTTCTCGATCTTGAAATCGGTTTTCTGGCGGATGCGGCGCCTGGCCGACCAGGTCAGCGGATTGAGGTATTCATTGATCCGTGGCGCACTCTTCAACTGCTGCATCTCGAGCGCGGAGCAAAGGGCGGCAGTCAGGTCGCCCACTTCCTTGGCGACGAGAAAATAGTGCTTCATGAACCGCTCGACCGGCAGTAGCGCGCCGCGCGCCCGGTAGCGGAGACGTTCAGCCATCGACCGCTGGACATCGAAAGAGAGCCGTTCCTCCGGACGGCCAGTCACAAAGTGCAGGTGGCACCGCACCGTCCAAAGGAAGTCCTCACAACGCCTGAACGTGGCGAGTTCTTCAGGCGCGAAGAGCGTCAATCCGGCAGCGCGATCGGAGAGGTCCTGGTCGTGTGCATACTTGGCGAGCCAGTGCAGGGTATGCAGGTCACGCAGCCCGCCCTTGCCATCCTTGATGTTCGGCTCGACGCGATAGCGACTGGCGCCGGACCGGCGATGGCGCTCATCACGCTCCGCCATCTTGACGGCGATGAACTCCTTGGCGGTACCCTTCACCACCTGCTTTTCGAAGCGGCTGGAGAGATCTCCGAACAATTCGCTGTCACCCTTGACCAGCCGCATGTCGAGCAAAGCGGTACGAACGGTATGGTCCGCCTGCCCAAACTTTATGCACTGATCGACCGTGCGAGTTGCGTGGCCGACCTTCAATCCAAGGTCCCAGAGCACATAGAGCATGTACTCCGCTACACTCTCGCCCCATGGCGTCTGCTTGTAGGGAAGCAGGAACAGGAGGTCGATGTCGGAGCCGGGAGCAAGAAGCCCTCGCCCGTAGCCCCCCGTCGCCACGATCGTCATCCGCTCCGCATCGGACGGGTTCTCGGCGCGATAGACATGCGTAGTCGCGAACCGATAAAGGATGTGGATCACCGCATCCTGGAAATCAGAGAGGCCGGCCGCGCACTGCCGACCCGACCGATGCGCAAGGAGATCCGCCTCGGCCGCAGCCCTCGCATCAAGATAGAGGGCCTTCAACCGCTCGATCACGGCCGGGCGCGCCTTATCCGCGCTGCCATGGCTGGCGACATATCCCGCCAGCTCCGCCATCAGCGTTTCCGGATCGAAGTATGGGGGCGGAAGGTGATCTGTCATGAGTTGGCGTGCGCCCTGGTGTCGACTGCGAATGGGTGCAGTCTAACACATCCAGCAGCAAATCGCAGCCCAACGATCGGGGCGCTCCGGTGGCGGGAACTGCCTAATTCCTGCGCTTTTCACGGAGGCCGACGCGCTCCATGCGCGGCAGCAGGCCCTCGGCTATATGCTTGAAGTCCTCCGCATAGTTGATCATGCCCATCGCGGCGCCATTCAACCCCATCGCATGGAGCTTCTGGAAGGTCTCGACGGCGTCGTCGTAGCTGCCGACGATGGGGTAGCCGGCACCCGATATGAGTCGTGCCTTCAGGTTCTCCTGCTCCTTCATCCAGGTGTTGACGCGCTTGCCCCGGAAGTTCGCAGCATACTCGGCCGCCTCCCAGTCGCCCTGCTCGTAGACGATGTAATGGTGGTACTCCTCTGCTTCCTTGCGCGTCGGACGGCACATCAGGTGGCAGCTCGAGAAGATGTTACGGATCTGTCCCGGCGGCGCCATCGAGCGGAAGCTCTCGATCTTCGGCGCGAGGTCATCCAACTTCGGAATGGCGGTGAAGAGGCAGTCGGCATTGGTTGCAGCGAACAGGCGGCCGGTCGGCGAGTTTCCGGCGCTGACCAGGACCGGGCGGGAGCCGAACCAGGGCTTCGGCTTGCTCAGCACGTCCGACATCTTGAAAAAGCGTCCTTCGTGATCGAAGGGTTCGTGTTCGCTCCAAATGCGCTTGACGATGCCGATCCATTCCTCGGAGTAGGCGTACCGGTCGTCGTGCTCGCCGAGCGGGACGCCCATCATGTTGAACTCGCGCGGGTTCCAGCCAGAGACGATATTGAGGCCGAAACGGCCGTGGCCGATATGGTCGGCTGTCACCATCTGCTTGGCGGCGAACACCGGGTTCACGAATGCAACGTGAAGTGTACCGAAGACCGTGATTTCCCGGGTCGAGGCAAGCAAGCCCGCGGCCCAGGTGAGCGTCTCGAAGGTGGAGCCCTGGGTGTCGACCTCGCCCTTGTAGCCGTGCCAGCGGCCGATCGGGAGGAGGAACTCCAGTCCTGCCTCGTCGGCGAGCCGGGCGGCCCTGACGTTGCTGTCCCACGATGCGTCCCAGCGCTCCGGAGCCTTGGTGAGGCTCAACCCGCCGGAACAATTCATGCCGAACAGGCCCAACTTGAACGCATTGGCGTTATAGATGCGGGTATCGTCGCGGGTCGCCGCCATCGGTGCCTCCTCCGTATTCTTCCGGGCGCGAAACTACACCCGATGCCTGACTGACGACAACTGCGGCGGGAATGCTAGTATGGTCACTTCTGGCGTCTGGTGCAGCCGACGTTGCCAGAGCGCAGGTTCAACCGGAGCAGACGATGCGTCAATGTTACGCTTACCTCCTTGCATCATTGCTGGCCGCGAGTGGCATCCTTCTGCCTAGTATCGCGGGCGCCCAGAGCCGGTGCCTTGCGGTGGCGGAAGCGCCGTGGAAGCGACACGTGGTGCCGGCGCAGCTCAAGACGGATGAAGTACGGATTACCTTCGTCGGGCACTCGACATTCCTGGTCGAGAGCGGCAAGGGCATCAAAATCGTCACCGACTACAACGACTACGTCGTGCCAAGCGACATCCCTGAAGTCGCGACGATGAACCGGGCGCACGACACCCACTTTTCGCTGAACCCGGACAAGCGCATCCGCCACGTACTGAAGGGGTGGAGCGAAACGGGCGGCGCTGCACAGCACAATATCGTCGTCGGCGACGTCCGCGTTCGCAACGTGCCAACGAACATTCGCGGATGGAGCGGCGGAATGGACGGCAGCCAGACCGGTGAATTTGGAAACTCGATCTTCATCTTCGAGGTCGCGGGGCTGTGCATCGCGCATCTCGGCCACCTGCACCACACACTGACGCCGCAGCAGCTGTCGCAGATCGGGAGGATGGACATTGTGATGTTCCCCGTCGATGGCAGCTATACGCTCGACATCGACGGGATGATCTCGGTGCTGCGGTCGCTCTCGGCGCCGATCATGATCCCGATGCACTACTTCTCGCGGTTCGGGCTCGACCGCTTCCTTGAAAGGGTCAAGGCGCAGTACGAAATCGAGGAGCAGCCGGTGCCGACGGTGGTGCTCTCGCGTGCGAAGATCCCGATGAAGGGCCGCGTGCTGGTGTTGCCCGGGAACTGAGGGGTTGCGTCGCAGCGCGGCCGGCTGCATGTTTCGGGCGAGAGATAGAGCAAACAGGGAGAGTGCCATGGGCGAGCGGTTGCCGGCATTTCAGGCGTTCATCGACGACCTTCGGAAGATCTGGGCAAAGGAGCCGAACCTGGAAGCGTGCATGCGGGCGGGCCAGGCGCGGATGCGCGAACTCGTGATGAATGACGCGTTGCTCGAAGCCTCGAAGAGCTGGCCGTCGACGGAGGGTCAGAACCTGTTCCTCTACGAGGATCCCGACCACGGGTTCTACATCAACGCCGTGGTGCGCGTGCCGGGACGGACCGGCAGCGTGCACGACCACGCCGATGCCTGGGTCGTGTACGGCGTGATGGATGGAACGGAGTCACTGGAACGGTTCGAGCGCACCGACGACGGCAGCAGGCCCGGCCATGCAGAAGTGCGCATGACGAGCGTGACCCAGGGCAAGCGCGGCTCGGTCGATATCGTCGGGCCGTGGGAGATCCACGCCGAGCAGGGCGGGCCGGCGCGCTCCGTCGCGATGATCCTCAGGAGCAAGAAGCTGGTGGGCGAAGTGCTGCAGAACCGCTTCGACCTCAAGACCGGCAAGGTCACGCTGGGTTCGGGCCCGGAGCAGGTGCCGTTCAACATCTGAACGTTCGGGGCCGGGTTTGCTTGGTTTGCTCAACATCGAGTTTGGTTGATTTTCTCAACACGAGCAGGCTCGCGTCGAGGAAGTAGTCTGTTTGATTTTCTCAACACCGGCAGGCCGGTGTTGAGGAAGTTCCACGCTGGCGTGCTCCGCGGGTTGTCGCCCCGGAGGTTTGCGTCGTTCGTTCTGTTCTCCCCAAGAAGGGGGCGGGACGGCACGGGCCGTCGATTAGCAATTAAGATGGGACCGGAGCCGTCCCGCGCCTTGGGCACTTGTCGCCCGACACCGGTCCATCTCACCAGCGCGGTCACCTGCATTCGTGGCCCATTCGGCCGCGAGTGCCGGCACGGGCAACCACTCCAGCTGATGGGAGTGCAAATGCTTACCAGGCTCCGCCTCCACCCGAACGCCCAGCTCGCGACAGTGCCCCTGATCGAGGCGGATGCGAGGGAGTATGGGGCATGCGGAAGGAGCGGGGATAACTCGAACGATAATCTTTCAAAAGAGTAAACTACAGAAAGAACCCGGCGACCGCCAACGCCAACCCCAGCGAACCGACCATTCCCTTGGGGGCCATGTTCATGACATGGAGAGGCAGCCAAATCCCATAGGGAATCAAGTATCGCTCGAGGCAGACCCAAGCGAGAACGAAAAGGACGCTTGTCACGGCAATAAACCCGGCAAGGCCAAACCACATCCCGACCACGGCACCAATCGAACTGGCACCAACCGCAAACGGGGATGCCAATACGGTCAACAACAGCGCGATGATGATCCATCGCCACTCGCGACGAGCGGCGCTCGCGCGAGGGCCGTTGAATTCACCTTTCATTTGGCACCAAAAATCAGCCAGGATTGCCATTGGCAGCCTTGGACTGCCTCTCAAATTGTCGGGTATCAATTCGTAGGCGCCCAATCGGAATCGATTGAGCTTGTGCTCCAACCAATTCGACAAGCCAAAGAAATCGAGCGCGGCAAATAGCAAGCCGGCAACCTTCAGCGCAAGCGACCAGTCCATGGCCCCATGCTCCATCGACGAACAATGATGAAATATCGCCCGATAGCCTACTCGACAATGATGCCGGATGACCAGATGCGAAAACCATCCAAACTCGAAGCCAAGTGCACCGCATTCGGCGCGCGGCTCGAACATCCCGAGGCCGCGTTGCCCATCAAATGCGACGGCCTACTTCCCTTCATCCGAGAGCTCGATATCGACCATGATGTCCTGCGCGAGCCGCTCGAGCGCGCGCCTTAGCTCCAACTCGTCGAAACCGGTCGGCAGGACGACCGTTGCCCGCGCCGAAAACATCGCCTCGCCGGACATGCTGCCGGTGAAGACCTCCGTCTCGAGTACGTCGATGCTGACGTTGCGCTCGGCAAGCTCACTCGCGACGCGATGCACGATGCCGGGATGATCGATCCCCGTGAGCACGAGAGTGGCCCGCGTACCACTCGGGACGACACCACCGGCACCGCGCCGCACGGTGACCGCGATCTCTTCCGCGGCAAGCCCGGCCAGGGCTTTCTCCAGCGCCGCGGCCTTCTCCTCGGGCAGCGTGATGCGCACGATCCCGGCAAATTCGCCGCCGAGCCGCGCCATCGAACTGTCGACCCAGTTCCCACCGTTCGCACTCACCGCCTCCGACACGCGCTTGACGAGGCCCGGCCGGTCTCGCGCCACAATGGTTAGAACTATTTCGAGTGCCATGACGCTCTCCGGCCTGACTTGACTTTCGGGTGACGACTGGTCCCATGGCCCGGGCGCGACTGTCAACCGCAGCCTGAGGAGGAAGAGAAGATGGGTTTCTTCGAGCGCCTGAAGCAGGAATGCAGCGCGGAATGGAACGCCTACACGCACCACCCGTTCACGCTGCAGTTGGGCGACGGCACGCTTCCCGAAGCGGCGTTCCGGAAATACCTCGTGCAGGACTACCTGTTCCTGATCGAGTTCGCGCGCGCCTATGCCGTTGCCGTCTACAAGTCGCCGACGCTCGCCGACATGCGCGCAGCGGCAGCGGGAATGTCAGCGATCCTGGACGTCGAAATGGACTTGCACGTGAGGCTGGCTGCGAAATGGGGACTGACGGCCGGCGATCTCGAAGCAGCACCGGCAGAGCCGGCACTGCTGGCCTACACGCGATATGTCCTGGAAACCGGCCTGCGCGGCGACCTGCTCGCCCTGAAGGTCGCGCTCGCACCTTGCGTCATCGGCTATGCGGAGATCGCCACGATGCTCGCGGAAACCGAAGTCGGCTGCGCACCCGAAAATCCATATCGCGCGTGGATAGAGGAATACGCCGGGGAGGCTTATCAAACGGTCGCAGATGATGCGCGCACCCACCTCGACCGACTGGCGGAACACTACGTCACGGAGGCGAGGGCAGGCGAACTTGTCGCAATTTTCCGGCAGGCTACCGTGCTCGAAGCAGACTTCTGGCAGATGGGACTTGATGCAGCAAATCTCTAAGGCTGAACGATTTTTTTTACATTATAGCCACGCAGACCTTCGCACTCCCATCGGCAGCGGACGAAGACTGAATGTCTGGATGGCTTGCAATTGTTCTGTTTATCAGCAACATGGCGGCGCTTCGTTCAACTGTTTTCTCGTACTGAGGCGGAGGATCACATGACAAGTGGCGCGCACATGAGATCCGAGATCGTTGTCGAGCGCTTCGATTCGAACCGGCCGGCCGCGACTTTCGTACTCATGCTCCCGCTCCTGCTCCTAGCGGCAGGCGCTTCACTGATCGGATATTCGTATCGGCACGAACCGGGCCACAGGACACACGTTGCGCTTCCGGATGTGAGGTTTGCCGATCTCGGGCTGCCCCCATGGGACTTGACGGTCGACAATAAGACCAAAGATACCGGCAGCGCGAACAAAGGTCCGGATGCAGCTTCGCTCCACGCCGCGCACCAGAAGGCTCGCACATATGCCGAGGAATACGCCAAGGCACGACTGGCCTACGACAAGGGTGCATTCTCAGACGCGGTGCTGCATCTGGACAAGGCGATTGCAGCAGAACCGGACAATTCCGGCGCCTGGGCACTGAGAGCGAACGCCAACGACGAACTTGGCCGCACCGCCAACGCACTTGCCGACTTCGCGCAGGCAATTTCGCTCGCACCAGACGGTCATCAAGTACGCAATGACAGGGGAATCCTGCTTCGCCGGCTCGGCCGATACGATGCCGCGCTGGCCGACTTCGATGTCGCGATCCGGCTGTCTCCCGCCAATGCGGTGTACTACTACAATCGCGCGCTGGTGCACGACGATGCTGGGCGATACGAGCTCGCCATACCCGACCTGGACAAGGCCATCGAGCTCAAGGCCGATTACATCGACGCCTATATCAATCGTGGGCATACATACCATCAGCTCGGCAAGTTCGAACGGGCAATCGCCGACCACACCAGGGCCCTCGGATTCGACAGCGGCTCGGTGCTGGCGCTCCGCAACCGCGGCATCAGTCACAACGCAAACGGAACATTCAAGGCCGCGACTGCCGACCTGACGCGGGCACTGGAACTCAACCCGCGCGACGTCTCCTCGCTGGCCGCGCGATCGTTCGCCCATATCAAGCTGGGACAACCCCACAAGGGCGAGGCAGATGCCTCCCGCGCCATCGCCATCGACAACCGCTACGTGCTCGCCTGGCAGAACAGGGCCGAGGCACGTCGTGCACTGAAAAAGTTCCGGCAAGCCGTCGCCGACTACAGCGGCGCCATCGCGCTGGCGAAGTCCAATGCCGAACTCTACAACGGGCGCGGCGCGAGCTACATCGATTTGGAAATGCCGGACAAGGCGCTCGAGGACTTCGAGAAGGCGATCGCGCTCGCACCGGAATTCGCATCCGCGCATTTCAACAGTGCACTGGTTTTCGTCCGCAAGGGCGATTTCAAGAAGGCGCGCAGCCACCTCGATACCGCACTCGCCCTTGCGCCGGACGACACCGACGGCCTCAAGGAGCGCGCTTTCGTCAGCGAGAGGCTCGGCGAGCGGCAGGCGGCACTGGCGGACTACGACGCCTACCTTGCCATGGTCCCTGGCGACGCAACCGCCCATGCCATGCGCTGCGGCGTGCTGATCGGGCTCGAACGCCACCAAGACGCCGAACGCTCGTGTCATCAGGCATTGGCCCTCGATCCGGTCAACGTGTCGGCCACCTATAACCTCAGCTGGATCGCACTTGGTCGCGGCGATGCGAAGGCGGCGCTGATTCTCGCCGACAAGGCCAGCCAGCGTGACCCGAAGATGGCGCTGGCGGTCGAACTGCGGGCACGCGCGCTCGAAGCACTCGGGGAAAAGCGCGGTGCGCTTGCGGACTACAGGCGTGCCCTCGCGCTCGACCCCAATCTCGCCGCGAGCCGCAATGGGGTCCGCCGCCTCGCCGGCACCGAGTAGCGCGTATTGCGGCCGGAGGAGGGCCCGCTGCGTCAGGCTCTCTTGACGAAATCCTCGCGGATGAAGCGGACGTCGCCCTTCTTGAACTCGATGGCGAGGATGTCGCCGGTCACCTCGCGCACGACGCCGGCGCCGAATACCGCATGTTTCACCTTGGCGCCGGCTTCATAGTCATGCGCAACGGCCGCCGGCTCCGATGATTTGCGCACGGCTTGCGCCGTCGCCAGTTGCTTCGCAGCCGCAGCCTTTTTTGCCGGCGTCTTTTTCGCCGGCGCCGCCTTCTTGGCGGCCGCCTGGACGGGCTTGGCTGCAGGCTTCGCCTTTGCTGCTGGCTTTTTCGGGTTCTTGGCCATCCGGAGCTCCCGTGCTGATTGCACCAGCCCGAAGCTTGGGCCCTGACAGCCGCAAGCTCCAGGATTCTCGTCGGTAATGCTTACCGCGCAAAACCGAGCGGGGCCCCGCCTCATTGCGAGGCCGTTTGCAGGTGCCGCACCGCCCATCTATGATGGAACCATCATCATAGTACGGTCGCAGGCATTAACCAACCGCCGAATGGTCAGGGAGCAAGAATGACGGACAAGCCAGCCAAAACCGCCGAGGAACTGAAGGACAGATTCCTGGTGGATCCCTATCTGAATTGGGCCGAGGCCCAGAAAATTCCGATCCACCTGGACTTCGGGCACGACCTCCTGTCCCTCGAAACCGGCGACTGGGACCTCTATGAGGCGAAAGGTTGCTTCGCCCACACGCACGGGCGCGGCGACTTCATGGCCAACTACGTGATCGAGGTGGCGAAAGGCGGCAAGACGCGCCCGGTAAAGCACCTCTACGAGTCCTTCTTCTACGTGCTGGCCGGCCACGGCAGCACCACGATCTGGTTCCCCAACGGCGAGAAGCAGACGTTCGAATGGGGACCGAAGGCACTTTTCGCCATACCGCTCAACTGCCAGTACCAGATCTTCAACGGCACCGGCGCGGAACCCGTGAGGCTCTCATGCACGCACGACGCGCCGCTGACCATGAACCTCTACCACGACATCGACTTCGTGTTTAACAACCCATGGCAGTTCCCCCAGCGGCTTGGCGAGACCAACCACTGGGAAGGCGAAGGCAATCACGTGCCCATCAACCGGGGCAAGGGCACGGCGATGCTCAACGTCTGGGAGACCAACTTCGTCCCGGATCTCACGAGCTTCAAGCTCTATGAGCTCAACGAGCGCGGCAAGGGCTCCCTAAACGTCTCATTCGTGCTCGCCGACGGCACCATGCACGCCCACACCTCCCAGATCCCGATGGGCCGCTACAAGAAGGCGCACCGGCACGCCGCCGGCACGCACGTGCACGCCGTCGATGGCGAGGGCTACACGCTGCTCTGGTACGAGGGGGAGTCTGAGTTCGTCGAGTTCCCCTGGAAGCACGGCTTCATGTACACGCCACCGTTCTGGATGTTCCACCAGCACTTCAACACGGGTCCGAAGCCGGCACGCTACCTCGCCTGCAGCCTGGGCAGCCGCCGCTACCCCTTCATCTCGCTCAGAAAGCGCAGCGCCGAAGGTGGCGGCTCGATATCGGTCCAGAACGGCGGCCGCCAGGTCGAGTACGAGGATCAGGATCCGCGCCTCCACATCAAGTGGCTGAAGGCGCTCGAGAAGACCGGCGTTAAATCCGAAATGGGCGACATCTTCGACGAGCCCGCCCTGCTTGCGATACCAGAGGACCAGCTCAAGGGTGTCATCAAGACGCCACGCTCGATCGGCCCCGCGATCTGATCGCAACCCACTGATTACCTAACAAAAAAGGGCCGGGATCACCCGGCCCTTTCGTTAGCAGCACCAGGCAGGACTACTCGCAGGCGATCTCCTTGGCCGCCGATGCCTGATAGATGAGCTTGCAGCTCATGCCTTCCTTCAGAGCATCCCGCTTGGCCTCCTTGCCGGCGATGGTGATCTTCGTGTTGCGGCCGGAAACATTCGCTTTCTGCGACTTGCCGCCGCCCTCGACCGTGACACGGGCGCCCTTCTTTGCGATGGCGACGAGCTTCCCGCTGATGGTCTCGATCGGTATGACAGCCTTCGAGATCTGGATGTTGCCCTGGAAGTTGCGCGCTTGCTTGGCCGCTTCGACGACGTCCGCCGGGATCTCGAACATTTCGTTGACCGCCTTCTGCACCGTCTCTCCGTCAAGCACGTCGAGATCGAACTTCCGCTTCTTCATCTCTTCGACGAAGACGGGATCCCTGGCCGTGTCCATGAACGCCTTCCTGAGTGCAGCGACGCGATCCGCCGGAACCTTGGGACCCACCGCATAGGGACGGCCCCAGAGCTGGACGGCGAAAATCAACTTCAGGATCTGGCGCTCCTTCTCGGTCTTCGCGAGGTCCATCACGAAGGGGACGCCAGCGAGATCGGGATGCTTGTTGACGGCAAGTTGAACGAGAACGTTGATCTTCTTTTCCTTGAGCCAGCTCGGACGCGTCGTAATCACCGATGACCAGGACCAACCGCAGCGCCCCTCGACCTCACCACGCTCCAAGGCGAAGCTCACGTCGTTGCCACCTGGATAACCGGTGATCAGCTTCAGCTTGGTGCCGAGCACGTTGTTGAGGACGATCGGGAAGATGTCGGTATCGGCACCCGGCCCCGTCCCGCCGACGACCATGCCGCGGGTCTTCAGGTCCTCGAAGGTGTTGATGGGTGTCGTATGCCAGGAAACACAGGTGGAGACCTCGCTGTTGAGGCTCCCGAGCCAGTGCATCTTGGAGGCGTCATACTGCACACCGGGTGTCTTGAAGAGCTGCTCCGTCGGAATGCCACGGCTGAAGGTTGCGATTGCCGTGCCGTCCTGGGCGTAGCGGTTGTAGAGCTCGTTGGTAACGATGGTGCTGCCGGCGCCAGGACGATTGCGGGGAACGATATCCGGTTTGCCGGGAATGTGA
>JBJOGJ010000071.1:0-15458 GCA_046048295.1 Pseudomonadota bacterium | reverse complement strand
CATCATGTCCAGGCCCGGATCGCATTCGCGGTCCGGGTCCGAGGTGGCCAATATGGCTTGGCCGGGCCGGGGCAGACGGGTGGATCAAAACAACCGTGATCTTGAGATTGGCCTGCTGCAGCGGGTTGCCGAGCGAGACGTAGCCGCCTTCCGCGACCTCGTCGACATCCTGCTGCCCATGGTCCTTTCAGTGGGCCGGCGCATGCTCGGGGACGACAGCGAGGCGGACGACGTGGCGCAGGAGGCGATGTTGCGTCTCTGGGACCACGCGGGAACGCTCGATACGAGTGGCGGCGGCGCGCGCGCATGGCTCAGACGGGTGACATCGAATCTCTGCATCGACAGGATAAGGGCGCGGAGCCGCTACGATGTCGAGGCCGAGGTGCCCGAACAGGCCGAGCGCGAGACGCAGCTGACCGGCCTGATGGACAAGGATCTGGCGGGCCGTGTCGACGCTGCCATGCAAGGGCTACCGGATCGCCAGCGCATGGCGCTGGCGATGTTCCACTACGAGGGCATGAGCCAGATCGAGATCGGCGAAGCGCTCGGCGTTTCGGACGAGGGGGTGGAGTCGCTGTTGGCACGTGGCAGGCGGCGGCTTCGCTCCGTGCTCGAAGAGGATTGGCGGCAACTGCTGCAAGACGAGTAGACTTGACGCATACCGGATGATAGGGCGCCCAGGAGGGGCGACAATGGACAGGACCGAAATCAGAAGCGAAGAATTCGAGCTGCTCGAGCGTACGCTCGATGTCTATGGCGGCGATGAACGGCGCTGGCCGGACGATGTGCGCGAAAGGCTAAGGGATTTGGCGTCGTCGAGTCCTGCAGCTCAGCGTCAGATCGCAGCGGCACGCGCACTCGAGCGTGTGCTCGATGCCGGGACGGTGCCGCCTCCAGACCGTGCGCATACGGCGCTACTGGCCAGACGAATCGTGGCGAAGGTCGAGGCTCGCGCCTCGGTCCCGCGACAGACGGGTGATGCGGAGATCATTCCGTGGCCCGGTGCACGAGCACGTAGCAATGGTCCCGCCAGCCTGCCAGTCAGTGCGCGCCAGCAACCTGGCAGCATCGGTGGCGCCCTTGCCCTGCTCGCTGCTTCGCTTATGGTTGGCGTATTCGTCGGCACACAGGATTTCGTCAAGCCGATCGCACAGCATATGGTCGATGAAATCGGTATTTCAGCGGCTATCGATCCGGCCGTTCTCGCGCTGATCGACGAGGATGCAGACCTCAACGAATGGGAGACACGATGAGCGACGGCGCTACAGGCAGAGCCCAATCGATGTGGGCAGTTCCGCGTTGGGCGATGATCGCACTCGTTGCCTCAGCCGCACTGAACCTGCTTGTGCTCGGAGCGGTCGGAAGCGCCTATCTGCAGTCGCCGCGCGACGACTGGCCGATGCGGCGCGGCCTCAGCCGCAGCGCTATCTCGTTCGTCGAAACCCTGCCTGCCGCCCGGCAGCAAGAAGTCGGACCGGTCATCGCACAGGCACGTAGCAAGATGCGCCCATTGCGCAGGCTCGTCGGCGACGGCCGGCGGGAAGTCGGCAAGCTCTTGCTCGCCGAACCGTTCAATAAGGCCGCCTACGATGCGGAGGCGGCCAAGCTGCTCGAGGCCGAGGGCAACATGCGCCGGCATGTCAACGTCGCGCTTGGCGAAATCATGGCTCGGCTCTCGGCCGCAGAGCGCAAGCAGCTTTACGATTACCACCAGAAGCGGCGCAGGGGACATTGGCGGCGGACGCCGGATAAGCCGCCAGCCGGAACCGCAGATCCGGGAAAATCGGCGCCTTAGGGCCCGGATCGCTGCCACTCATACGGCTGGCTTCATTCTCTCGACTGGAAAAGGTCGCACTGAGCGGAGGATTCGAGTTCCACCGTCACGGAACAGAGGCCCGACCCCGCCCGTGCTATGGAAAGGCGGCCTCCCTCACTCTCGACCAGCAACGCGGCAAACGCCATCGTGCGGTCGTCCTCCAGGCGGGTCACATGCGCCACGGCGCGCTGTGCAAAGGTAAGGCGAAGCTCGGCGCGACTGCCCATCTCCCGGGCCAGCGCCGTCATCTCGCGATCGGGGTCGGCATATGCGCCGGCCGAGCGCAGCAGGAATTCGAGTAGCATCTGTAGCGTATCGGGATCCGCCATGGCGCGTGCCTGACCCTCGATTGCGAACGGGGCCGACAGCGGGCCTGCTGTTGCTGCCGCCTTGCCAAGGGCTTCATCCAGTGCCATTGCGCACCGGCGAGTGCCGCGGCGCGACAGCATTGCAGAGACGGCGAGTGCCTGCTCGGCGGCCTGCAGCAGCAGGTCGCTGCTTTCACGGATATGACGCGCATATTCCTGATAGCGCTGGTTGCCGAGGGGGCCCAGAATTTCGCGTTGCATCATCTCGGAAAAGCCGATCAGGGCGTTGAGCGGCGTGCGGATGTCGTGACTCAGGAGATGGAGCACGCCGGAAAACTCGCCTGCCTGCCGTGACCGGGCCTTAGACCGGCCCTCCACCACTGCGGCTTTCGGCTCGCCAAAATCTTCCGCATCCCGCCCAATTTCGGCAGTTGCCGCCATCTCTGCATCCCCCGATCCCCAGCCGCCCTCGTCGCTAAAGGCATCATGGTGCTTTGCCGGCGTCGGTGTCGAGGGAGAATAATTCCTCGTTTACGGAGTAAAAGGCGATGGCAGTGGCATTGCCCGCAAGTGATGCGGACATAACACGCACATGCATAGGCAATTCATTGTTATTCCAATATTTTCGTCACTATCTCATAGACGTCGCGCGAGAGATTCTCGGTCGACGCGACACGTTTCAGCGCGGCCTTGGCGAGTTTGCGGCGGCCAGGTTCAAGCGCCTGCCAGCTCTTCAGAGAAGACAGCAGCCTGGCAGCCATCTGGGGGTTGCTGCGGTCGAGCGCGAGAATCTGCTCGACGAGGAAATCGTAGCCTTTGCCGTCGGGACGATTGAACTGCACATGGTTCGAGGCGGCAAACGCTGCAATGAGTGCCCGGACCTTGTTCGGGGCGGAGAGCGAAAACAGCGGGTGGCGCATGAGTGAGCGTACCCGGCCGAGCGTCGATGCGGCAGGCGACAACGCCTGGGCGGCAAACCAGATGTCGATCACGACATGGTCGTCACTCCACCGCTCGTGGAACCGGTCCAGCGCGTGCTGGCGTTCCTTGCCCCTGCAATCCGCTAGTAAGTAGAGCGCGTGGCTCTCGTCCGTCATGTTCGTCGCCCCGTCGAAGTGGGAGACGAGCCGGGCAACGTCGGAAGACCGGCCGCGATGAGACATATAGGTCAGGGCCATGTTTCGCAGGGCACGGCGACCGGCACTCTCGGCGTCAGGGGAAAACGGGGCTCGGTCAGAAAGCTCCCGGTAGATCGCATCGAGATCGGTGTGGAGCCTGGTGCCGATCAGCTTGAGCAGGGATTCGCGGGCCGCGTGAATAGCGTCCGGATCGACGTTACGGCCGATCTCTCGGGCCAGATCGCCTTCCGATGGCAGCTTGAGCATCTCGGCCCTGTAGGCGTGTTCCAGCTCGTTATCGACGAGGGTCGCACGGAGAGCTTCGACGAAAGACGCGGCCTGGTCGCAGGCCTTGGCGTCGCGACCGGTACGGATCAACTGGATCAGCGTTCGTGTCGCATAGTCGTTCGCGGCCTGCCAGCGGTTGAACAGATCGCTGTCATGCGCCATCAGGAACTCGAGGTCGCGGTCGGTCAAGTTGTAGCTCAGCCGGACGGGTGCGGAAAAACCGCGGAGCAGCGATGCGACCGGACGGGAAGGTACGTCTACGAAAGAAAACTTCTGGGTCGTCCGGGTCAAGTGCAGCAGCCCGTCGGGTACCGCTTCGCCGGTGGCTAGCCTCAGAGCGATATCGCTGCCATCGGCCCCCAGTAGCCCGATACGGAACGGGATATGAACCGGCTTCTTCTTCGGACCGTTGGCAGTCTCCGCATGGACCTGCGTCACCGTCAGCGTCGCCTGCTTCTTCCTGGCGTCGTAGGCCAGTTCACAAACGAGTTCCGGTGTGCCGGACTGTCCGTACCACCGGAAGAGGCTGCCGAGGTCGCGCCCCGTGGCGTCCTCGAAGCACTTTATGAACTGTTCGACCGTTGCCGCGTCGCCGTCATGGCGCCTGAAATAGAGGTTCATGCCCTTGGCGAAGCCATCGCGACCGAGGATTTCCTCGATCATACGGACGATCTCGGCGCCCTTCTCGTAGACCGTGGAGGTGTAGAAATTGTTGATTTCGATGTAGCGGTCGGGCCTGACGGGATGGGCGAGGGGCCCCGCGTCCTCCGGGAACTGGTGGGCGCGCAACTGGCGGACATCGGAGATCCGCTGGACCGGCCGCGAGCGTGCGTCGGCGGAGAACTCCTGGTCGCGATAGACGGTGAGCCCTTCCTTGAGGCAGAGCTGGAACCAGTCCCGGCATGTAATGCGGTTACCGGTCCAGTTGTGGAAATACTCGTGGGCAACGACGGATTCGATGGCCGCAAAGCTCGCATCCGTCGCTGTTTCCGGAGAGGCAAGGATAAGGCGATCGTTGAAGACGTTTAGCCCCTTGTTCTCCATCGCGCCCATGTTGAAGTCCGACACGGCGACAATGTTGAAGACGTCGAGATCGTATTCGCAGCCGAAGCGCTCCTCGTCCCACCGCATCGAGCGCTTCAGGCAATCGAGCGCCCAGCCAGCGCGCCCTTCCTTGCCTGGCTCGACATAGATGCGCAGATCGACGCTGCGCCCGGAGCGCGTGCGAAAGGTCGAGGCAATGGAGCACAGGTTGCCGCCGACGATTGCGAAGAGGTAGCTCGGCTTGGGATGGGGGTCGTGCCATACGGCGTAGTGGCGCCGGCCGCCGTCTTTCGTACCGCGCTCAACCGGGTTGCCGTTACCAAGAAGGACACTGGCCTCCTCGCTGCTGGCTTCGATGCGGGTGGTGAAGACGGCAAGGTTGTCCGGGCGGTCTATGAAATAGGTGATGCGGCGGAAACCTTCGGCCTCGCATTGGGTGCAGTAGATGCCGCGCGAGCGGTAGAGCCCTTCGAGGGAGGTATTCGATTGCGGATTTATGTAGGTGACCAGTTCAACCGTGAAGCGGCGGGCCGGCGGCTTCTTGATGGTGAGCGCCTGGCTCGTGGTCCTGTATTCACTTGGGGCGAGAGGCTTGCCGTTCACAGCGATGCTCTCGAGATCCAGGTTCTCGCCGTCCAGATCGAGGCCGGCCCTGGTGCCGGTGTAGGACTTGTTGGGAACGACGGTAAGCTTCGAATAGACACGGGTCCGCGTCGGATGAAGCGAGATGTCCAGTTCCGCCTTCTCGACCGCGAAAGGGTGCGGCCGATAATCCCTAAGCCGGATCGGACGCGGCTCGTTGGTTTTCATAATCGCGTTGGTCCCCAATCCCATGTTTCTTAAACTCAGGTCGCTCCTTACATCTTCGCGTCCCGAGATTCCACTCCCCCGAGCAAGTTTCCTAACCCAGGGTTGCGCAAAGTGCGCCACATTTGCAGGCGCAGCATGATTAATCACTACTTCACCTGTTGATAAGAAAATGGCGTTCAGAAGCCTGTCCCTCTCGCGACCGCGGCAGGCTCACCGTGGTGTGGAAATATGAGTGACAAGCGTTTCGTCCGGTTCTCAAGCATTACCGGCATCGAGCTGGCAGACTTGCCGATTGCGGCAGAGGTCTGGCTCAACGATATTGCCTCGAGTGGCTGGAGCACACGCGAGACACTGAAGCTCGCGCATCTTTATGTGCGATACATGCAGGAACCCGATCCGGAAATCCTCCGGCTGGCCGCCGTGGAGCGGTCGTTCGGGCTCGACCGGTCCGAGGTCCTGAACACGCTTCGCCTGATGGTGATCTACGGCGCAGTGGAATCCTACGATATCAGCGACGGGCATCTGAGAGCGGCGCTGAAGCTATCGTTTCTCAACCGACTTCAGGTGCTGGAAGTGCGCAGGCGGTATTCGCAGTTGCTGCCGTTGAAGCAGCGGGTGCTGCCATGGCATGCCCGCGAAGACAAGTGGACGCTGCCACTCCGACAGGAAACCGGGCAGGATCTCATGGTGCAGGAATAACCGCCGAACGATTGCTCGAAGCCGCGCGGCAGTGCGAAGAACATGTCAGGACCGGAACATTACCGGCCCTGCTTCATCTCCTCCTCGACGCCAGTCTCAGACATGTCATGCAGCTCGATCGGCGCTACCGTTCGTGCGGCAACGAGCGCATCGTTGAAATCGACCTTTTCCTCCGGTGCGACGGGTGCGCGGTAGGTAATACGTCGCAGCGTGAACAGGGCCAGCAGAACATGCACGGCCGCCGTGAACAGGAACAGCGCCTTGACCGTCGTCAGCGCCTCGATCGTCGCTGCCATGACAGGCCCCAGCGCGCAGCCGATCCCAAAGACGAGCATGAGCCCACTCGACGTCTCCACGAATGCGGACGGCTTTGCGAGGTCGTTGGCATGGGCGACCGACACCGCATAGAGCGGGAAGGCAAAGATGCCAAAACAGAACCCATACGCACAAAGCTGCCAGAGGCTACGATCATTCAGAAATGTCATTCCGAGGCCGGCGGCTGCCGCACTGAGGCAGATCGCGACGATGACGATGCGGCGGTCAATGCGGTCCGATAGACGTCCAAGCGGATATTGGCCGAAGGCGCCCCCGAGCACCGTCGCACTCATGAACAGGCTGACGCTCAGCGTATCCAGCCTGCCCTGGATGGCGAATACCGGTCCAAGGGACCAGAACGCGCCGCTCGATAGACCATGGGCGAAGCAGCCGATGAACCCCACAGGCGACAGGCGCATGAGACTGCGCAGATCAAGCTGAACCAGCGGCACCGGCTCCGGCGACTGTGCGCGCGTCATGGCCACCGGTACGCTCGCAAGCGAGATCAGGATCGAGATCATCGCGAACAGCGGGAATGCACGCGGATCCGCCAGGTTCAACATCAACTGCCCGACGGTGATGACCGTCAGGTTTATTATTGTGTATACGGAAAAAATCGTGCCGCGATTCGAGTTGTCCGCTCGCTCGTTGAGCCAGCTTTCGATGATGATGTAGAGCACCGAGAAGCAGAACCCCGTCACCGCGCGCAGCACCCACCAGATCGAGGGGGTGACGACCATCGCGTGGACCAGTGCCACCGCCGAGGCAACGGAGACGAGAGCCAGATAGGTGCGAATGTGGCCGACGCGCGAGATCAGATAGGGACCGGCGAGGCATCCCGCGGTGAACCCTACGTAATAGAAAGAGCCGAGTATGCCGATGTCGATATCGGTGAAGGCGTCCAGGTTGGCGCGGACCGGCAGGAGCGTGCCCTGCAGTCCGCTGCCCATCAGCAGGATCGCAACGCTCAGGAGGAGTGCCGCCACAGGAGCGATCGATTGTCTCAAGGAAGCCATCAGGCGTGACGTCCCATTCGCCAGGGGTTTGCGAGCCGGTGCAAAGCCGCTCTTATAGTCCATGACGGGAGCGATTAACATTGCGGAGGCAGCGTCCGGTACCGTTGCAGAAGCCGAGACGCTGATGCCAGTAGCGGGGCAACTTGAATAGCCGGTTCATGTTCCAATGGACTCGCGGCGCGGCTCCTGCCGGTGGATGCCTGAGCGGCCGGCGCCATTCCCCGATGCCGAACGTCGTTTTCGGGCAAGGGAACCGCTGGTTATTCGCCCACCGCGAAGGTCCGGAAATCATCGGGCAAATATGCGGCCTTCTGGCGCGGCAGCCCGCCTCAAGAATTGCATTTACAGGAACTCGCACTTTAACCTAAGGGTAATCCCTTATCATAGCCGCAGCGTGGACTGGGGAAGGGCTGGGGGATGGAAGTCGAGGCGGCTCTGCATGCGCTGGTCATCCTTTTCGATCCAATGCGCCTGGCAATCCTTGCGCTCGGCGTGTTCATCGGCCTGATCATCGGTGTCATTCCTGGAATCGGCGGCCTTGTCGGACTGGCCCTGACGCTGCCGTTCACGATAACGATGGATCCCTATACGGCGCTGGCCTTCCTGATCGGCCTGTCCTCGGTCACCAACACCTCGGACTCGATTCCGGCGGTACTGTTCGGCGTGCCGGGCACGGTTGGCTCGGCCGCGACCACGATGGATGGCTTTCCCTTGTCGAAGCGTGGCGAGGCGGGGCGGGCACTCGGCGCCGCCTTCAGCGCATCTGTGCTCGGCGGCGTTTTCGGGGCGCTTCTACTTGGCCTCTCCATTCCGGTACTCAGGCCTTTCATGCTCAGCATCGGGTCACCCGACTTGCTGGCCGTATGTACGCTGGGGCTGACGCTTGTCGCCTCGCTAAGCGGCAAGAACATCCTGAAGGGGCTCGTCGCCGCCTGTATCGGCATCTTTCTCTCTCAGGTCGGCGACGAGGGTCAGACCGGCATCATCCGGTGGTCCGGCGATTCGCTCTACCTGCTCGAAGGCTTTCCGCTGGTCCCGGTCGCGCTTGCGATGTTCGCGGTGCCGGAACTCATCGACCTGGCCGTCTCGCGTACCAGCGTTTCGAGCAGTAACGCCGCAGCAAGCGGCAATTCATGGCAGCAAGTGCAAGGCGTCCGGGACACGTTCAAGCACTGGTGGCTGGTCCTCAAGTGTTCCTGGATCGGCGCCTTCCTGGGATCAATTCCAGGCATTGGCGCTTCGATCATCGACTGGATCGCCTACGGCTATGCCGCGCGCACCTTGAAGGGAGCCGAAAAAACCTTTGGCACCGGCGACATCCGGGGCGTGATCGCCTCGGAAAGCTCAAACAACGCCAAGGAGGGCGGTGCGCTGGTGCCGACGATCGCGTTCGGCGTCCCTGGCTCGGCAGCCATGGCGCTTCTGCTCGGGGCATTCCTGATGCACGGGATCGAGCCCGGCCCGAAGATGCTGACAGAAAAGCTCGACGTCACCTACACGATGGTGTGGAGCGTCGCCATCGCCAACCTGATGGGCGCCGGCACCTGCTTCCTGTTCGCAAACCAGTTTGCAAAGCTGGCACTCGTGCGTGCAGGCATACTGGTCCCGCTGGTCATGACGATCACGTTCGTTGGCGCCTACCAGGGCTCGCGCGACAGCAACGACTTTATAGTCCTCGTCACGATCGGTGTCATCGCGTGGCTCATGAAGCGGCAGGGCTGGCCGCGTCCGCCAGTAATTCTCGGCTTCATCCTCGGTGACCTGATCGAGGACTATATGTTTATTTCCTACAACGCCTACCAGTTCAGCTTCCTGCTTCACCCCGGCGTCCTGTTTTTCGGAGCCCTGACGCTGGCGGTCCTGTTCTGGCCATTGATTGCCGCGCTGACCAGCAGGGAGAAGACGCTACGCGAGCCGCCACCCGAGCGTTCCATCGAGGCCCACATACTCGGTCGCACGATGTGGGCGCTTGCAGCTTGCGTCTTCGTGTTCATGCTCGCAACGAGCTGGAACTGGCCGTTTGCGGCGCGGTTGTTGCCTCAGGTTGTCGCCATTGCCGGGCTCTTGTTCGTGCTCGTCCGTATCGTGAAGTGGCGCATCGACATGATGCCTATTCCTGCCGACCAGCTTGCGACGGAGATCAAGCGCGATCACATGCGCGAGGACGACGCACTGGCCGAACTGGACAATCGCGAACTCATCAAGCGCTCGGTCATTCAGCTCGCTTATCTCGGGCTGCTTCTGGCGCTCATTCTGTTGATCGGAATGCTGCCGGCCGCCGCCATCTACGTTCCGCTCGTGTTGATCCTCGAGGGCAAGGTGCCGCTGTGGAAGTCACTGGTCATGACCGCCGTGCTGATCGCCGCGACCTATGTCGTCTTCGACGTATTGCTGCACATGCCATGGCCGGACTCCCTGATCGGCGACCTATACCCGGAGCTGCGCAACTTCAGGGGCCTGCGTATACTGTAACGCTCAGGGCGCCTATGAACCCACGGCAAGCGCCTTCATCGGGCGTTCGCAGGCATCGGGAACCATTTTCTGCTGCCGATATCGCGCGCCGATATTCATTCTTTGCCGCTATTGCCCTGTACCGTAGCCGTATTTCTCCTTGACCTTGCGCGCCTCCACCCCCTGCAGAAATGCGATGAACGCCTTGGCCGCTTCATTGTTCGCTCCGCGCTTCAGGAGGACGGCATCCTGCGCGATTGGCCTGTAGAGCGTTTCCGGGACGACCCAGCGTGAACCTTCGCCGTGCAGCGCAATCTGCGAGAGGGCGACAAAACCGACCTCTGCATTGCCCGTGTCCACGAAGTGGTAAGCTTGCGAGATGCTGTTGCCCTGCACGATCTTCGGCTTCAAGGAGTCGTGGACGGCGAGCGCCTGCATGACCTGGACGGCAGCGGCTCCATATGGCGCCGTCACCGGGTTGGCGATTGCAATCTTGTTGAACTTTGCCGAGCGCAGGGTGTGCTCGCCGGCAACGAACTCCTTTTCGCGACTGTAGAGTGCGAGCTTTCCTGTCGCGTAGGTGAAGCGCGTACCTGTTACGGCAAATCCCTCGTCAACGAGCTTTTGCGGACGCCTCTGATCAGCGGCGAGGAACACCTCGAATGGCGCGTTCTGCGTAATCTGCGTGTAGATCTGCCCCGTCGAGCCGAAGCTGAATACGACTTTATGCTGTGTCGCCTTTTCGAAGGCCGCACCGATTTCTTTTGCGACAGCCGTGAAGTTTGCCGCCACTGCGACCTTGGTCTCTCCCGCGATGGCCACACCAGTCATAGCAAGTGATGCAGCCAGCGCAAAGAGCAGCGCGCTCGTGCGAGAAGCAATCTCGGCAACAGCCATGCGGCACTCCTTCGACAGTCCCCGACTGATATCCCGGAGCTAGCAGCAGGCTTCCCGAATTGCAAACGTTATTTCCAATTGGCTATATCGATGACCGGGCCAGCATGGGGCGGCCGGGCAGGCGGTCGCACATGACGAGATCGGAAATTCGGAGCTTGCCCGTCGTTCCGAAGTCTAAGACACGCCCGCCCGAGAGTTCACCTTGAGATCGAGAGTCGATCCTGTCACCATCTCAAGCTGGCCGTGAAGCAGTGCACCAATTGTCCTAAATCGCCGGTCCGGTACTCTGCGGCCCCTGGATCACACCGGTGAGTTCCGACTCCGGCAACACCATGATCGCCGCCTCGTCGAACAGATCTCCCATCAGCGATTTGACGCCGGTCTTGCGAAGTTCCTCGAGAAACTTTCGGTGGATGCGCGGATCCTGATCCTCGTACTCGATCTGGCGCCCGCCCTGCTTCACCGAGATCTGCCCGCCGCCCTCGTTCGACCGCCGGCGGAGCGCCAGGAACGGGTAGCGCGCGCTACCGAGCGCACAGGCGAGATAGCGGGCCGGCTTGTCGCCTGTATTGAAGTGCATGTGGAACATCCAGAACGGCGGCGTGTACATGAAGCCGTGCTTCCAGGGTATCTCAACGAAATCGCTGTCGCCGTCGTACCAGAGGAGCGAGTAGCCGATACCGTCGACAGCATGCACGTGCGTGCCGGCCGCATGCCGGTGCGCCTTCTTGTAACGCCCCATGGGAATCTGAGACATATGTGCGTGCATCGTGCCGTCCGCGAGCACGAAGAAAACGTTCTGCGAATCCTTGCCTCTCGACTCGAGCGAGTACATCTTGAAAATCGTCAGGTCGTGGACGAAGTTCGTCTCCCAGATGTTTATGCGGTCCTTGGAGACCTTGAGGTCGACAGGAACGAGTTCGCCCTCCCCCTCGAAGCGGTTGGGCTCGCCGACACGTTCCTCGAACGTGAACGGGTTGTCGAAGACGAACCTATCATTGTGATAGAGATTGAGCGTAAGCGGCGCATCGTTCGTGCAAGAAAGGCGCACCTGCTCCTGCCCCGAACCGTTGAAGATCTGGTAGCGGCAATTGAGCGGAATGGCGAACAGCGCCTTGGGTCCCCATTCGAACGTCTGTTCCTCGCCGGAGGGAAGCCAGATCCGCGTCGTTCCGTGCCCTTCGAGCACGTAGAAGAAGGCTTCGTACAGATGCTTGATCGGCGCGGTCTTCTTGCCGGGCGCAATCTCCAGCACGTAGTTGGCCATGAAGTCACCGCGCCCGTGGGTGTGGGCGAAGCAGCCGCGGCAGTCCCAGCGGTCCCACCGGCCGGTCTCGAGCGCCAGCAGGTCGTGACCAAAGTCGAGGTGAACGGGAATGCCCTCCCCGTTGGCCCAGTTGAGGTACGGATCGACCAGAAACCTGTCGGTAAGATCGACCTCTGAAGTTGCTCCGGCTGCGTCCGTCATTGCGCTCCCTTTCCCGTATTTCCTGCCTTTGCTGCCGATGCGAATTACATGCGCAACAGCTTCCGGGCGTTACCGCAGTAGATCTTTTCCTTGTCCTCGGGGCTTATCGGGAGTTCGTCCATCCACTTCGTTCCCGGCACGTTCTCGACATAGGGCCAGTCGACGCCGAACAGGATGCGGTCAGTGCCCATTTCCATTATGCAGCACATCAGGGCAGGCGTGGAGAAGTTGCCACTCGTGGTAATCCAGAAGTGCTCGCGGAAGAGATCGCGGAAGGCCATCCCCTGCCCATCCGGTCCCGCCGCCCGCGACACGCCGGCGTCGATGCGCCAGAGCGAGAACGGCAGCGACTCGCCCAGATGCCCTAGCAGTATTTTCAGCTTCGGGTGCTTGCTGAACACGCCGCTCAGCACAAGTCGCACGCCGGCAGTAGCGGTCTCGACCGTGAAACCCCAACCCGAAGTCAGGATACCGGGATAGGTCTTCACATAATCCTTGTAGTAGGCCTCGACGACCGCCGGATGCGGATGTGCCGGATGCACGTAGATCGGCACGTCGAGTGCCTCCGCCCGCTCGAAGATCGGCCAGAAGCGCTTGTCGTCGATGAACAGGCCGTCGGTCAGCCCGTGCACCATCGCGCCCTTGAATCCGAGCTTGGTAACCGCCCGCTCGAGTTCGTTTGCAGCGGCAGCAGGATCGCGCAACGGCAACGTCGCGAAAGCGGCGAAGCGCGAGGGATTGGACGTCACGAACTGGTGCAGGCGGTCGTTTACAGCCGGCCCGAGGCGGGCCGCATCCTCGGGCGAGAATGCCTGCGCTCCCGGCGGACAGTGCGAAAGCACCTGGATGTCGATGCCTGCCTTGTCCATCTCGGCGACACGCTCCGCACCCAGATCTTCAAGCCGCTGCTTGGTCTTTGAGGCACCGCCGCCCTTGCCGCCGATATAAGTGTCCACCTCCTTGTCGAGATAGTGCTCCTCTATGGCGATGACCTGAGGTCTCGAATTGGTCTGTCCAGTCATTTCGGGCTTCTCCCCTTCCTTGCTGTTCCTGCCGCTGCCCCAGAGCCAGTCGATCACGGCGATTCTCCCCGTTGTCCTTGCTTCGTCTCAATTTGTCACGCAGAGGGTCCGAGGCTCAAGTGCAATTACCCAGCACATCCACGCGAAGGTCCGGCGAGGAGGTCTCTCAACGCCCGCCGGCGCGGGCTGACATGCTTTCGATCAGCGCCAGCGTCTTCGCGACCGGAAACCGCAACAGGACCGAATCACCGACGTGCACATCCATGTCAGCCCTGGCGCGGACGAGAAAATCTTGATGCGCCGAATTGGCAGCGACCCGCACTTCGTACTCGACCACTTCGCCCAGGTACGTCTCGTTAACCACGCGCCCCTCGAAACGGTTGTCGGCTTCCGCCGACGCAGACGATTCGGCTTTCGAGATCATGATGTTCTCTGGCCGGATGACGACGCCGATAGCCGGACTGGCGGACACCGCACCAGGAAACGAGCACAACAGCTCTCCGAAGGGCGTCTCGACACCGGCCTCTGTTCCCGCCTCAATATCTGCCGCAAGCTTCCCGCGCAGAAGGTTCGTGCGGCCGATGAAACTTGCAACGAACTCCGTGGCCGGACGCTCGTAGATTTCTCGCGGTGGCCCGAGTTGCTCGACCAGCCCGTTGTTCATGACCGCGATTCGATCGGATATGGCGAGCGCCTCGGACTGGTCGTGCGTGACGTAGATCGCCGTCACGCCCGTATCCTTCTGCAGCCGCTTCAACTCCTGGCGCATCTGTTCCCTGAGCAACGCATCCAGGTTCGAGAGCGGCTCGTCCAGCAGCAGCAACGCCGGCGAACGCGTCAGGGCGCGGGCAAGCGCCAGCCGTTGCTGCTGGCCCCCCGAGAGCTGCGGTGCAGGACGACGCGCGAACTCCCCGAGCCCCACGAGTTCCAGCACCTCCGTCACCCTTGCCGTCATCTCCGTCTTGTTCATTTTCGCCTTTCCAACAGTCAGCGGATAGGCAGCATTCTCGAAGACTGTCATGTGCGGCCAGATTGCATAGGACTGGAACACCATGCCGATGTCACGATCGTACATCGGTACATTGATGCGCTCCGCCGAGGAAAACAGCGCCCTTCCCGCAAGCGCGATGTGGCCGGTCTGGGGCCGCTCGAGGCCGGCGATCGAACGCAACGTCGTCGTCTTGCCGCAACCTGACGGACCTAGCAGGGTGAAGAGTTCGCCTTCCGCAATTTCGAAGCTCGCATTGAAGACGCCGCCGCCCGGCGTACCGTCGCTGCTCGTATACTGTTTGAAGAGGTCCTTGACGGTAAGCACCTGTTTTCCCCTAGCTCAGCGGACCGAAAGGCCGTAGCGACGCGCAATGATGAAAAAGATGATACTGACTACGGTCATAAGTGCCGTCCATGTTACACCCATGGCACTGAGCTCGCCGATCACCCCATTCTCCCAAAGATCGAAGATTGTCACTGCGACCACCTGGGAATTGGGCCCGGCGAGCAGGATCGGGATGGATATCGCCTTCACCGCCGTCAGGAACACGAAGAGCCAGCAGGTGATCAACGCCGGTGCGAGCAAAGGGACGACGATACGCAGGAACGTCGTAGTCTGGTTTGCGCCGGAGAGCCCTGATGCCTCCTCGAGTTCGCGATGGATCTGCAGCGTGCCGGCATAGGCATAACGCATGCCATAGGGCAGGAAGCGTACCGCCGAGACGATAACGATCGACAACAGCGAGCCATAGAGTGCGAACGGCAGCTGCAGAATAAGCTGCAGGAAAGCGACACCCATGACGATGGCTGGAAAAATCAGCGGTGCGCTCGCCAACTGGTCGAGCAGCCACGCGCCCCGGTACCGCCGGACGGCGAGCCAGGCGCACAGTGCCGTAAACGGCGTCACGATACTCGCCGCTGACGCGCCCAGGATCAGCGTGTTGAGGATAGATTCGCGAAAGGACTGCGATTCGAACACCGTCCCGTAGTGCTTGAAGTTCATCAGCCCCAGCGCCTCGGTACTGATGCCGTCGTAGTAGGGCAGCAGCGAAACCCACACGACGATGCCGAACGGCAGCCCCACGATGACCAGGAACAGCACCACGAGGATCAAGGCGGTGAGCCATTTCCAGCCGCCGAGATCGAGAACCCGGGGACGAAAACCCTTACCCGTAATCGTCTGGTACTTCTCTGCATTCCGGGAAAGCCGGTTGTA
>JBJOGJ010000070.1:0-15542 GCA_046048295.1 Pseudomonadota bacterium | reverse complement strand
GGCGGCTTGGCGATGGGTTTGCGTTACGGCCCTGGGTCCCGGCTCTGCGCGGCTGACGCCGCTTGGCCGGGATGACAGTTGGGGGGGGGGGGGGTGGAGGTGCGGCCGGGATGACAATTAGGGAGTGGGGTGAAGGGAGCGGCGGGCTCGCGGACAGGCTACGGCCGGGGCCTGGGCACGTCGCGAGGATCGCCGATGCCGCCAGCCCGGAACGCTATTGCGATGCCGCCCGCGCTCGCGCCTTCACCTCGGGCGACAGGTCCAGCGTCTGCTGAATCAGTACCTGCAGTTTCTCACCGGATAGCGGATCGAAGGCCACTCCGAGCTTCTTCACATCGGACAGAAACATCGTATCGGCGAGCATTGCATCGAACGAACGCCGGAGTTGCCCGATCCGATCGGCCGGCACTCCCGGCGTCGTCATGATCGAGTAGCCGACATCGGCACCGTTGACATAGAGGCCGATGATCTTCCGGTCGTCATCCGTCTTGGCAAACTCCATCGCCGACGGCACGTCTGGAATGTCCCGGTGTCGATTCATCGTGTACTGAACTAGGATGTTGTAGCCGGACGTCCGGCGCCAGTCCGGCGCGCCCGCCAACGTGCTGAGCGAGGCCGTCGTGCCATCCACCTCGCCACGCTCCGTTGCCAACACCGTCGCCTTCGACCCGGCATAGCCGGTGATCAACTTGAACTTCGTGCCGGTCACGGCATTCATGACCTTTGGATAGAGCGACAAAGGCGAAGATGCGGAAATCCCGCCGATCAACGTTTCCGTCTTCTGCGCCCCCTCCAGCGACTTCACTTTCGAATCCCGGCGCGTGAACGTCACGTTCACGATCGACGCAACACGACCAATCCAGTTGAGCTTCGTGGAATCGAACCGCACGCCCTTCGAGCCCAATGCATCGAGCAACGCAATGGATGGGCTCGAAATTCCCATGGCCGTACCATCGTGCGCAGCCTTCTCGTAAATGTAATTCGTCGCGACGATGCTGCCGGCACCCGGCATGTTCTGGGCGACGAGCGTAGGCTGGCCCGGGATATGCCGTCCGATGTGCCGGCCGACGAGCCGCCCATGAAGATCATATCCACCGCCAGCCGCCGAACCGACGATGACTGTAATCGTCTTCCCCTTGTAGAAGTCCTCGGCCGCCGCTACCCTACCCGTCAGGGCAAGAAGGCCGACACCTATAGAGATCATTCGCCATCGAGCAGGGTCCGACATCACCATCAGTCCTTCGGTTTTGGAACATTGCGAGACATGGCCGGCGAAGCAGCGCCGGAATCAGAACCCGAGCAGCCGTGCCGGATTGTCGACGAGCACCTTCCGAATGAGCTCCGGATCGTTATCCGCATACCGATAGAACAGCTCGACCGGCTCCGCCTCGTTCATCATGCGCGCCTTTCGCCACCTGACGTGGGGCCAGTCGCTGCACCAGATGCAGCGGTCCGGCGCAGCTTCCAGGTAGGCGCGCCCGTAGGGCACCGCGTCGTCCCAGCCCTTGTCCATGGCCGAGACGCGGTTGCCGTTCGAAACCATCATCCACCAGTTCTCGTTCTTCAGCCGGTCCATCAGGTAGACGAACGTCGGCTGCTCGAGCCCCTGCGAGAAGTCCAGTCGCCCCATGTGATCGATGATGTAGGTGATCCCCTTCATCTCGTCGAAGACGTCCTGGTACTCGAGAAAATCTGGCGGATCGAGATGCAGGCGGACATGCCAGCCAAGCTCGCGGACCCGTGCCAGAATTCGCCGGACGTCGTCTTTCGAGTCCGACTGATACCGGCTCGCTATGTGAAACCTGATGCCACGAACGCCGAGACCGTCGAGCTTCGCAAGCATGCTGTCGGGAACATCGTTCTTCAGTACGATCGCCGCGCGATAATTGCTCCGGTCCTCGAGACCCTCGAGCGTGTCGATGAGCAGCCGATAGTCCGTATCGTAGATGCTCGCATGAACGATGACCGCCCGGTCGAACCCGAGAACCTTGTGTACGCGCTGCGAGTCCTCGAAAGTCGCGTTCGGCGGGTCGAAATTGATCTTCAATTTCGGCGGGTATTTTTCCACATCGCCATAGATGTGGATCTGGCAGTCGCAGCTGCCCTTCGGCGGCAGCGGCGCCGGCGGCCGCGGATTTCGATCCCAGTCGGGAAAGCTCTCTCTGCCCTCAACCATCAACGCCGCCCCCGATGTTTCCATTGTCGTTGGCTACATCGTGCGACCTTCGCCGAATGCTGTCAACGACGGTGCCGGCGACGAAGACCGGCGGCAAAGGGGGCGGGCGGCGCGTGCAGGGTGGCTCATTCGGGCAGGTCCGCGCCACAAAAAGACTCCCACCTCCTCCCCATGATGGGTAAGCTTGAAGACAACGAAAACATAATCAAGGAGGAAAACGCATGTCATTCACAAGCTGGCGTGGCGTCATCGGCATGGTCCACCCGACGTTGCGCCCCGGCTCCAACGAGGAGGTCATCCGTCTTCTCGCCGAAGGCATCGGCGTGCTGGCGCTTCACATCAACATCACGCGCGGCACGGAAGACGAGTTCAAGCAGATTTCCAAGGCCTACGAGCGCGAAATCGCATTGCTGGTCGAGGCCGGCTGCGACGTCATCCATCCCTCGGGCGCACCGCCCTTCATGGTGCATGGGCGCGACGGCGAAAAACGGATCATAGACGAGTGGGAGAAAAGGTTCGGCGTGCCGATGTTCACCTCCGGCCAGAACCACGTCAACGCACTGAAGGCGCTCGGCGCCAAGTCGATCGTCGGCGCAACGTACTTCTCCGGCAAGATCAACGACGTCTTCGCCGGCTACTTCGAGGACGCCGGCATCAAGGTCCGCGCCATGGCCGGCATAGATGTGCCTTTCAACAAGGTGCAGGAGCTTTCGGGCGAACTGGTCTACGCCCACATCAAGAAGACCTTCCTCGCATCCAAGGGGGCCGATGCAATCTACATGCTGGGCTCCGGCTGGCGCACGCTCCACATCATCGAGATGCTGGAGCAGGACCTTGGCGTACCCGTCATCCATCCGGTCCCGGCCCGGGTCTGGGAATTCCAGAAGCGGCTCCATGTGAACGAGAGCCGCGAGGGCGTCGGCGTGCTGATGCGCGAAATGCCGGCACTGCCGAAATCACACAAGAACTGAGTGGGAGGAAACAATGCAGCAGGTATTCAAGTCCAAGCTAGCCATGGCAGCCGGATTGGCAACATCCCTGGCCGCCGCACCGGTGATGGCTGAGGATTTCTACAAGGGCAAGACAATCAGCATCATCATCACGTCGGGCACCGGCGGCTCCGTCGATCTCTACGGCCGGCTTGGCGCCCGCTACCTGTCGAAGCACCTCCCCGGCAATCCGAGCGTCATAGCGCAGAACAAGGGCGGTGCCGGCGGCCTCGTCGGCGCCAACTACGTCTACGACCAGGCACCGAAGGACGGCACGGTACTCGGCAGCTCGTTGAACTCGATCCCCTTCGCGCCGCTGTTCTACGGCAAGAAGACGAAGGCGACATTCGATCCGGTGAAGTTCAACTGGATCGCAAGCCCGGCACCGTTCATTGCCGTGGCACTCGCGTGGCACACCTCGAAGATCAAGAAGTGGCAAGACCTCCGCGAGCATCAGATGATCGTCGGCTCGGCAGGCCGCGGATCGACCAGCACCGTCGACGGCCTCGTGATGAACGCACTGATGGGCTTCAAGTACAAGGTGATCTTCGGCTATCCGGGCGGCGGCGACATCGACCTCGCCATGATCCGTGGCGAGACCGAAGGCCGGGCGACGACGGCATGGGCAGGCGTGACGAGCCGCAATCCACAGTGGCTCAAGGACAAGCAGGTCACCATCCTCTACCAGATGGGCCTCGAGAAATATCACAGCGTGCCAGCCGAGGTGCCGCTGATCATCGATCACGTCGAGGATCCGAAGAAGAAGGCGGCGCTGAAACTCAAGATGGCGGCCTATGACATCGGCTATCCCGTCTATGCACCGCCCGGCGTCCCCGGCGAACGCGTCGCACTGCTCCGCAAGGCCTACGCCGCCGCCTACGCCGACCCCGGCCTGCTGGCCGATGCAAAGCGCGCCGGAGTGGACTTCGCACCGATGACCGGCGAGAAGGTCGAGGCACTGCTGCGCGAGGTCTATGCCGCACCGGACGACATCAAGGAAATGCTGCAGCGAGCCATCGATTCCGACAGCGGCAGCCTGGACGAGGTCAAGACGAGCAAGGCCACGAGCACCATCAAGGGGTTCCAGAAAAAGGGACGCACCATCGTGTTCGATGCCGGCGGCAAGCAGGCCACGGCGCGGATCGGCAAGCAGACCAAAATCACCGTCGCGGGAAACAAGTCGAAGCGGGAAGACCTGAAGGAGGGAATGGCCTGCGAATTCGACTACTTCGGCGATGGCGGCCAGGCCAGGAGCATCTCGTGCAAATAGGTATTAATGCGTAAGTATATATACGTTATATTGCAGTTCCATGAGCATATCCTTCGGGACCAAAGTAGTCATGCATGCAACGAAACATGATTTTACTGTACGAATGCGTACGCTCGGAAGATAATCGCAGCGGGGAACGTTACAGGTCCATGCCTTCAACCACACCCCGCTACGGAGGCCGGATCTGCGACGTGCACGATCCCCTCGGGATCGTCGATCGGCGGCCGCGTATCCAGGGGGGCACGCGGCCGCCGAGGTGGTTTCCTGTGAGATCCACCTCTGGACGATCATGGCGCAAGAGCAACCGGAGCCGTCGCCTCCGGTCTCGCTGCGGCAGCATCGCGCAAATCATGACATGCTCAGTAAACGCATAAATAACGGAAAGGAGGTCGCAGGGGAAACCAGATGCGGCTTTAAGACGTATACATATTTTTCGTGCTGTACGAACTCGTACGGACATCACCGTTTACATTCGTTCGCGCTTGGTGTTTCGGAATTACCCCCACTGCCTCGCAACGATTGAACACAGGCGCGAATGATGTTTTCCGGCGCTTTTTTTGGCAACCGGGCGTTCGCGCGACAATGGATTGGAAAATTGAAGAACAAGATTATCGAAAGCCTGCCAGAGACTTATAGGGAACATTTTCAGTCTCGTCTGACCGAGGTGCAACTCAAGCGCATGACGACCATGGAGCGGCCCGGCGCTCCGATCAAGTATGCATACTTCCTGGAGTCGGGGCTCGCGTCGGTCATCGCAGTCGGCCCCAACGACAACCGTACGGAAGTCGGCATTATCGGGAAGGAGGGGCTGGTTGGCTGGCTGCTGGTTCTCGGCGGCGAGCGCGCACATTCTCAGACGATGGTGCAGATCGAAGGCGTGGCCTACCGGATCAAGGCTGCCGAACTGCTGCAGGAAATCTCCGAAAGTCCAGACCTCAGGAAGGCCCTGCTTCGCTTTTCGCGCGAATTCATCGCCCAGGTCAAGCAAACGGCGCTCGCCTACAGCCGCGCGACGATACCGGAGCGCCTCGCCCGCTGGATTCTCATGGCTCAGGATCGCGTCGGGCGGGACAGCGTCGCCCTTACCCACGAGATGCTGTCACTTATGCTCGGCGTGCGTCGCGCAGGCGTTACCGAGGCGCTGAAGACGCTTTCGGAAAAGGGCTTGATCGAGCGCGGCTCGGGCAGGATCACCGTCCGCGACCGTGCAGGGCTCATTACGTGCGCCAACGGCTTTTATTGATCCCAACGCGCGTCCTGCTGCAGACAACAAGAGAGGTGCGGGAGAGGCCCGCTGCAAGCCCCTTCTCCAGCACCTCCCGAGACGCGAACATGATTTGCAATCAAAACCGCCGACACCCCCAACCCTTGGAACGTGGCATCTCTCAGTTTGCCTACAAACAATCACAGTTCAACCACGTTCATGGTCCGGCATCGTACCACTCGAAATGAGCAAAAGCGTCGGCCTGACGCCATTCCATGAAATCTCCACGCAGCTAATCGAAAACTGAATCCAGTTTTCACTGGCTCCGCCCTGGTCGCATTGCTACGACTACGTCCGGTGTGTGGGGTTATCATGAAACAGGTGCCGCCTAAGGCGCGCTGCGATACGCAGCATACGCCTCTCAAGCTGAAGCTCCTGGCAATGATTGCCGGCTTCTTTGCAATCGTGTCAGCGTCAACGAACGCAAGCGCTCACGGATGCCACGCCTACCTCGAGAACGGACCGGGCCTCCAGAACGGACCGAGCGGCTGGCATCGCCACGACCCTGCAACATGCCGCATCATATATTCCAGGCGGGCCAGGGCGCACGGCGCGCCGCGATGCCGCCAGAAGTGCGAATACTTTGGTCCGTTCAAGCACTGCACGCAGGTCTGCACCAGGAAGCTGCAGAGCGCACGGCGGCGCTACGTCAATCGAAAGCATGCGCGCACAACAAGCATTCCCAAGCCGCCCCCGGCAGTCGACAAGCATGACGCGTCAAATCAGCAGCAAACGGCGGCACCGACGCCCATTGCAGAGATCCTGGCACCAGCGCAGACACCGGACTGCGCGTTCAAGGGCGCCCGGGCGAACCGTGTCGAAGAACTGGAATACGAGCGCAACTGCTACGCCGCCTACGAAAAACTCTCGCGATACCGCCTGAGCGAGGCACAGCTTCAACTGCGCAAGCTGCAGCAGGCAGGCCAGATGAGCAGCGGGCGAAATCGCGCTTCCGAGCCGCCGCTCGACAGCACGCACTTCGTCGGGCGCACACTGTCTCTCGACACCTCGATGGGCCCGGTCGCCATGACTTTTCACCGGGACGGCAAGGTCGATGTCCGCACCAATCCGGCCATCGAAAAGCTGATCGGTGCGGCTACCGTCGAAGGAAAATGGCGGGTAGCAGAGAACAGGCTGTGCCAGCAATGGTCAAAGCTACTCGGCGAGCCGGAGCTCTGCTTCGATGTCGTCTTGAAGGGCGACGTCGTGCACTGGAAGAGCGAGAACGGCCAGTCCGGAACCGCGAGGCTCATTCCAACGACGAGCGGTGCCAACTAGCGAAGGCGTTAGGGCCAGGCTAGGGCGTAGCAATCTCGCGGCGCGACAAGACGATGCGCCCAGCACCTTTCTCGGCCCTGATGAGGACCACCTGCCGGACGTCCTCCGTCCGAACCGTAACCTGCCCCCGGACCCCGAACTCCTTGTTGAACACGTCGCCGTGATAGAGGGTGGGCTTGACCTGCACGATCACCCCGCCTTGCGCGATGCGCATGTCCTTGGTGGCGCAGGTCGCATCGAACCTGAAGATCTTCTCGACCTTCTGTTTGATCTTCACGCGGCACTGAACGAATATCCGCTCGGAGCCCTCTACACTGACAAATCCGGGCCCTTCCCAATCGCCGACGATGACCGGAACAGCACTCTGCGCTCCAGCGTACGATGCCAATGCCAAGTGGCCGACAACCGCAGCAAACATCAAACAACGGCGCATCATCAACTCCCGCAACAGCCGCTCACAGAGCATTTGTTACAGATCTGTGAAATGATATTTTGCCTCAAATATGATGAACAACAGTTTCGATTTGTTGACAATTATAGGTTGCATAAGTGCGCAAACCAACACATCCAGATGCAGAGCGCTGACGCACCTAGCGTGCCAGCGCCTTGAGACCGCCGCGGATCAGCTGCGCCGTGTCGGCGTCCTGTCCGGCGGAATCCATTGCGGTTGCCACCGCTTGCGCTGCCTGGATCGCCGGATAGCCGAGGTTGGTCAGTGCAGAGATCGCTTCCGCCTGGGCGTTGGAAACTGCCCCCGCAAGCGGCACGCCTTCCGCCGGCGGAAGGCTGCCCTTTCCGTTGAGCCCGGCGGTTGCAAGTCCCGGCGCCTTGTCCTTGAGCTCCGTTACGATCCGCTGTGCGATCTTCTTTCCGACGCCCGGCGTCTGCTCGACCGCCGCCCAGTTGCCGAGCGCGATGGTTTGTACAAGGTCCTGCGGCGACAGCGTCCCGAGCACGGAAAGAGCCACCTTTGCGCCGACCCCCTGCACGTTCTGCAGCGTGCGGAACCAACTCCGCTCGACCTCGCTCGAAAACCCGTAAAGACGGATTGCATCCTCGCGCACGTGCGTGTCGATGGTGAGTGCCACCTTGTCGCCGAGCTTCATGTTGCGCAGCGTGCGTGCCGAGGCCTGCACCTCATAGCCGACGCCGTTGACGTCGATGATGCAATGGCTCTCACCGATTGCGTCGACGATGCCCTTGAGCTTGCCGATCATGTCTCACACTCCTCACGATGCCCTGGACCGCCGCTCCGCGATGATGCGCTGGCTGGCCCGGTGGTTGGCATGGCAGATGGCGATGGCGAGCGCATCGGCCTCGTCGGCACTCTGGAATGTCGCCTTGGGAAGCAGGAACTTCACCATCACCTGGATCTGCTTCTTCTCCGCGTGACCGGCCCCGACGACCGTCTTCTTGATGAGGTTTGGCGGATACTCGCCGCAGACGAGCCCCCTGAGCGCCGGCACCAGGAGTGCCACACCGCGCGCCTGGCCGAGCTTCAGCGTCGCGCGCGCGTTGTCATTGACGAACGTCTCCTCGACGCCGGCTTCGACCGGCTTGAACTGCGCGATGATTTCATAGAGGCCTTCATAGAGTTGGCGCAGGCGATAGGCGAGCGGCTCCTTGCTGTCCGTCGCGATATGCCCCGACGCGACGTACGACAGCCGCACGCCATCGCTCTCGATGATGCCCCAGCCCGTGCGCCGGAGGCCGGGATCGATGCCGATGATGCGAATCGCTTTTCCTGTCATGCCACCGGCTATCACGCCGGTTCGCCGTTGTGGAGCGCCCGCAAGCAACAGCTAACCGGGAACTGCCCGCTCGATGAGCGGCCTGACATCGAGCCGCTCGAGCCCCTGCCCGTAGGTCTGCCGCGGGTGACCGTAGAGCCGCGCGGCGATGAAGGCATCGCTGACGAACTGTGGCGCGTGCGCCCTGAGCAGCGACGCCGCCGCCAAGGTGGCCAGCGCCTCGACGAAGCCGCGCGCCCGCAGTTCGATCAGCCGCGGCTCGTGAAGATACTCCCTCACACGGTCGAGCCCGCCCTTGAGATGGACATCGGCGCCGACGACGGCCTCGATATCCTCGAGCACGGTCTCGACGACATCCGGCTCACGCTGCAGGACCCTCAGCACGTCGAGCGCCATGATGTTCCCGGCCCCCTCCCAGATGCTGTTGACGGGCGCCTCGCGATAGAGAAGTGCCGCCCCGTTCTCCTCGACATAGCCGTTGCCGCCAAGGCACTCCAAGGCCTCCGAGATCACCACCGGAGCGACCTTGCAGACCCAGAACTTGGTGACCGGCGTCATCAGCCGCCGCCACGCCGCGGCCCGCTCATCGCCGGCAAGGTCGAAGCTCCGGGCAAGCCTGAACGACAAGGCAACAGCCGCCTCGACGTCGAGCACGAGATCGGCGAGCACATGCTGCATGATCGGATGCGCGGTGAGCGGCTGTCCGAAGGTCTGGCGCTGACGGCAATGGTGAATCGCCATCGCAACGGAGCGGCGCATCAGGGCGGCGGAGGAAACGGCGCAGTCGAGGCGCGTGGCGAGCACCATCTGGATGATGCTGGCGCCCCCCTCGCCCTCGGCCCCGATGCGCCAGCCGGAAGCCGCCGCAAACTCGCACTCGGCAGACGCGTTAGAGCGGTTCCCGAGCTTGTCCTTGAGACGCTGCAGCCGGATGCCGTTGCGCGCGCCGTCCTCGTGAACCCTGGGCACGAGGAAGCAGGTAAGACCGCCCGGCGCCTGCGCAAGAACCACGAAGGCATCCGACATCGGCGCCGACATGAACCACTTGTGCCCGGTGATCAGGTAGCAGCCCTCATCGCCCGGATCGGGCACCGCCAGAGTCGTATTGGCGCGAACATCGCTACCGCCCTGCTTCTCGGTCATGCCCATGCCGACCGTGATGGCCGCCTTCTCGGCCAATGGCGCAAGGAAAGGATCGTAGGACCGGCGCCGGATCTTCTCGACCCACGGCGCGAACGCAGCGCCGGCGTTGCCGAGCACGGCAAGGGAGGCATTGGTCATGGTCAGCGGACAGCAGTGGCCCGGCTCCACCTGCGCCGTCATGTAGAACTTCGCAGCCCGCCGCACATGCGCGCCCGCACCGTCGAAGCCGGAGCAGTGGAGACCGGCCACGGTGCCGAGTTCCATCATCCGATGGTAGGCCGGATGGTACTCGACGATATCGATGCGCCGCCCGCGCGAGTCGTGGGTCTCGAGCCGCGGCGGGTACTTGTTCGCCTTGAGGCCGGCGTCGAAGGCTTCCGCACTGCCCATCTGGCGGCCGTGGGCGGTCAGCAACTGGGTGTCGATCGCCACCCCCTCACGCTCCACCGCCTCCCGGAGCGCGAGGTCGCTCGCGAACAGGTCGATGTCGACCAGCGACTCGGACTGGTTCAGCACCTCGTGGGTAGCACCGCCTGCGACCATTGCAGCCTCGCTTCTGTGCACGCTTTAAGTCTACGGTCGTCAAAGGGTCAGTCCTGGCTCGTAGCAGCTTGCGTTACCAGAGGTTTGCCCATATAGAAGCGCTTTTAATGGACCAGGCGAGCGAAACCCAGAAAAACGACAGCTTTCCCCATCGTCATCTTCTCACCTGTGAGACACTGACGGCGGCGGAGATCAACGACCTATTGAATCTGGCCGACGAGGCTGCCGAGTTCAACCGGCGGGGCCCAAAGAAGCGCGAGTTGCTGCGCGGACGCACCCTCATAAATCTCTTCTTCGAGGTGTCGACCCGTACCCAGGCGTCGTTCGAACTGGCCGCCAAGCGCCTCGGCGCCGACGTCATGAACATGAACGTCTCGACGTCATCGGTGCAGAAGGGCGAAACGCTGCTCGACACCGCCCAGACACTCAACGCCATGCGCCCCGACATGCTCGTCGTGCGCCACTCCTCGGCCGGCGCCGTCGAGTTGCTGTCCCAAAAGGTCGAGGCGGCCGTGATAAATGCCGGCGACGGCACCCACCAGCACCCGACGCAGGCGCTGCTCGACGCCCTGACGATCCGCCGCGCCAAGGGTCGGATCGCCGGTATCACGGTCGCCATCTGCGGCGATATCCTGCACAGCCGCGTCGCCCGCTCTAACATCGACGTACTGAACAAGCTCGGAGCGAAGGTACGCATCATCGCCCCCTCGACACTGCTGCCGGCCAAGGCCGAGAACCTCGGCTGCGAGGTGTTCACGAAGATGCGCGAGGGCCTCGAGGGCGCCGACGTCGTGATGATGCTGCGCCTCCAAAACGAGCGCATGCGCGGCTCATACATTCCCTCGACGCGCGAGTACTACCACTACTTCGGCCTCGATCTCGACAAGCTGTCCCGCGCCAAGCCGGACGCACTCGTGATGCACCCCGGCCCGATGAACCGGGGCGTCGAGATTGCGTCGTCCGTCGCCGACAGCGAGCGCAGCGTCATCCAGGAACAGGTCGAGATGGGCGTCGCCGTCCGCATGGCGGTCCTCGAGGCGCTTTCCCACCACCTTCCGAGCCATTGAAGGCCATGGCATTGAGATCCGAAGAGACATCCCCCCCAACCGCGTTCATCAACGCGCGGATCATCGACCCGGCATCCGCCAGGGACGAGCCGGGCGGTCTCCATGTCGTCGATGGCGTGATCGCGGACGTCGGCCCGCACCTACGCCGCAACGCGCCGCCAGGCACCAATGTCATCGACTGCAAGGGCAATATTCTCGCGCCGGGCCTGATCGACATGCAGGTGTTCACCGGCGAGCCCGGCACCGAGCATCGCGAGAGCCTGCGGACCGCGAGCGAGGCGGCCGCCGGCGGTGGCGTCACGACCATCATCGTCATGCCCGACACCGAGCCCGTGATCGACCAGGTCGCGCTGGTCGATTTCGTCCTCCGCCGCGCCCGCGACAACGCCATCGTGAACATCCACCCCATGGCGGCAATGACGAAGGGGCTCAACGGCAAGGAGATGACCGAGATCGGGCTCCTGAAGCGGACCGGCGCCATCGCGTTCTCGAACGGCAAGTCGTCCGTCGCCAACACCAAGGTGATGCGCAACGTCCTGCTCTATGCCAAGGATTTCGACGCACTGATCGTGCACCACACGGAGGATCCCTACCTTTCCGACGGCGCCAGCATGAACTCCGGCGCGCTGGCAGCGCGGATCGGCCTTTCCGGCTCCCCGAAGGCCGCCGAAACCATCATTCTCGATCGCGATGTCAGGCTGGTCGAGATCACCGGCGGGCGCTACCACGCGGCGACCGTATCATGCCCGGAAAGCCTTGCCGTCATCCGCCAGGCAAAGGCCCGCGGCCTGCCCGTGACGTGTGGCGTCTCGATCAATCACCTGACACTCAACGAAACCGACATCGTGCCCTACCGGACCTTCATGAAGGTGCGCCCGCCGCTGCGCTCCGAAGAAGACCAGATGGCGATGATCCGGGGCCTGATGGCTGGCGACATCGACGTCATCGTATCGAGCCACGATCCCCAGGACGCGGACACGAAGCGCCGCCCGTTCGACGAGGCAGCGGATGGAGCAGTCGGCCTCGAAACGCTGCTCGCGGCCGCGCTGCAACTACATCACGAGCACCGCGTCCCGCTGCCAGTGATCCTCAAGGCAATGACGAGCGCGCCCGCGAAGCTGCTCGGCCTTCCGTCCGGCCGTCTGGAAAAAGGCGCACCTGCCGATATCATCGTCTTCGATCCGGACCAGCCGTGGGTCGTCGACCGCGAGAAGCTTCGCTCGCGGTCGAAGAATTCGCCCTTCGACGAACGCACACTTCACGGCCGCGTCTTGACGACCATGGTTTCTGGCAGCATCGTCTACCCCTATTCAAGCCCGGCCAAGGGCTAGGCTCCGAGGGCGCACAAGGGGAAGTCGAGATGAACGCGCTGCTGTCGGCGCCGGTGCTCATTGCGCTGGCTGCGGGCTACCTTCTGGGTTCGATACCGTTCGGCCTTATCCTTTCCAGGGCAGCAGGCCTCGGCGACATTCGAAGCATCGGATCGGGCAATATCGGCGCCACCAATGTCCTGCGCACCGGCAACAAGGCGCTTGCGGCAGCCACCCTGCTGCTCGACACGCTGAAGGCGACGGCAGCGGTCCTGCTCGCCAAGGCCGGCGTGTTCGGGACGCTGGCGGACTTTCAGTATATCGTCGCATTCGCCGCGGGAACCGGCGCATTCCTCGGCCATCTCTATCCGGCGTGGCTCGGCTTCAAGGGCGGCAAGGGCGTGGCCACCTACATCGGCGCCCTTCTTGGCCTCTATTGGCCGGCCGCCGTCGCATTCTGCATCGTCTGGCTCGCCACCGCCGCCGCCACCCGGTATTCCTCGCTCTCCGCACTCGTTGCAGCGCTGGCGGCACCAATTGCCGTCTGGCTGCTCGGCCTTCCCGAGATCGCAATCCTGCTCGTTCCGATAAGCGCGCTGCTGATCCTCAGGCACCGCACCAACATCGAGCGTCTCATGTCGGGAAAGGAACCTAGAATTGGCGCCTCGCACTGACACCGGATCCGCCCAGAAGGACCTGTTCACGACAGCCCCCCTGCCCGTCGCACCGCTGGACGACGACCAGCGCCTCGCCTGCCTGCGGCTCATCCGGTCGGAGAATGTCGGCCCGGCAACGTTTCGAGCACTGATCAATCAATACGGCGGCGCCACCGCAGCCCTGGAAGCATTGCCGGACATCGCCCGCCGCGGCGGGCGCACCATCCGCATCTGCCCGGCAAGCGAGGCCGAGGCAGAACTCTTAGCGGCCCGGCGCATCGGCGCACACCCGCTGTTCACCATCGAGCCCGGATATCCCGCGGCCATGGCATTTCTCGAACATGCCCCGCCGATGATCTACGCCGCCGGCGACCCCGCGCTATTGAACAAGCCAAGCCTCGCCGTCGTCGGTTCGAGGCGCGCATCTGCTGCCGGCATCAAGCTAACCCGCCAGCTCGCCGCCGAGGTCGGCCGCGAGGGAATTGTCATCGTCTCGGGCCTAGCACGCGGTATCGATGCAGCCGCCCATGAGGCGACACTTCGAACCGGCACCATTGCCGTGCTCGCAGGCGGCCTGGACATCGTCTACCCGCCCGAGCACGCCGACCTGCAGCGGCGCATCGCGGAACAAGGCTGCCTGATCTCGGAGCGACCGCCGGGCCTCGAGCCGCGCGCCCGCGATTTCCCGCGCCGCAATCGACTGATCTCCGGCATCTCCTATGCCGTCCTCGTCGTCGAAGCCGCCCGGCGCTCCGGCACCCTCATCACGACGCGCTTCGCGCTCGAGCAAGGACGCGACGTCATGGCAGTGCCCGGCCACCCCCTCGATCCGCGCGCGGAAGGCACGAACGACCTCCTGAAGCGCGGCGCCACCCTCGTGACCGAAGCGTCGGACATCATCGAGGCATTCGCACCGCTGAGGGCTACACCGCCACACATGCAGCAGGTCCGGCAAGATGAACGCGACAGGGCCACGACAGAGCCGCCCGCAGTCCTGCGTGACGGGGGCGTGGCATGGCCTGCCCTCTCAGAGGCCGCAGACGCCCCCGCCACCATCGGCACCAGCCCCCCGATGCCGAATTCCGCGTCGAATTCCGAGACGGCACAGGATCTCGTCATCGCAGCACTCGGGCCCGCCCCTGTGAACATCGACGAGATTGCGCGCTCGACGGCGCTACCGGTGCAGACCGTGCAGGTCGCACTGCTCGAACTCTCGCTTGCAGGCCGCATAGAACATCACGGAAGCCAGCTCGTATCCCTCCGCGATCCGCCCTCCGACCGGGACTTACCAGGGCCGTGATTTCTGCTGCTGGCCTGGCAGGTCTCCGCCCACGGTGTCCCTGGTGTCCCTGCCCACGCCATCCCGGCCCGTCCAATAGGCCTGCTGCAACTGCTCGACCTCCGAGATGGCAAGCGCGAGCAATGCCGAAAGGCGCTCCAATCCGCCCTCGTCGGCAATCTTCCGGAGCATGCCTGCCAGATCGCCAATGTACTCGAGCCGATCCACGGGGCTGGCTGACGGCACCACCGAACTCTCTGGCTCCGCGCCCTCGATTGCATGTCTCATGTGTTCACCCTCGTCACAACCAATTGGCGATAAAACAGGAGTCTTGTGCTATACTTCTACTCAAGGTTGCCGATTTCTAACTCAATATCATATTTCCTTCAACACGAAAGATCCCGATACCCACCATTCGAGGATCGTTTGACACGACACAATTCATAACCCATGGTCCTGCGCGGCAAATTGGCCGGTTCGGGTCAACCAGGGCAAAACACTGGACAAGACCGGCGCGGGCGCTGATATGCGCCATTTCCGGAACTGGAAAGCGGCAAGCAGGAATTCATGAACGTCGTCATTGTCGAATCTGCAGCGAAGGCCAAAACCATCAACAAGTACCTGGGGTCGAGCTACAAGGTGCTCGCCTCATTCGGCCACGTGCGCGACCTTCCGCCGAAGGACGGCTCTGTGCGTCCCGAAGACGATTTCGCCATGGCATGGAACGTCGAGCCGAAATCGCAGAAGATCATGTCGGAGATCGCCAGGGCGGTTAAGGGCGCCGACAAGCTCATTCTGGCGACCGACCCCGACCGC
>JBJOGJ010000069.1:0-15798 GCA_046048295.1 Pseudomonadota bacterium | reverse complement strand
CGTCATCGGCATCATCATCTCTTTGCTGATCATCTCCCAGCTCGATGTTCTCAAGGACGGCGGCTCGACGAAGCGCCGCAAGAAGAAGAAGGAGGGCGCCGAAGCCTCGGAGCCTGAGGAGCCGACGAAACCGATGACCGTGCGCGAAGTGGCTGTCTATGTCATGAAGACGCCGGCTCTGCTCTACCTATTCTTGTTCTTTGCCATCACCTCCCTTGCCGGCGGTGGGCTCAGGGACTTTGCAGTTGCTGGCCTAGTGGCGGCACAGGGCACACCTGTCGCAGCTGCCGGCGGCGCAGTCACAGGTTTCTTCTTTGCGAGCGCAGTCGGCGTCCTGGCTGGCGGCTGGGTCGCGGGCCAGACAAGGCGACATGACGTGATCGCCGCCATATCCTTTGCGATTGCGGGCGTTATGGTAGGCGTTATCGGACTGGTCGACCTACACCACATGGTCATCGTGTTCTGCTTCACCGTCGCCGGCTTCGTGAACGGCATGATACGTCCCGCGCGCGACATGATGGTCCGTGCGGCCTCGCCGAAAGGTGGGATGGGCCAGGTCTTCGGCTTCGTATTTTCGGGCCAGACTATCGGTGGCGCCGTTGCCCCCATCACCTACGGCCTGATCCTCGATCTCGGCAATCCGGCCTGGGTATTCTATATCTCAGCCGTTTTCATGTTCCTCTGCATGATCGTGATTATCGTCTCCGGGCAGGCTGCCCGCCGACAAGAGCGGGAGAACTCGGCCGCCCAGCCTGCCGCATAACGGTTGCAGTTATCCGCGGAGCCGGTGCCGTTTATTCAGCAGCGGCACGCGGCATCCGTTCGAAATGCTCCACCACGTCATCGTAACTCGGGTGCAAAGTACCCATCATCCGGTCCCACCACGAGAACGTATTGGCGTAGTTGTAATTGAAATATCCGTGGTGCTGGTCATGAAACGTGGTGCAAAGTCCCGGCCACGGCCATCGCGCCGTTCGCGACGCGAAGTATTCATGCCCCGCGTGGCCGGCAATTCCCGTAACCTGATCGAAAATCTTGTGTGCGATCAACACCGCCGGCGGAATCGGCAGCACGAACACGATGAAAAAGAAATAGGACTGCTCGACAAAAGCCCCCACCATTGTATCGGAATTGTTCGACCAGGGAGATGGCACCACGCTCTTATGGTGATGCTGGTGGAACCGATACAGCGTCCGCGTATGCATCATGCGATGGCCCCAGTAGAACCACGCGTCATAGATGACCAACGACACCAGGAACATCACCGGAGTTGTGACCCATCCAAGCTCCAGCGGAGCGACGGTCCATCCCTTACCCTGGACGTAGAGTCCACCCGCGAGGAACAACGAGATAAGTGCCAGCGATTTTACGCTTTGGCGAATTTCCATCGCCACCAGATCTTTTTTCGGACGGCGCTGTATCTGCCGCTCCGGACAAGCAGCGTTCAAATAATGAAACAAACCGCAAAGGCCGAAGTAAATGGCCAGCAATCCAGCATAGGACACGGCCCAAAGCACCATCAACGACATCGATCCCACCTCGGATCCCGCGACTAGAACTGCCATCCCCGTTTCCGCAGATGCTCACAGGCTGTAATGCTGACCACCAATCCTGCCAATGTCGTGCCTGACTGACAATTGAGTTGTATGATCAGAATTAATAGGTCGAGTAGCCGTAGGATCGCGCATCAAGCGGCGGTATGGAATAAATTAACCGTGATCGCACCGCATTCATTCCGCAGTTCCAGAGTTAACCGGTTGGCGAGGTCCACTCGTTAGCATGTTATCGATCTGCCCACGCTTTTGGAGAGCCTGTCAGGCACTCAGGGACCGAAGTAGAATGACAGCGCATAGCGACCGACAGGGCCTCCGCAACGCGGCGGCTGGAAAATTCTGGCGCCTCATCGAGGATAACCCGGTAGAATCATCGGGCTTTGCGGCATTCGTTCTTTGGTTGCCGATCCTTGTCCATCAGTCGGCCTTGCTGGGCAGCGGCCCGTTGACACCGATCCTTGGTAGCAAGGTCACCATCGTGGCACTCACGACGTCGCTCGTCACGGCAATGTCGGCTGCCGCATGTCTGCATTTCCTGATAGCCATGAATAATCCTGTCCGCTTCGCCGAAACGTTGAACGATCGAACGAACCGCCTCCGCGTCGCACTGACTTCATGGGTCATCATCGCTTATCTGGTGGTTGCCGCAGCCCACTTCGGGTGGCAGATGTCGCAATCCATGCTGCTTGCCCCAATACTTCCTCTGCTTACACTGGTCGTTGCCAACCGCCTCTGGTTCGGATTGCTGCAACGCAGCCGGCAGGTCCACGAATCTGCCGAGATCGCTTGAGCACTTAGCTGATGCCATCGGGGACAGGCGCAAATGTCCCTGTCCCGCGGTCCAACCATTGAAGTTCGGCTTCCGCAATCGAGAACCAAGCGCCTTCCAGCCGGAGGGTTCCCGCAGCGACTGACTGCGCAACGAACGGAAAGCTCATCAGGTTCTCGAGCGACTGCTGAACTGCGCGGTGCTCCAGAGACTTGTGAAGCTGTTCTCGCGAAAGCTGCACATCCCCCATCAGAAGCTGATCCCGGCTGCCTGCTAACAATTCGACCCAAGGGCCGATGAACCGCCCCAACGGTTGGCTTTCAGCAGCGGCCAGTGAAGCCGCGACACCGCCGCATAAGCCATGCCCAAGTACGACAATATTGCGGACCTTTAACGAAACTACTGCGAATTCGATTGCAGCCGAGGTCCCATGATATGAGCCGGTCTCTTCGCATGGTGGAACCAGCGCGGCCACATTACGCATTACAAATAGCTCACCTGGTGCGGCGGAGAAAATCGTCGCAGGATCGACCCTGCTGTCAGCGCATCCTATGATCATGGTAGATGGCTGCTGACCCTGCGATAGCGACCTGTACAGCTCTGACTGCTCTTTGAAGCGTCCTGCGCGAAACGCGTGGTAGCCGCGCAGGAGTTGGTCGGGGATGTTCAACTTCAGACCTTTCTCTGTTCGGACACGGCTTCGCCGGAGGGTGCGTCGCTGTTGGCTTCTACTTTGCTGTCGTCGCCGTTGAAATACACCCTAATGGATTGCAGAGAATGATTATCGGAGCGATCAATGGTGATTGTCAGCACTGCATCGTCCCGGTCAGAGGTCATAGCCTCCTGTTTCGATCCAAACGAAGTGAAAGCATCATCCACAGACAACAAATCGAAATCCCGGCGCAGCATGATCGAAAACGTCGATCGTAATGGCTGTGAACTTGAAGCTGCGACGAATTTGCGTATATCGGTCGGAACTCAAGGCGGGGGAGGCACTTGATGCCCAATTTGAGGCAACTGGAATACCTAGTAGCGATTGCGGACACGCGCCATTTCAGGCGCGCTGCGGAAAGAGCCCACACAACCCAGCCGACGCTCAGCGAGCAATTGAAGGCCCTCGAGCAGCGCGTGGGCGCACAACTTGTTGAGCGGTCCAGATCGCGAGTAATCCTTACTCCAATAGGGACACAGGTCGTTGAAATAGCTCGAAGAATGCTTGCAGACGCCAACGAAATTAGAATTCTCGCATCCAGCGGTGGGAAGGAACTTTCCGGTGTTCTCCGACTTGGTCTTCCCCCCACTATCGGCCCTTATCTCCTTCCCAGAATTATTCCGGAGCTTCATGCAACCTATCCTGAACTGAAGCTATACATTCGTGAGGTATTGCCTCGCGAATTGCCGGCTGAACTGGCCGAAGGGCGTCATGATGTAATCCTGACGCTGCTGCCCGTCCGCAGCACCGAGTTCGTCGTCGAACCAGTTTTCAGGGAGCCGCTCTACCTAACGGTTGCCGCCGACCACAGGATTGCCGGTATTCCAAGGCCAAAACGCACCGATCTGGAGGGCACCGACATGCTGGCTCTCGGCCCTGGGCACCAGCTGCATGACGTCGCGCTCGCGCTCTGTGAGGAATTTGGAGCAAACATCCGGCTCGACTATGAAGGCACCAGTCTCGATACCCTCCGTGAAATGGTTGCCATGGATCTCGGCGTCACGTTCCTTCCAGGTCTCTATATCCAGGCGGTTGCGTCACGCGATGCAAGCGTGCACATATGCGAGCTGGAAGGACGCTCCATCTACCGCACCGTCGGCCTCGCGTGGCGCCAGACGAGTGCGCGCCAGCAGAGCTACCGAACACTTGCGACAATGCTGCGTACCGTCATTGAACGCGACTTTCAGGATATTTCGATCCTAACCTAGGCGGACGAGCCCGGACTTCGCGACGGCTTCATTCGGAGATTGAACAAATGGACGTCGCTGCATGGTGGAATGCTGCGGTCGACTTCGCCCGGGAAAACGAAACGGCGATAGAGATCCTGCTCTTTGTTCTGGGCTTCGCCGAAAGCCTCGTATTCATATCATTCTTTGTACCCGCCAGCGCGCTCTTCCTCGGTATCGCCGCCCTCGAGGGCGCTGCAGGAAACCCTTTTCTTCCAATTCTTCTTGCCGGTGCGGCAGGCTGTTTTGCCGGCGACATGGTTTCATTCGTGCTCGGCAGCTGGATGAAGGAGAACCTGGACAAGCGCTGGCCGTTCAATCGCAACCCGTTCTGGCTTCTTAGAACTCAGGCCCTCTTCGAGCGGCGCGGCATGTCTGCGATTTACATCTCCAAGTTCATCGGGCCACTGCGCCCCGTCGTGCCGTTCGTCGCGGGCGCCATGCAAATGCGCACGCTACCCTTCGCGATAGCAAGCCTGGGCTCCTCGCTTATCTGGTCGGCAGCATTCCTGGCCCCAAGCTATTACGGACTGAAGCTTCTGCACCAGTAATCTAAAATTTATCGGGCCGGAGCAGCCGAACACAGTTAAATACCTGCAGATGAACCGCTGTAAGAGATGTAGGCGAGTTGGAGGGAATGGTGGGCGATACTGGGATCGAACCAGTGACCCCTACGATGTCAACGTAGTGCTCTACCGCTGAGCTAACCGCCCATTCCGCCCGTGATCGCTCCAGCAAACTGCTGACGAAACGATACAGTCGGGAAGTGATCAAAAACCGCCTCCGTGCAAAACTTGGATAGCAGGCCCGGAAACGAGTTGCGGTTTGTAACCTCGCAACCGACACCTGTCCAGTCCGGAAGGCATCGAAAAGTGTTGGATCTTTTGTGTGACACACAAGATACACGTGGCAACCGAAACACTATAGGCGTTCCGCAACGCAACAGGATTTCCGTGGACTCTCGGGAACCAACCCATGCCGAACGCTCATTACTTGTAATACTTCGGCCATGATTCGATTGCGGCAACGCAAAAGAATTGTGCATACGACCATGTTGCAACGCAACCAACGGCCCGATAAGCTGTGCGATTACCGGCTGATGCGGCATCCACCAGCTGAACGGGGCACAAGGACACAGAATATGACATATCTGTCGCGCAAGACCTACTTCTTCGAGGACCTCGAGGTGGGCATGGAGGCGAGCTTCCAGAAAACCGTATCCGAAGCCGATATAATTTCGTTCGCCGAAGTCTCGGGCGACAAGAACCCGGTCCACTTGGATGCCGATTATGCCGCCACCACGATCTTCAAGGAGCGGATTGCGCACGGCATCTTGACCGCCAGCTACATATCAGCCGTCTTCGGCATGGAAATGCCTGGCCCTGGCGCAATCTACGTGTCCCAGACCCTCAACTTCAAGGCACCCGTCAAGATCGGTGACACCGTTCTGGCAAAGGTCAAGGTGGTCGAGCTGGTGCCCGAGAAGCGGCGTGCCATGTTCGAGACCCAGTGTCTGATCGGGGACAAGGTGGTCCTCGAAGGACAGGCGGTCCTGATGGTGCCCGCGCGGCCGAAGTAGCCTCCCGAGCAGGGGAAGCGCGGCTTTACGGGCTTCCCCTCTGCAGCATGGCACATTATGCATCGCGATCAGGGCGGCATTCGAAGCCCGAACCCGAACGGCGTTAGAGATCGAGCGATGCAGGTCCAAAAGGGCTTTGACCATACTCCGCCCGCGCTTCGAGGCGCCGCAATAGCCATTGGCAATTTCGACGGTGTGCACAGGGGGCATCAGGCCGTACTTGCGGAAACGCAAAGGCAAGCGGCGGTCCTTGGAACGGTTGCCGGTGTCATGCTGTTCGAGCCGCACCCGCGCCGCCATTTCCGCCCCGATCAGCCGCATTTCCAACTGACTCCGCTCCCCCGCAAGCTCGAGCTTCTCGGAGGCCTGGGACTCGACTTGGCGGCAGTCCTGAGCTTCGATCATGAGCTTGCAACGCTCGATGCCGCGACATTTGCAAGCCGCGTGCTCGTCGGCGGACTGGGCGTACGCCATGTCGTGATCGGCCACGATTTCTTTTTCGGCAGGAACCGCGGCGGCAATCCGGAGTTCATGCAGGCGTTAGGCGCCGACCTCGGATTTGGCGTCACAGTCGTTGCGCCCGTCGCAGCCGAGGGCGAAGTCTTTTCGTCAAGTGCCATCAGGGCAAAACTCGCCGCAGGCCGGGTTCGCGAGGCTGCCGAGATGCTTGGCCACTGGTGGCGTGTCACCGGCACGATTGCACCCGGCGCCAAGATCGGCACGAGCCTCGGTTTTCCCACCGCCAACTTTGCACTCGAAGCCGGCACAGCACTCGGACATGGAATCTACGCCGTCAGAATCCGCGCCGACGGAACTTGGTACGAGGGTGCCGCCTACCTCGGCACACGCCCGACATTTGACGACGGCGCACCAGTCCTTGAAGTGTTCCTGTTCGATTTTTCAGGCGATCTCTACGGCCGGACATTGGACGTCGTTTTCGTCGACTACATCCGACAGGACCTCCGCTTCAGCGACATTGACGCCTTGATCGCACAGATGAACAAGGACTGCGACGAGGCGCGCCGTCTCCTTGCCAAGGCTGCCCGGGAGCAGCCCCTCGCGGAATTCCCGCTCGGAAGAATATGATGCCGCCTGCACTTTATCGCGCGCGCCGCGGTTGCTAGAAACCGCTACTGATTCCAGGTTTGTGAAAGACGAGAAATGGCAGACAAGAAAGCCAGCAAGGGCAACGCACCCTCCGGAACCGAGGGCCGCGACTGGGGAAAAACCCTATTCCTGCCCAACACCGAATTTCCCATGCGGGCCAACCTGCCGGCCCGTGAGCCGGAGTTGCTTGCACGCTGGCAGCGGTTGGGATTGGGGGACAGACTGCGCGAGGCCGCAAAGGGACGCGACAAGTTCACCCTCCACGACGGCCCGCCCTATGCAAATGGCAACATCCACATCGGCCACGCGCTGAACAAGATCCTGAAGGACCTCGTCGTCCGGTCGCAGTCGATGCTCGGCTACGATTCCACCTATGTGCCGGGCTGGGACTGCCACGGCCTGCCGATCGAGTGGCAGATCGAGCAGCAGTTCCGCGCCAAGGGCCGCAACAAGGACGACATCCCGGTCAACGAGTTCCGCAAGGTGTGCCGGGAATTCGCCGGCCAATGGATCGACACCCAGCGCGAGGAGTTCAAACGGCTCGGCGTCGGCGGCGACTGGGACAACTACTACTCGACGATGGCGTTCCATGCCGAGGCGACCATTGCAACCGAACTGCTCAAGTTCGCGATGAACGGGCTCCTCTATCGCGGCTCGAAGCCCGTGATGTGGTCGGTGGTCGAGAAGACGGCGCTGGCGGAGGCGGAGGTCGAGTACCAGGACTATCAGAGCGATACGATCTTCGTGAAGTTTCCGATCCGGGGAGCGGGTGGCGACCGCGGGGATGGCCTCACAGCTGCCGAACTCGTCGGCAATTCGATCGTCATCTGGACGACGACACCTTGGACGATCCCCGGTAATAGGGCGATCTCGTTCTCGTCGAAGATCAAGTACAGCTTGTATGAGGTGACAGCGGCTCCTGACGGCAATTGGGCGAAGCCCGGCGACAAGCTGATCCTCGCCGACAACCTTGCAGAAGTGGTGATGAAGGCTGCGAAGGTCGAGTCCTACGAGAATCGCGGAGCCGTCAGCGGCGCAACGCTCGAAACAGTCCTATGCGATCATCCCTTGAAGGGGCTTGCAGGCGGCTATGACTTCACAGTCCCCCTCCTCGACGGCGATCATGTCACGGACGATACGGGCACAGGCTTCGTTCACACCGCGCCAGGGCATGGCTCCGACGATTATTCAATTTGGGTAGCTAGCCAGCTGGCAGGTTTTGCGGAACGCAATTCTCAGATTGAGAGAGCCAATACCGAAATCTCTATGACTTCATCTTACTTCCCGGCATACCCCGACGATCCTAGCCGACCGGACTATTTTCGATTCGATCTTCAAGATCAGAACTACTCTATCGTCACTCGAATTGGTTATAGCAATGTCCCTGATAAGCGAGAGCGTCTCAACGAGATCGAGAAGAACATCCCCTTCACCGTCGATGCCGAGGGCGCATTCACCAAGGAAGCCCCGGGCTTCGAGGGCAAGCGCGTCCTGAAGCCCAACGGCGACAAGGGCGGCGCCAACGATGCCGTCATCAAGGCGCTCGCGGAAGCGAATGCGCTGATCGCGCGCGGCCGCCTCAAGCACCAGTATCCACACTCGTGGCGCTCGAAGAAGCCCGTCATCTTCCGCAACACGCCGCAGTGGTTCATCGCCATGGACAAGGCGCTGCCGTCACTCGGCAACAATTCTCTGCGCCAGGCCGCCTTTGCGGAAATCGAACGCGTCGACTGGGTCCCCAGCGCCGGGCGCAACCGCATCAACGGCATGATCGAGAGCAAGCCAGACTGGGTCGTCTCGCGCCAGAGGGCGTGGGGCGTGCCGATCTGCGTGTTCGTGCACAAGGAAACCGGCCAGATCATCCCATCCGACAAGTTTCCGGATTCGGACAAGCTCATCGCCCGTATTCAAGACGCATTCGCCAAGAAGGGTGCCGACGTCTGGTTCGAGGAAGGCGCGCGGGAGCGTTTTCTCGATGGCCTCGTCAAGACCCCGTCCGACTGGGAGCAGGTGCGCGACATTCTCGACGTCTGGTTCGATTCCGGCTCGACGCACGCCTTCACACTCGAGGACCCGAAGCACTTCCCGTCGCTCGCCGGCATCCGGCGCGGCATCGCCGGCGGCAATGACCGTGTGATGTATCTGGAAGGTTCCGACCAGCATCGCGGTTGGTTCCAGTCCTCGTTGCTCGAAAGCTGCGGCACGCGCGGCCATGCGCCCTACGACGTGGTCCTGACCCACGGCTTCGTCCTCGACGAGAAGGGGCAGAAGATGTCGAAGTCGCTCGGCAACGTGACTGCTCCCCAGGACGTGATCAAGAACTCCGGCGCCGATATCCTCCGCCTCTGGGTCGCTGCGTCCGATTATTCCGACGATCTCAGGATCGGCCCGGAGATCCTGAAAACGTTCGTCGAGACCTACCGCAAGATCCGCAACACGCTGCGCTGGATGCTCGGTACGCTCAACCACTACGAAGCCTCGTTCGCCGTGGAAACGTCGAAGCTGCCCGAACTCGAGCGTGTGATGCTGCACCGCTTGGCGGAGCTGGACGGTGACATCCGCCAGGCCTACGAGCGATACGACTACAAGCGTGTCGTCTCGCTCCTATCGCAGTTCCTGAATACCGACCTTTCCGCGTTCTACTTCGACGTTCGCAAGGACGCACTCTACTGCGAGGCCTATTCGAGCGAGAAGCGGCGGGCGGCGCTTTCCACCATCGAGCACATCTTCCGCTGCGTGACGCTGTGGCTCGCCCCGATCCTTGTGTTCACGGCTGAGGAAACCTGGCTCTCGCGCTACCCGTCCGATGATGCTTCTGTACATCTGGAGACGTTCCCGGAAGTTTCCGCCGACTGGCGTGACGACGCCTTGGATTCCCGTTGGGACAGAATTCGTCGCGTCCGTCGCGTCGTCACTGGTGCGCTCGAAATCGAACGGACGAACAAGACGATCGGGTCGAGCCTCGAAGCCGCTCCCATTGTTCATATCCAGGATGCCGAATTGAGGTCCCTCGTCGAAGCGGTCGACTTCGCTGAGATCTGTATCACCTCCGGCATCACCATTACCGGTGAGCCAGCCCCGGCAGACGCTTTCCGTCTCGACGAAGTGGCCGGGGTCGCCGTCGTGCCTGCGAAGGCCGAAGGGAGACGATGCGCACGCTCGTGGCGCATCGTCGCGGATGTCGGCACGGACCCCGGCTACCCCGACCTCTCGAAACGCGACGCAGCCGCCATGCGCGAATTCGATGCACGCTCGGCCAACAAGTAAGGACTGATGACCGCCATGGAATCGACGATGAAGTCGGGCTGGCTCTGGGGCCCCTACTCGAAACTCGGACTCGGATTGGCGGCGGCCACGCTCATCATCGACCAGCTTCACAAGTGGTGGACCCTCGAGGTCTACCGCCTGATCGAGAAGGGCGTGGTCGCCATCACGCCCTTCTTGAATTTCAACTTTACATTGAACAAGGGCATCAGCTACGGGCTTCTCACCCAGCACTCCAGGGAAGGTCAGCTCCTGTTGGCTTCGTTCGCCTTTGTCGCCGCAATTGCGCTTGCGGTTTGGCTGGCCCGCGGCGCGACCAACCGAATCATGGCCGCCAGCATCGGTCTCATCATCGGTGGGGCCATCTCGAATGCCATCGATCGCCTGTACCTCGGTGGCGTAGCCGACTACATCCAGCTGCACGCTTTCGGCTATTCCTGGTACGTATTCAACATTGCCGACGTGGCAATCGTTGCCGGGGTGATCGGACTGTTGTACGACTCGTTCTGGTCGAGTCGTAATGGCGCCGCAAAGGCGTCCTAACGAGCTGCGTCGGGGTAGTCTAAGTGAACTCCTGGCACGTGGCGCCAGACATTGGAGACAGACAGCGATGCCTGCTACGAGGGGGTTGAAGGCTGCGTTTGCCGCTTTGTGCTGCAGCGCCACGCTGCTGACCGGCTGCGGTGCAGACGTCGAGCTCAATGGCGCCATCTTCGATGTCATGGGTGTTTCCGGAACCTCCGCGCGTCGAGGCGACCCGAAGATTCCCAACCGTGCCGGCCTCGTCGTGCCGCCGTCGACGAACAAGTTGCCGCCTCCAGGAACCGCACCAGCACAATCTGCCCATGCCGACCCCTCCTGGCCCGTAGATCCCGAGGAGCGCCAGGTTGCCGCTGCAGCCGCGCAGCGCAAGGCGCATGATGAATTCTGCAAGAAGGCGCTGCTCCGGGCCAAGGTCGACAATCCCGAGGGCGATGTCGTCATGGGCCCGCTCGGCCGCTGCGAAAGCTCCATACTCGACATGCTGAACGTCAATACTACACAGCCCGGCGCCAGCGGGCAGTAACCCCGTATTACCATTTGTTAATTGGACCCTGCGGCTGGATTGACTTATTTCCGCCACCGCTTGGGTTTGACATAGGTGGCTCGGTCACCGACATGTTAGGCTGACGCTCCGGGTCAAGCCGACCAATCCCTTCCCGGCGAATTTCGAACAGGCTCCTGTGCTGAGGAACGATACGCATGCTCCGCCGCGCGACGGTTTTCCTGACAACACTAACTGTGGTTATCCTAGCCATGCTCGCATTCTCCGATAACGCTACGCGTGCCGCCGACGACAAACGCGTCAAGACCGCAGCGCTCGCCAATGGCATGCAGATCGTTGTCGTCGAGGATCACCGGGCACCCGTCGTCACGCACATGGTGTGGTACAAGGTCGGAGCCGCCGACGAGCCAACGGGAAAATCCGGCATCGCCCATTTCCTCGAGCACCTCATGTTCAAGTCGACTGAGAAGATCGCGTCCGGCGAGTTTTCGAAAATCGTCTCGCGGATGGGCGGGCGCGACAATGCCTTCACGAGCCAGGACGTCACGGCCTACTATCAGGAGATCGCTAGCAACCGGCTTCCCATCGTAATGAAGATGGAGGCAGACCGCATGGTGAACCTTCGCCTCACCGAAAAGGAAGTATTGACCGAGCGCGACGTCATCCTCGAGGAGCGGCGTTCCCGCGTCGAGAACAATCCATCCGCCATCCTCGATGAGCAGATGAGCGCGGCGCTCTATCTGGCACACCCATACGGCACGCCGGTCATCGGCTGGCAGCACGAAATTGCACAGCTCAACCGCAAGGACGCTCTCGACTTCTACAAGCAGTACTACGCGCCCAACAACGCGATCCTCGTCGTTGGCGGTGACGTCACGCTGGATGAAGTCAAGAAGCTGGCCGAGGAGACGTTCGGCAAGTTGCCGGCAAATCCGGCGATCAAGCAGCGCTCCCGCCCGGAAGAGCCGCCCCAGCGTGCCGCCCGCCGCGTCGAACTCAAGGATCCGCGTGCCGGCCGCCCGATGATCTACCGCGAGTATCTCACACCGAGCTACCTGACCGCTGCCCCCGGCGAGGCCGAAGCGCTGCAGCTTCTCATGCGCGTGGCTGGCGGTGGCAGCACGAGCCGATTGTACAGGAAGCTCGTCGTCGAGCAGAAGATTGCAGCCGACGCAGGCGGCTACTACGGCACCTACAGCCGCGACTCGAGCACGGCAAGCCTGTACGCCATTCCCACTGAGGGACATACCCTCGCCGAGGTAGAGGCTGCAATCGACACCGTAATTGCCGACCTCCGGCGCAACGGTATCACCCAGACGGAACTCGACCGCGCCCGCAAGCGCTACCTGGCTGAATACATCTACGAGACAGACAGCCAGTCGAAACTCGCCTATCGTTATGCTTGGGCGCTGACGGTCGGCCAGAAGATCGAAGACATCGAGGCACGACCGGATCGCATACGCAAGGTGACCCTCGACGACGTGAAGTCGGCAGCAGCCAAATGGCTCGACGTGCGCCGTTCCGTGACCGGCCATATGGTTCCGGAACAGCCAGAAGTGATTTCCCACAAGCCTCCGGGCAAGGAGACGGCAGCTCCAGCAGCAAAATCGCGTAGCTGAGCGGAAGGACTTGTAGCGATGACCTCCTCCAGTTCCTCGGGCAAGCTGAAAACACTCGGCCTCTCCCTGCTTGCCATCGCGCTTCTCCTGCCGGCAGTAGGAGCCACACTCTGGCCCTCGAACGCGCCGCGCGGCACCGATTCCATGCTCACAGTCAAAGGACCGTCGGAACGCAAAATGAATATCCAAGAGGTGAAAAGCCCGGGCGGCATAAAGGCATGGCTGGTCGAGGATCACTCGGTACCACTCTTTGCGATGCGATTTGCGTTCCAGGGAGGCAACAGCCAGGACCCGGCGGGGAAGGAAGGAACCGCCAACTTCCTTTCTGCGATGCTGGACGAAGGTGCAGGCGACCTCAACGCCCAGGCGTTCCAGGAGCGCATCGAGGATCTGGCGATCAAGATGGGCTTCGAGGAAGGCACGGATTGGTTCTACGGCCGCTTTTCGACTCTGACCGACAATCGCGATGCTGCGGTCGAAATGCTCCGACTTGCCCTCAACAAGCCACGCTTCGACGCTGATGCGGTCGAGCGTATTCGTAAGCAACTGCTCACGAGCATCGCTTTCGCCGAGCGCGATCCGGGCCGGGTCGCGGGCAAGGCATGGGATGCGGCAGCATTCCCCGACCATCCCTACGGCAGGCCGGGATCCGGCACCGTCGAGAGCGTCAAAGCGATCAAGAAGGGCGATCTCGAAGCCCTCCGCAAGCGCGTGTTCGCGCGCAACACGCTGAAGGTAGCAGTTGTTGGCGACATCGATGCAAAGACGCTCGGCACACTGCTCGATCAGGTGTTCGGCGATCTTCCCGAGAAGGCGGAACTTGTGGCGGTGCCGGAAGTCGCGCCTGCGAAAGGCGGAATCCAGAAGGTCATCGAAATGGATGTCCCTCAGTCGGTGGCGCGCTTCGGTTTTGCAGCGCTGCCCCGCAAGCATCCCGACTTCGTGCCGGCCTTCGTACTCAATCACATCATCGGCGGCGGCGGCTTCTCCTCGCGGCTCATGGAGGAAGTGCGAGAGAAGCGCGGCCTTGCCTATTCCGTATACAGCCAGCTTGCACCGTTCCGTCATGCCTCGATCATGCTTGGCGCAGTCGCCACGAAGAACGAGGAAATCGGCCAGTCGCTCGATGTCATAAAGGCCCAGTTGACCCAGGTCGCAACCGAAGGGCCGACCGCCAAGGAACTCGAGGACGCCAAGAACTATCTGACCGGGTCGTACGCGTTGCGCTTTGACACCAGCACCAAGATTGCCAGCCAGCTGCTTGCGATCCAGACCGAAGACCTCGGTATCGACTACGTCAACCGGCGGAACAAGGAAGTCGAGGCGGTGACGCTCGAAGACGTGAAACGTGTCGGCAAGATGCTGATGAAGACCGATGATCTGATCGTCGTGATCGTCGGCAAGCCGAAGAACCTGAAGGGCTCTCCCGGCTAATGGACAACTGCCGCCTACCCGGCGATAGGACACAACTCCGCTGCGAAAATCGCATCGTGGCAGGTTGACCTTCCAAGGGGCGGTGGCATGCTGCCAACCTGGTGATCGGGCGATTCGCCTCCGCTCGACCGATTGCGGAAGGAAGCCGACCCGACGCAAAGGATGGCGCACGTGGTGATCCGGCAGCTCTCGCCTCAGACAATCAACAGGATCGCGGCCGGCGAGGTCGTAGAACGCCCTTCGAGCGTTGTGAAGGAGCTTGTCGAGAACGCCATCGATGCCGGGGCAACGAGGATTGAAGTCGTAACAGTACAAGGCGGCATCTCGCTGGTGCGGGTCGTCGACAACGGCTGCGGCATCGCCAGGGACGACCTGCCGCTGGCCGTGGAGCGCCATGCCACTTCCAAGCTGGACGAGGAAGACCTCTTCAACATCCGCCACCTCGGATTCAGGGGCGAGGCATTGCCCTCGATCGGCTCCATCGCCCGGCTGAGCATCCAGTCGCGGTTTCACGCGGCACCGGACGCATTCGAGATCGTCGTAGATAGAGGCGACAAGCAACCCGTCAAGCCGGCAGCGCTCAACGCCGGCACGAGGATCGAGGTGCAGGACCTTTTCTCTGCCACCCCGGCTCGCCTCAAGTTCCTGAAATCCGAGCGTGCCGAGAACATGGCGATTTCCGACGTCGTGAAGCGACTCGCCATGGCCCACCCCGAAATTCATTTCACCTTGACGACCGGGGAACGCGCCGGCCTCGTCCTGCCCGCGACAGGACGCGATCCAGAAGGCATGCTCGCGCGCCTCGGCCGCATCATGGGACGAGAATTCATGACCGACGCGCTCTCGATAGATGCCGCCCGCGACGGCGTGACGATCAAGGGCTTCGCCGGCCTGCCGACGCTCAACCGCAACGATACCGCCTATCAGTTCCTGTTCGTCAATGGCCGCCCCGTGCGAGACAAGATGCTCGTCGGGACCGTGCGGGCTGCCTACGGCGACATGGTCCCGCGCGGGCGCAATCCAATGCTCGCCATTTTCATCGAGCTGCCGCCAAAGGAACTGGACGTGAACGTACATCCGGCCAAGACAGAGGTGCGCTTCCGTGACCAGGCAACCGTACGTTCGCTGCTCATCGGCGCACTCCGCCATGCACTCGAAGGTGCCGGCCACAGGGCGACGAGTGCTGGCGGCCTGGCCACGATTGACGCGCTCAGGCGGCGGCAGTCCCTGGCGCAACCGGCATACCAACCCGTGCAAGGTACCCCGCCAGCGCCCTCTCCGTACCACAACCGCAGCACGTCCATCCCGTTCGGTCTTGCCGAGACCATGCAGGCGCCCTTCGATGTGCTCGACATGCCGTCCGCCGATACCTCGGCAGCCGTCTCGACCGTGACGGCGGAGATGTCGCAGCATCCGCTTGGCGCTGCACGCGCCCAACTGCATGACACCTATATCGTTGCCGAGACAGCAACCTCGATCGTCATCGTCGA
>JBJOGJ010000068.1:0-15816 GCA_046048295.1 Pseudomonadota bacterium | reverse complement strand
GTGAAAGGCGATCGCTACCTCGATTTTGCAAGTGGCGTGGCAGTCAATGCGCTGGGGCATGCACATCCCCGCCTGGCAGCAGTTTTGGCCGAGCAGGCCGGCAGGCTCTGGCACACCTCTAACCTCTATCGGGTCGCAGGACAGGAGAAGGTCGCAGAGCGCCTCTGCGAGGCGACGTTCGCCGATCGCGTGTTCTTTTGTAATTCCGGCGCCGAGGCATGCGAAGGCGCGATCAAGCTTGCCAGGCGGTACCACTTTGTGAATGGTCGGCCGGAGCGCTATCGGATCGTATGTTTCGAAGGCGCTTTTCACGGCCGCACGCTGGCGACGATCGCGGCGGCCGGAAACGCGCGCTATCTCGAAGGCTTCGGTCCGCCCGCGCCAGGTTTTGACCACGTGCCCCTGCACGATGAGGCGGCGTTGCGCGCCGCCATCGGCCCTGAAACGGCGGCGATAATGATCGAACCGGTGCAGGGTGAGGGCGGTGTTCGCGTCGTCGATCCGGTATTCCTGCGTCTCGTTCGCGATCTCTGCGATGCCCACGGCCTGCTCATGGTGCTCGACGAGGTGCAGACCGGCGTCGGACGTACGGGCCGCCTCTTCGCTTACGAGCATGCCGGTGTTACGCCGGACGTGATGGCCATAGCAAAGGGCATAGGCGGCGGCTTTCCAGTCGGCGCCTTCCTCGCCACTGAAGCCGTGGCGGCAGCGTTGTCGCCCGGCACACATGGCTCGACGTTCGGCGGCAATCCGCTTGCCATGGCCGTAGCAGGGGCCGTGCTCGATGCCGTTATGGAGCCGGGCTTCCTTGCCGGCGTCGAAGCCGCGAGCCTGCGGCTGTCCCAAGAGCTGGCGCGTGTCAGCGACGAAAATCCGGGCCTGATCGAGGAGGTGCGGGGCCAGGGGTTGCTCAGGGGCATTCGCGTCGCATTGCCGGTGGCGGACGTCGTTGCGGCATGTAGGGACGAGCGCCTGCTCGTGGTTGCCGCCGGAGAGAACGTGGCGCGGCTGCTGCCGCCTTTGATCGTTGCCGATACGGAGATCGTCGAGGCGGCGGACCGGTTGTCGAGGGCCCTGGCAAGGATTGCAGGGAAGACGCAATGAACAAGTACGAGACGGCAGCTGTTGCCGGCGCCCCCCCCGTAGCAAGAGCGGGCATCAGGCACTTTCTTGATTTGGATCGGATCGAGCCGGCGCTCCTCCGCAAGCTGGTCGATAATGCACATGCCATGAAAAGGGCGGGACGAACGATACCCAAAGGTCTCGGCGTCAAGGATGCATCCAGCAAGACGCTGATGATGATCTTCGAGAAGCCGTCCACCCGCACGCGCGTCTCATTCGACGTTGCCATGCGCCAGCTCGGTGGCCAGACCATCGTCCTCAACAACTCGGATCTCCAGCTCGGGCGCGGCGAGGCGATCGATGATACGGCCCGCGTATTGTCGCGCTATGTCGACGCCATCATGCTGCGCGCCAACGACCACGCCAATTTGTTGGAGCTTGCTGCCAACTCAGGTGTCCCCGTCATCAACGGACTTACCGATCGCAGCCATCCCTGCCAGGTGGTGGCCGACCTCATGACATTCGAGGAGTTCAAGGGCCCTGTCGAGGGACGCAAGATCGCCTGGGTCGGAGACGGCAACAACGTCGCGGCGTCTTGGATCCACGCATCGGTACTGCTCGGCATCGACTTTCATTTGGCCTGCCCCGTGGAGCTGGCTCCGGAAGCGACACTGCTTGCTTGGGCCCGCGACAAAGGCCGACCGATCACTTTGACGACCGACGCCGTCGCCGCGGTGAGTGGCGCCGACTGCGTCATCACTGACACCTGGGTGTCCATGGGGCACACAGATGGAGCCCGACGTCGCAAGCTCTTTGCACCTTACGCCGTGACCCCGAAGCTCATGGGGCACGCGGCGAAGGATGCGATCTTCATGCACTGTCTCCCGGCATATCGTGGCCACGAGGTCTCGGAGGAGGTCATCGACGGGCCACAGTCAGTAGTGTTCGACGAGGCTGAGAATAGGCTGCATGCCCAGAAGGCAATCCTCGCCTGGTGTCTTGGAGCAGGCTGATGGCTGGGGCGGCTGGCAACGATGGCGGTGACCGCCCGGGAGATCCGGGTGACTTCGTCAAGGCCTTCCGCACGGTGAAGTCGCATGCTCAGGGCCGCGTCGTCCGCCTGACAGGCCTTGCAGACAGGATACTTCAGGGCCACGCCTACCCTGATACGGTCTGCGCAGCGCTCGGTGAGGCTCTGGGGCTGACTGCATTGCTGGGGGCGGTGCTAGGCTCTTCCGGAAAACTGATCGTTCAGACGCAGACCGACGGCCCGGTCTCGATGATCGTGGTCAATTTTGAAGCGCCGGGCAGGATTCGCGGTTACGCCGGCTTCGACGCAGCCAAGGTCGCCTCCCTGGGAGCAGGCGCCGATGGCGGCGGTGCGCTTCTGGGTTCCGGCCACCTTGCGCTCACGATTGACAAGGGCGGCGACAGCGTCCGCCATCAAGGGATCGTGCCACTCGACAATGTGACGTTGACGGATGCAGCGCACACTTATTTTCGCCAGTCAGAGCAGATACCGACATTCATTCGCCTGGCAGTGGCGAAGCTCTATGGCCCGCGCGCAGCCGAGCAGCAGCACGGGGCAGAGCGCCCGTGGCGCTGGTGCGTTGGTGGCATCATTGTTCAGCACCTGCCGGTGGACGTCGGCGGCCTGCAGCGGCCTGCCGACATAGATGATGAATCGGACCCGGAGGACAGCGAGGACTGGCAACGGGTCAAGGCGCTCGCCTCGACCGTCGAGTACCACGAACTGCTCGACCCTATGCTGGCAGCCGACCGGCTGCTCTATCGGCTATTCGCGGAAGAGGAAGTAATGTCGTTTCCGCCTGTCCCGCTCGAGTTCTACTGCCGGTGCTCTCGAGAACGCGTCGAGACGCTGCTGAGAACCTTCGGAACGGATGAACTCGATGATTTGAAGGAGCCGGATGGCGCGTGGTCGGTGAAGTGCGAGTTCTGCAATACGTCCTATCGCTTCGAGGCGAAGGACCTGTCCGGTTGAAGCCGGTAAGCTGCTGCCTCAGTTCGGACGGAGGTCGCTGTCGGGCCGGTCGAGCGAGAAGGCCGGGATGTCGATGTCGAAGACCTCGCCCGCCTCGTTCTCCATCTGGTATGTCCCGACCATAAAGCCCTGCTCAGTCCTCAGCGGGCACCCGGAGGTGTATGTGAAGCTCTCTCCTGGCGCGAGCACGGGCGTCTTGCCCACGACGCCGGGTCCCCTGACCTCCTGCAGAAGGCCATTGGCATCGGTAATCTTCCAGTAGCGCGTCTTGAGCTGCACCGACTCCGAACCGTGGTTGGCAATCGTCACGGTATAGGCCCAGAAGTAATAGTCGTCTTCCGGATCGGATTGTTGCTCGACATATTCCGGCAGGACCGAAACCTTGATCCCGCGCGTGGTCGCTTCGTACATTTCAATCGTTTCCAAACGATCAGGGATGCGGCGCCCCGGCGTGAGATGGAAGACCGCCCCGCGCCGCGGATTATTTCACCGCTCATTGCTCTTAACCCCGTGTTGCGCGGCATTAAACGCAGTTCGCATTCCGCCGTCAGCAATCGGGTCGAATTGCCGTTAATTCGCCTTCGAAAATCAGGGTTACTATAAGGCCGCGGATAACGCTTGTTCAATATCCCATGCGAGATCCTCATATGCCTCCAGTCCGACTGAGATCCGCACCATGCCGTCCCCGATTCCGGCCTCTGCACGCGCCTCCGGCGAAAGCCGCTGGTGCGTCGTCGTTGCCGGATGCGTGACGAGACTCTTCGCGTCACCGAGATTGTTGGTGATGCGGATCAGCTTCAAGGCATTCATGAAGCGGAATGCGCCGGCCTTGCCTCCTGCAACATCGAACACGAATACCTGCCCCCCGCCACTCATCTGCCGACGCGCAAGCTCTGCCTGAGGATGATCCGCGCGGCCGCAGTAGAGCATCCGCGAGACGCCGTCGAGACCGGCCACATGATCGGCGAGCCGCGCCGCCGTCTCGCATTGAGCCTTGATGCGTATGGGCAACGTTTCCAGGCTCTTGAGCATGACCCAGGCATTGAAAGGCGAGATGCTCGGCCCCGTTTGGCGCATGAAGGTATGCAGGTGATCCTTGCAGAACTTCTCCGAACAGAGAACCATTCCGCCCAGGCAGCGACCTTGGCCGTCCACGTGCTTGGTCGCCGAATAGACGACGATATCGGCACCGAATGCGAGTGGCTTCTGCAACATCGGCGTCGCGAAGACATTGTCGACGATGACCAGCGCGCCGGCGTTGTGGGCGATGTCGGAAACGCCACGGATATCGACCAGGTCGAGCGTCGGATTGGCAGGTGTCTCGAAGAAGAACGCCCTGGTGTTGGGCAGCACAGCCTTCCGCCAGGCATTGAGATCTTTGCCGTCGACGAGTGTCGACGTTATGCCGAACCGTGGACACAGGTCCTCGACGATGTAGCGGCATGAGCCGAACAGCGCCTTCGCGGCCACGACATGGTCGCCAGCCCTGAGGAAGGACAGCATCGACGCCGTGACTGCGGCCATGCCGGTCGCCGTCGCGCGAGCGGCCTCGGCGCCTTCGAGCAGCCGCATCCGCTCCTCGAACATGCTGATGGTCGGATTGGAGAACCGTGAGTAGATGAAGCCGGGATCCAGGTCCTTGAAACGGGCCTCGGCCTGCTCGGCGGTGTCGTAGACGAACCCCTGAGTCAGGAACAATGCCTCGGACGTCTCGCCGAATTGCGACCGCAGGGTGCCGCCATGAACGAGCAGCGTTTCTGGGCTGAAGCGGTGGGGATTGTCGGTCTTTTCGTCTTTCATTGCGCGCTCCGGGCTTGGCCTCGGTCCCTTGTGCTGGCCCCCGTTGCAAGTTGCCGGACAAAAGCCGGCGCACGGGCCAGGAGGATGCGCGCGGCCTTTTAGCGAATTGTTTTACGTGGCTGCAAGCCGACCGGCCAAATCACCACGGGGTAACTCCGATGACGGCTGATAGCCGTGGCCGAGCCGGCGGTCAAGCGCAATGTATCGAGTACCCGCTTCCGGCCTGTCCAGAAAGACTGCGAGAAGCCCGGCTCGCAGCGCACGGTGCTGCGATGGTGATCGCGTCGGCTTTGGACATTATTACTAAGTAAAAACTCTTATGAAATCTCACGGTTACTTCAAGGGGGGGCAATAATGTTAGGCTATCGCCCTCAATAGAGCCCGAAATAGAACGGGAAGAGACAAGGGAGACTAGGCGAAATGAAGCTTTCGAAAGCGAAAGTCGCTGGAATTGCTGCAACATCCGTCGTTATGCTCGGCGGCCCTGCGCTGGGCGCCGATAAGGTTGCAGATTTTTACAAGGACAAAGAGGTCAAGATCATAGTGAGCTCAGGCGCCGGTGGCGGCTATGACGCTTATGCACGGCTGCTCGCTGGCCGCATGGGAGAATACATCCCCGGCAAGCCCAATATCATCGTCCAGAACATGCCGGGCGCTGGCGGCGTACGTGCTGCGAACTGGTTGTACAACGTGGCGCCCAAGGATGGCACGGTGTTCGCCATGGTCCAGCGAACGGTTCCGTTCCTCGAGATCTTCGGCAAGAAGGGGCCGCAGTTCGTGGCCAACAAGTTCAATTGGATCGGTTCTGCCAACAATGAGGTGACCATCTGCTCGACCATGAAGACCACGGGCTTCAAGACGATCCAGGATGTCATGGAGAAGGAATTGATCGTCGGCGGCAGCGGCCCGAATGATACCGAGACGGCGCCCGCAATCATGAACAACATCTTTGGCACCAAGTTCAAGATCATTTCGGGCTACCCGTCATCGACGGCGATCACGCTGGCCATGGAGCGCGGAGAGGTGCAGGCCCTGTGCTCCTCTTACGGCTCCCTGCGGTCTCGTAACTCGGACTGGTTCGAAAAGGACAAGATCAACATTCTTGTCCAGATGTCGACCAGGAAGCACCCGGATCTGCCGAATGTCCCGCTCGCACTCGATATGGCCAAGGATCCTGAGACCAAGGCTATTCTCGAGCTGAATGACGCTCGACTTGAGATCGGCCGTCCGTTCATGGCGCCGCCAGGAGTGCCCAAGGAGCGCGTTGCGGCTTTGCGCAAGGCCTTCATGGCAACCATGAAGGACGCGGAATTCCTCAAGAAGGTGAAGTCCCAGGAGCGCGAGGTCACCCCGGTGAGCGGTGAGGATGTCCAGGCGCTGATCGAGCGAGTCTCCAACACCGACAAGAAGCTGATCGCCAAGCTTGATGAGCTGTTGATCTACAAGGGTACCAAGGGCAAAGCCAAGGTCCAGCTCGAGTCCGTGACCGGCTCGATCAGCGAGATCATCAAGGGCGGCCGCTCGATCGTCGTGAAGGGCAAGGACGGCAAGGCCTTCAAGGCCAGTGTCTCGGGCTCGCGAACCAAGATCATGGTCGCCGGCAAGGAGGGCAAGCGCGGCGACTTCAAGGTCGGCATGACCTGCACCGTCAAGGCACCCGCCAATGGCGAGGAAGCCGCAAACATCGACTGCAAGTAACGGCCGGTCTCTTCGACCCTGAGATAATGAAGCAAGGGCGTGCCTGAGGCGTGCCCTTGCTTTTTTCTTGCCCGTTTTTGGGTGCAGGTGTGGCAAAACCTGATCGGAGTTCAGTTTCCTGACGGAGCCAGCCCCATGTCGATGCCAGCACCCAAATACAACGTGAATGGTCGCCTGCTCTTGCCGGTCATGGCAGCCGCAGCCCTTGCAGTCACACTGGTCACGCCGTCGGAGGCGGACGTTTCCGGGTTCTACAAGGGGCGCGAGATCAAGGTGATCGTGAGTTCCGGCGCCGGCGGCGGCTACGATTCCTACGCTCAGCTGCTCGCCAAGCACATCGGCCGGCACATTCCAGGCAATCCGAGTGCCGTCGTCGAGAACATGCCGGGCACGGGCGGCCTCAAGGCGACCAATCACCTCTACAACGTAGCGCCAAAGGATGGCAGCGTCATCGGTGGCGTCCAGAGGCTCGTAGCGCTTTCCCAGATCCTTGGCGACAAGCGGGCGAAGTTCGTCGCCTCGAAGTTCAACTGGCTCGGATCGATGAACAACGAGGTTACGGTCTGCGTCGCTTGGCACCAGTCCGAGATAAAGTCGTTCAAGGACCTGCTGCAGAAGCCTCTGGTCATTGGTGGCAGCGGCCCCAACGACACCGAACTGGTACCGGCGTTCCTCAACAACACACTCGGCACCAACTTCGACATCGTCTCCGGCTACAACTCTTCCACAGCCATTACCCTGGCCATCGAGAGCGGCGAGGTGGAGGGAACCTGCTCATCGTACTCGTCCCTGAAGTCCCGCAACGCCGACTGGTTCAAGAACCGCAAGATCAACATCCTGATCCAGACCTCGACCAGCAAGCATCCGGATCTGCCGGCAATTCCCCTGGCGCTTGATCTCGCCGAAGGGGAGGAGATGAAGGCGATGATGGCGCTAAACGAATCGCGTCTTGTCATGGGCCGCCCTTTTCTTGCGCCGCCCTCTGTCCCGGCAGATCGGGTGAAGGCACTGCGTACGGCATTCGAGAAAATGGTCTCCGACAAGGCTTTGCTTGCTGACGCAAAGCTGCAGAAGCGCGAGGTAACAGCGGTGAACGGTGCCGAGCTCCAGGCCTTGGTCAGCAAGATCTCCAAGGTCAGCAAGGCGATGATCGAACGCCTCAACGACGCGCAGGTCTACAAGGCCAAGAAAGCCGGCGCAAAAATCGCCATGAAGGAGGTAACCGGTCCCGTGACCGCCGTCGCGAGCGACGGGCGCACCATGTCGATCAAGGACGAGGAAGAAGGCGAGGAGTACAAGGCCAAGGTCTCACCGACACGCACCCTTGTCTCGGTCTCGGAGAGTTCAGCCAGGCCGGACGCCATCAAGGTCGGCATGAAGTGCACGATCAAGTCACTCGGCAGTGGGCAGGAGGCGATCGCCGTTTCCTGTAATCTCTAGTTTACAGGATCTGGCCGTTCTGTGCCGCGTGACGGAGCCGATGACATCGGCTATTCCTCTCCAGCAAACGAAACCACTGGAGGAAGTCCCGTGTCCGCACCGCACAATCCCCCTTACCGTGCCGAGATCATCGGGAGTTTTCTGCGCTCGCCTGCCCTGAAGGAGAAGCGCGCGGAATTCCGCGAAGGCAAGCTCTCGCCGGAGGATCTGCGTACATTCGAGGACGGCGAGATCCGGGCCTTGGTTGCCCGGCAGGAGGAACTGGGACTGCCCGTCTGCACCGACGGTGAGTTGCGCCGGGGCACATATTCCGACGTATTTACCACATCCGGAATCTCCGGCGTTTCGGCCGAGTACGTTGGCCTTGGCGACTTTGCCTATTCCGATGGCAAGGGCGGAGTGAGGACGGCACGTGTGCCGGTCGTTCGCGACAAGATCCGCTGGACGAGTTCCGACAACGCGAAGAATTTCGCTTTCCTCAGGTCCGTCGCCACAAAGGCAATGCCCAAGACGACGATGCCCGGACCCTGTTACATCTACCAGCGGGCCGGCCGTGCCAACATCTCGACCGACGTATATCCCAGTCTTGACGCCTTTTGGGCCGATCTGGTCGCCGCCTATCACAAGGAGATGCGAGCGCTCCATGAAGCCGGTTGCCGCTACCTCCAGCTCGACGATACGGCGATCGCAAAGCTCGTCGATCCGAAGATCCAGCACGGCCTCGAGGAACGCGGCGACGACTGGCGCAAGCTCCTGGAGATATACGCCCACGCTATCAATGCAGTCCTCGACGGCGCACCCGAGGGGATGTCCGTCGGTATTCATTTGTGCCGCGGCAATCAGGCGGGGCACTGGCAGGCATCCGGCGGCTATGACCTCGTTTCGGATTACCTGTTCAAGCGCATCCGCGCCTCGTTCTATTTCCTGGAGTTCGACAGTCCGCGTGCCGGCACGTTCGAGCCGCTGAAAGCATTGCCGGAGGACAAGGTTGTCGTTCTGGGGCTGGTCTCGACCAAGGTCGCGGACCTGGAGGATCGTGAGACGCTTCTCCGCCGTCTGGATGAAGCGTCGGCACTCGTGCCCAAGGACCGCCTGGCTCTGAGCCCGCAGTGCGGCTTCTCGAGTTCCGAGCCGGGCAACGCCCTCACCGTCGATCAGCAGTTCGCGAAGGTCGCCCGCATTGTCGAGGTTGCGCGCGAATTCTGGGGTTAAGCCGGCGTTGATGCTAGTGGGCCGTGCTTGCTTTGCCGGCTGGCATATGCCTGCTATGGTGGAACGACTTTCGGCATCGCGCGGAGGGCCCGGATGCTTTTCAGATTGCTTATTGTGAGTCTTGCCGTGCTGCTGGGGGCGCTGCCGGCGTCCGCCACCCGCACCGTGAAATTCGGCACCTACCAGTCGTGGAACATCATAGCCAGCTACAATGATGCCGGGCAGTTCACGTTCTGCTCGGCCTCAAGCCTGTACCAGAGCGGCACGCGCTTCTCGATAATCTATTACGTGCAGCGCGCTGCTTGGGTAATTCAGTTCTACCACTCGGGTTGGCCGGAGCGATCCGGCAACACGCCGGTACGGCTGGTCGTCGATGGGCGGACCATCACCAGCACCAATGCACGCTTCTACAAGCGCAGCGTGTTTGTCGATCTCGGCCCTGCCATAGACAGGGTGAAGGCGCTTATGCGCGGCAACCGGCTGTCGGTGATCACGAACTCCGGCAGTTCAGCTTACAGCCTGAAGGGAAGCTTTGGCGCGACGGTTCAGGTCGCCAGCTGCTTCAAGGCGCATTATCGTGCAGGCTCCGGTGCATTCGCCGGCCGTGGCGGTGCTGGCGGCGCATTCGGCGCGCCACAATCGCCGAGCCAGGGTGCTTTCGCGGCCCCGCCTTCTAGTGCTCGACCGAATGCCAAGGTTCGCAAGTTGACGCGCGCCGAGACCCTCGACCACGCGCTGTCCTACCTGAACCGCTCCAAGCTGCCCTACAAGTTGCTGCCCGCGAGTGGGAATTACTTCAAGAATTTCCCAGTGAATTGGAGCTATGGCCCGAATTCCTATGGCGGCATGATGATCCTCAAAGGCGCGTCGAAAAAGGGCGAGGACCAGTTGGCGCACCTTCTCGGCGATCAGGCGCGGCTGTGCAATGAGAAATCCGCCACCTCCCGCAGGCCGTTGGAGCAGACCAAGACCTCGACGATCTATCGTGCCACGGGAGCCTGCTCGACGGGTGGCAAGCAGTTTGCGTTGCACTACACGGTACTGGAAAGCCAGGATCGGGCGACGCAGGTGCTCATAATCGAGATGATCCATGCCGCCGATGCCAAGACGGCGCCGGGCATCGGCAAAGAAAAGCAGTGGCGCATCGATAAGATCGAAACCGAGAAACTGGATCAGCTCTGAAGCTGCTGTGTTGCCAGTGTCCCATTGCAGACGGACGCTTGGCGCTCGGCCAGCATGATTGCGGCCTTGCCGGCTGCGCTGTCGTCGTTTTCAGCGAATATTACCGCGACGGCCAGCAGGCCGCCCATGAACAGCAGCGCGGGGATCATTATGAGGAAGGCAATCATGGTGCATCTCCGTTTGGCATCTGCGAGTATTGATGCCTGCGTACGGAGATGCACGCTGTTCCTGAGGTGACAGGCTATAGCTTATCTGCAGACCAGGACCGGCAGTTTCGCGTGCGTCAGCACGTCGACGGCCTGACTGCCGAGCAGGAGTTTCTTGAAGCCGCGACGCCCGTGCGATCCCATTACGATGATATCGCAACCGCGTTCATTGGCGGCCCTGAGGATGCCGTCGGCCGGCGCGCTGTCCTTGACATGCATGACCTCGCAATCGATCCCGAGTTGCTTTGCCTGCGCACTGACTTGCTCGAGTGTGTCGCGCGCGATCTTTGCCTGATGGGCCTCGAATTTTTCGACGGTCGAGAGTGTGTCGCTGCCAGCCGCAACATCGAGTGCCGACCAGATCTCGGTGACTTTGACGACGGTGACCTTTGCCCCGATCGTCTTGGCGAGCTCGAAACCCTGGTCAACGGCTTTCTGGCCGACACTGGAACCGTCGGTGGCAATGAGCATGTGCTTGTACATGTTGAGACCTCTTGAGGTTCGCGTGAATTCCTGTGTCACACTTGGCGCCCTGTCGGCCCTGAAAGCCTTGATGCGCATCAAACGAGGCGGTCTGCATGCCTGTCATGCGCCCATGGATGGGACCCAGTTCCCGTGAGAGCCATGAGCGCAACTGTTGCATCGCAGATCGGACCGCCGCCGGTAGCCGCGGTCGAACCAATCGCGGCGGCCGACTCCTCCAGGGTCGAATACGCTGCTTCCGGATTGATCTTCGCGTCCTCTGTTATCGCGCTTCATAATATTCGGCATCCGAAGGCCATTCGTTGCCACGATTTCCTGAAACCTAGGATGCCATGACGTAAAAATGCCCGGCCGGAGAAATTCCGAGCCGGGCGATTGTGCGTAGTATGCCGTGGTCACCAGCGTCCGCGACGGCCACGATGGGACGCGATGATGCCCAAGGCGATCAGGCCGGCGCCGATGGCAATGGCCTTGCCGATGTTGCGGCGCTTGTTGCGGCGGTAGTAGTAGCGGTCGTCATAGTAGCCGCCGCCGTAGTAGTAGGGCCTGTCGTCATAGTAGCGGGTGGGTGGCGCGTAGTAGTATGGGGTTGCATAGCTGCGACGGTAGACGCGACGAGGGGCCGCGTACCGGCGGTGCGCCACGTAGCGACGGGGTGCCACGTAGCGACGGGCGGCATAGCGGGGGCCGAAACTGCGGGCGAAGCCGCCTGCGCGAGCAGAGCGACGCGGGGCAGCGTAGCTGCGCGCGACAGCTCGGCGGGGGGCGGCGCGACGGGGACCAGCGCTGCGCCCTGCATTGACAACGTGGCCGCGGCTCTTGGCGTGCCGGCCCTGCGCGTCGGCGGGGGCGCTGGCGGGTAGCGTCGAGGTGATGGCAACCGCGGCGGCGACGAGCCAGGCGGTTGTACTCTTGGCGATGGACATTGGGACTCCTCCTTCTCACGGGAGGATCACTCCTCCTTGGCGTGGCATAACGTACGAGTGGCGTTGAACGGACTTTGAACGCACCGTACAGCTTATGTTCATCTTTCGGAGGACGGTCATGAGTGGGCATGAGGACATCAGGGCGGGCGAGGAGCGGATCGCTCTTCCCGGGGAATATGATGCTGGCCTCTATTTCATCGGCCGCATCCGAACTCCGTTCAAATCGCGCTCGGAGTGCCCTAAAAACACGCGGCAGTCGGAGGCCATCGGCACAGTCGAGATCGACCCGCGCTATGCCGCCGGGCTCGCAGGGATCGAAAAGTTCTCGCACGTTATCCTGCTCTACTGGATGCATGAGGCGCGGCGCGATCTCATCTCACAGGTACCGCGGCATCTCGGCGAGAAGCGTGGCACATTTGCGCTTCGCTCGCCCGTCAGGCCCAATCCCGTCTCTCTGGGCGTGGTCGAATTGCTCGGCGTCGAGGGCAGCACCCTCAAGGTGCGCAAGGTAGACTGTCTGGACGGCACGCCCCTCATCGATATCAAGCCCTACTACGCATCCACAGACTGTCATCCAGACGCCAAATCGGACTGACCCAGGTCAGCAGAGCAGGTATGATCCGGCCATGAACGACAAACAGAATTCTCCTTCCGCCGATCCCGATACCGAAACCGGCCCAGCACAGTGTACGGTGCCATCGGGCGAGCCGGTACCGGTCGAGAAGGGAAGCCACATCTACCTAGTCGATGGGTCGGGCTTCATCTTCCGCGCCTTCCATGCGCTGCCACCCTTGACGCGGCCTTCCGACGGGTTGCCGGTCGGCGCAGTGCACGGCTTCTGCCAGATGATCTGGAAGCTGCTCGGCGCCTCGAAGCTCGCCGACCGGCCGACGCACATCGCCGTAGTTTTCGACGCCGGTCGCGAGACGTTCCGCAACGAGATCTACGACAAGTACAAGGCAAACCGGCCGCCTGCGCCGGAAGAGCTTATTCCGCAGTTCCCGCTCATCCGCGATGCGGTCAAGGCCTTCAACATCGCCTGCATCGAGCAGGACGGCTACGAGGCCGACGATATCATCGCGACCTACGCAAGGCAGGCGGTCGCGGCCGGCGGCGACGTCACCATCGTCTCGTCCGACAAGGACCTGATGCAGCTCGTACAGCCAGGTGTCGTCATGCTCGACGGCATGAAGTCCAAGACGATCGGTCGTGACGAGGTGATCGAGAAGTTCGGTGTCGGACCGGATAAGGTCGTTGATGTGCAATCGCTCGCCGGCGACAGCATCGATAACGTGCCCGGCGTGCCTGGGATCGGCATCAAGACGGCGGCCGAGCTCATCAACACCTACGGCGACCTCGATACGCTGCTCGAGCGGGCTGGAGAGATCAAACAGCCGAAGCGACGCGAGCGGCTGATCGAGTTCGCCGAGCAGGCCCGTATCAGTCGGGAGCTCGTGCGGCTCAAGCAGGATGTGCCAGTCGCTCACATGCTGCACGAACTTGGCGTCAGGGAACCGGACGGCAAGGAACTGCTCGGGTTCCTGCAGCTCATGGAGTTCAACACGCTGACGCGCCGGATCGCAGAGGCCCTGGGCGAAGATCCGCCGCCGATGCTCGAGAAGTCGGTCGGCGACAGCCTGGCGGCCAGCGGCGCGTCCAGGGGCAACGGCAGGGATAAGACTGCTTCAGGGGGCAGTGGTGTCGGTACGCCGGGCGCCGGAGTTGCCTACTGGAGAGCGCAGGCGCTCGCTCCCGGCTTCGACCTTTCCCGCTATGAGACCGTGAGGGACGGGAAGGTGCTGGAGGCCTGGGTCGCACGCGCGCTCGAGCATGGTCGCGTCGCATTCGATACCGAAACGACGAGCCTCGATCCAATGCAGGCGGACCTCGTCGGCGTTTCACTGGCCGTCGCCCCGGGAGAGGCCTGCTATGTACCCATCGGCCACAAGGCGCCGGGCGGCGAACTCGACTTCGGCGAAGACAGCGGCGTTGGGCAGCAGATCCCGATCAGGCAGGCACTTGATATCCTGAAGCCCCTGCTCGAGGATCGCTCGACCATGAAGATCGGGCAGAACCTCAAGTTCGACCTGCTGCTTATGGCACGCTACGGCATCGATGTGGCGCCCATCGACGACACTATGCTGATGAGCTACGTGCTCGACGGCGGGCGCGGCAACCACGGTATGGACGACCTGTCGCTGCGCCACCTCAACCACACGTGCATTCCGTTTTCGAAGGTCATCGCGCACGCTCCGGGAGCCAGCAAGAGCGCGAAGAATTTCGCACTCGTTCCAATCGACAAGGCGACGGAATACGCAGCGGAGGACGCCGACGTCACGCTGAGGCTCTCGATGGTATTGAAGCCGCGACTCGTGGCCGAGCATATGGTGACCGTCTACGAGACGCTCGAGCGGCCGCTGGTGCCGGTGATTGTCGCCATGGAGAAAACTGGCATCCACGTCGACCGATCCATCCTGTCGCGACTGTCGTCCCAGTTCGCACAGCAGGCGGCACGGCTCGAGGAGGAGGTCTACGAACTCGCCGGCCACAAATTCAACCTCGGCTCACCGAAGCAACTCGGAGAGTTCCTGTTCGACACACTGAAGCTGCCCGGCGGCAAGCGCACCAAGTCCGGTCAGTGGGAGACGCGGGCGGGCTTGCTCGACGATCTCGCCGTCAACGAGGACGTGCCTGACGACGCGAGGAAACTGATCAATACCATGCTGCAGTGGCGCCAGCTCTCGAAGCTGCGCTCGACCTACACCGACGCACTGCCCGGCTTCATACATCCCGACACGAAGCGCATCCACACCAGTTACGCGCTGGCGTCCACGACGACCGGGCGTCTCGCCTCCTCTGAGCCCAACCTGCAGAACATTCCCGTCCGCACATCCGAAGGCCGCGCCATCCGCACGGCGTTCGTGGCCAGCTCAGGCCACAAGCTCATCTCGGCGGACTACAGCCAGATCGAACTCAGGGTTCTCGCCCACATCGCCGACATTCCGCAACTCAGGAAGGCCTTCGACGACGGGCTCGACATCCATGCAATGACGGCGTCTGAAATGTTCGGCGTTCCGGTCGAAGGCATGCCCGGTGAAGTCCGCCGGCGCGCGAAGGCGATCAACTTCGGTATCATCTATGGCATATCTGCGTTCGGACTGGCCAATCAGCTCGGCATATCGCGCGAGGAGGCGGCAGGATACATCAAGACATACTTCGAGCGGTTTCCCGGAATTCGCGACTACATGGAGCAGACGAAAAAGTTTGCCCACGAGAACGGCTACGTTGAAACGATCTTTGGACGAAAAATTCATTATCCCGAGATCAACACCCGCAATCCATCGATGCGCGGTTTTCTCGAACGGGCCGCTATCAACGCGCCGATACAGGGATCGGCCGCTGACATAATTCGCCGTGCGATGATTCGAATGCCAAAGGCACTGGATGCCAAGAAACTCGACGATGTCAGCATGCTCCTGCAGGTCCATGACGAGCTGATCTTCGAAGCTCCGGAAGCGAAAGCGGACAAGGCAATCAAGGTCGTTCGTGAAGTCATGGAGCATGCGGCTTTGCCGCGCATCGCGCTCGCGGTTCCGATCCACGTCGACGCGAAGGCCGCCGATAACTGGGAAGCTGCGCACTAACAGGTTCGCAATAGGCAATCCGAATTCAGCGCAATAAACTGACTGTCGCGGTTGTCCCCCGTCAGCATTCACGAGACGTTTTGAAGCGAATCGGGAGTGGAGGATTTTGAGATCATCGTAGCCGTAAAGGAGCGAAGATGAGATCAAAATCCGGGCCGATA
>JBJOGJ010000067.1:0-16176 GCA_046048295.1 Pseudomonadota bacterium | reverse complement strand
GCCCCGATGATGGCGACGTCTGTTTCGATGTGTCTGGCGGTGGGCATGGCGCTTCCCCGTTGGTTTTCTCTCGCCGGGGAAGATTAGGACGGAGCCGATGGAGCGGCAATGGCTGGGGCGCCAGGATTCGAACCTGGGAATGGCGATACCAAAAACCGCTGCCTTACCGCTTGGCTACGCCCCAATGTGCAGGATTACCGCGCGTGCGCACGCGAGGGCGCAACATAGTCAAACTCGCACTCGGCCGCAAGATCGGGTTCAGCGTGTCGTAAGGGGATGGAGGCGCGTTACATGCCCCATCTTCCGGCCGGGGCGCGCTTCGTTCTTGCCGTAGAGATGCAACGCCGTGCCGCACTCCGCCGCCAAGCGTTGCCAGTCGTGGGCCTCGGTGCCGATGAGGTTCACCATCTCGGCGTCGGCGTGGCGCGCTGTCGAGGCGAGCGGCCAGCCGGCGACGGCGCGGATGTGGTTTTCGAACTGGCTCGCGGCGCAGGCTTCGATCGTCCAGTGGCCGGAGTTGTGCACGCGTGGTGCGATCTCGTTGATCAGCACATGCTTGTCGGCACCGTTGGGCACGACGAACATTTCGACGGCCAGCAGCCCGACATAGTCGAGTGCGTCGGCAAACTTCCGGGCTGCTGCCTCCGCGCGCTGTCGCTCTCCAGGGGTGATCGGGGCCGGTACGACGGATCGGCGCAGTATACCTGCCTCGTGGGTGTTCAGCGGTATGTCGTAGAAGGCGACGTTGCCGGCTACGTCGCGCACCACCAGCACAGATATCTCGTAGTCGAACCGAACGAACCCCTCCAGCACGCAGGCCTGCCTGCCGAGGCTCTCGAAACCGGCTTCGAGTTCGCCGGCGCGCGCAATCCGCGCCTGGCCCTTGCCGTCGTAGCCGAGACGGCGCGTCTTGAGGATGGCTGGCAGGCCTGTTTCGGCGGCGGCAGCATCGAAGTCCGAGGGCGATGATATCGCATAGAAGGGCGGCGTTTCGAGGCCGAGAGATTTCGCGAACGTCTTTTCAGCGAGGCGGTCCTGCGCGATCTCGAGCGCCCGCGGGCCTGGACGCACGGGCGTCACCTCATTGGCCGCCGCGGCAGCAGCGAGCGGCACGTTCTCGAACTCATATGTGATGATGTCCACCTGGCGCGCGAAGGCGCGAATTGCATCGAGGTCGTCGAAGGAGGCCAGCGTCGTTTGCTGCGCTACATCGAAGGCGGGCCCTGTTTCGTCGGAGAGAATGTGCGTCCTGAGCCCGAGACGGGCCGCTGCCATGGCCAGCATGCGGCCGAGTTGGCCGGCGCCGAGGATTCCAACGGTGCTGCCTGGGGCGAGGACGGCCGGCACGTCAGTCCAGCTCCTTGGGCGCAGCTGCCACACTATCTGTCTGTGCCTTGCGCCAGTCCTCGACCCGTTGCGCCAGGGCGCTGTCGTTCAGGGCCAGGATCTGGGCCGCAAGCAGTCCCGCATTGGTGGCGCCGGCGGTGCCGATGGCTAGCGTCCCAACCGGAATGCCAGCCGGCATCTGTACGATCGACAGCAGGCTGTCGCGGCCCTTCAGCGCTTTGCTCTCGACGGGGACTCCGAGAACGGGAAGGGGTGTCATGGCGGCGGTCATGCCGGGCAGATGGGCGGCACCGCCGGCCCCGGCGATGATGATCTTGAGGCCGCGCTCCTTGGCCTCGCGGGCAAACGCATAAAGGCGTTCGGGCGTCCGATGGGCAGAGACGATTCGCGTCTCAAATGGGACTTCCAGGGCCGCAAGTGCTTCGGCAGCGTGCCGCATCGTCGCCCAGTCCGACTGGCTTCCCATTATGATTGCGACCAGCGGCGCGGTGGTCATCGCGTGCCTTTCGGATTGAAGCCCATTGCCGGCGTCATCTCGCCATTGGCAGCAGGGCCTGGAAACGGAGCCAATTACAGGAGGTTCGCGCCGGGAGCAAGTCCGGTCAGCTTCTCCATGGGGCCGAATGTGTACGAGTGTCGGCGTTGGACGTGCGGACTGGAGGATGCTGGTTCATGCGATGATGTCGGGAAGCAGGCGGTCCTCGACGCCGGAGATCTCGTCCTTCAGCTGAAGTTTGCGCTTTTTCAAGCGCTTGATCTGCAGCTGATCCGCTCCCGCCTGGCCCTCTAGCGCCGATATCGCAGCGTCGAGTTCGCGATGCTCCAGGCGGAGTCTGGTAAGCTCCTCGCGCAATTCTTGCTCTGTCATCGGCGGCGTGTTCGCTTGCATTAGTAGATGTATGCAGTTGAAAGCAGTCCTTAATTCAACGCCTTAGCGAGGTTTTCAGGAGCTTGCAAGGGCAACCCGCCGAGGCCTGAGGCGAACTGGGGATTGGGGAAGGGCCAAAACCATTCTTTCCTATGCCAATGGATATAAAAATCTATGGATTTCCGAAGTCTGTAATCAATCGTGTGGGGTGATTGATTGGACAACTGGCGGCGCATCTGCCACACTTTCCATGCTTCGTTAACCAACCCCGGAGGAGCTGATGTCTGCTGATGCGCATCTTGCTGAGCTAACGGAAAAGCACAAGGCGTTGGAGAAGAAGATCTCGGAAGAGTCGGCGCACGCTGCGTCCGACGACTCCAAGATCACCCGTTGGAAACGTGAGAAGCTCCGATTGAAGGACGAGATAGAACGTCTGAGAGCTACTCTGCACTGAAGCTGACAAACGGCAGAAGCTCTGCAGTCGTCAGGCTTCTGCCCCCCCTTTATCACTGCAGCCGTGTACCGGAGCGAAGAAGCAACGGGATCCTGCGCTAGGGCAACCTGATGCAGAAGATGGCGTGGCGTGTCTTGGGACAAGAGTTCAGTTGAGTGCCTTGGCCTGCTCGCGGAGCTTGAACTTCTGAATCTTTCCCGTCGACGTTTTCGGGATATCCTGGAAAACCACGGTTCGCGGACACTTGTACGAGGCTAGGTGCTGCCTGCACCAGGCAATGACGTCTTCGGCTGTCGGTGGCGGCTGTCCGGCCCTCAACTCGACGAACGCGCATGGGGTCTCGCCCCACTTCACGTCAGGCTTGGCGACCACTGCTGCATGGGCGATCGCCGGGTGCTTGTAGAGCACGTCTTCGACCTCGATCGACGATATGTTCTCACCACCTGAAATGATGATGTCCTTTGAGCGGTCCTTGAGCTGGATGTACCCATCGGGATGGAGCACGCCGAGGTCGCCGGAGTGGAACCAGCCACCGGCAAACGCTGTGTCTGTAGCTTCAGGGTTCTTGAGATAGCCCTTCATGACGATATTTCCGCGGAACATGACCTCGCCCAGAGTCTCGCCGTCTGCTGGTACGGGACGCATCGATTCCGGATCGAGTACGGTGAGATCCTCGAGGGCTGTGTAGCGGACACCTTGGCGAGCCTTCTTGGCGGCGCGGCTGGCGGCATCCAGAGCATTCCAGGTTGCGTGCCATTCGTTGACGACGGCGGGTCCGTAGACCTCGGTCAGGCCGTAGACATGGGTCACGTTGAACCCCGCGTCAGCCATGGCAGCGAGAACAGCCTCGGGTGGCGGTGCGGCAGCAGTCACGAACTCGACCTGATGGTCGAATGCCCGCTTTTCGTCCGAGGCTGCGCCGAGAAGGGTGGACATGACGATCGGCGCGCCGCACAGGTGCGTAACCTTGTGCTCCACGATCGCATCGTAGATGGCGTTGGCGCGCACCCACCGGAGGCAGACGTGGGTGCCGATCACGGCCGATATCGTCCAAGGAAAGCACCAGCCGTTGCAGTGGAACATCGGCAGTGTCCACAGATAGACAGGATGGCGCGCCATGTTCACGGCCAATACGTTGGAGTAGCACATGAGCGCTGCGCCGCGGTGGTGGTAAACCACTCCCTTGGGATTGCCGGTCGTGCCTGACGTATAGTTCAAGCTGATTGCATCCCACTCGTCCGCCGGCATTCGCCATGCGAAATTTGGGTCGCCCTTCGCCACGAAGTCCTCGTAGTCATTGTAGGAGAGCGCCGTGTTCGCCTGCTCGAATTCCGGATCGTCATAGTCGATCACGAGCGGCTTCACCCTGGCCATTCGCAGGGCCTCGCCCATGACCGGTGCAAATTCGCGATCGATGATGACCACCTTGGTGTTCGAATGGTCTAGCTGGAAGGCAATGACGGCCGCATCGAGGCGCGTGTTGATCGACAGGAGCACGGCTCCAGTCATCGGGACACCATGGTGGGCCTCGAGCATCGCCGGAGTATTCGCCAGCATCACTGCCACCGTGTCGCCGGGACCAACATAGGCCTGGGCGAGGCTCGAGGCGAGCTGTCGTGAGCGGCGGTAGAACTCCGACCACGTATAGCGCAGCGCCCCATGTATGATGGCCGGATAGTCCGGATAAACGCTGGCGGCGCGCGAGAGCAATGTGAGAGGCGTCAGCGGCTGGTAGTTGGCTTCGTTTTTGTCCAGATGCTGGGCATAGGGGTTCACGTACATGGAGGGCGTCCCGGCAGTCGCACGTTGGAAGTCGGGTGACGCTAGCGGAGGCCCGCGCGTTCGGCAATGGTCTCTACCGGGTGGCAGAAGCCGCCTCACGTTGGGTGCCGGCGGGGAACGCGATCAAGCGTTCCTGCTCTCGTCCTCGACTTCCTCGTCTGCTTCCGACACCGCGTCGTCGTCGCCGGATAGGCCGCGCAGCCGCTCAAGGATACGCGCATCCTCGTCTGCCTGGTTCGCGACATCCGGCTGGGCGTCTTCCGGCTGCTCTGCCGACGTGGTGACTTCGGTCGGCAACAGCGTCTCACCAGCGTCCGGTTGCGGTACGTGTTCGACCCGCTTGGCCGACTTCCTGACCTCGGTGTCGAGGTCCGTCTGAGAGCAGAGCCCCAGGGTCACCGGATCCTGCGGTTGCAGGTTGGCGGAGTTCCAATGCGTGCGGTCGCGAATCTGTTGGATGGTCGGTTTTGTCGTGCCGACGAGACGCATGATCTGGCTGTCACGCAGCTCTGCATGGTTGCGGAGCAGCCAAAGTATGGCGTTCGGCCGGTCCTGGCGGCGCGAGAGTGGGGTATAGCGCGGACCGCGCTTGGCCTTGATTTGTGGCAGGTCCACCTTCGATTCCAGAAGCTTCAGGCGATATTGCGGATCATCTTCCCCCCGCTTGATCTCTTCGCGCGTCAGCTGGCCGCTCGAGATCGGGTCCATGCCCTTGATCCCGGAGGCGACGTCGCCGTCGGCTATGCCTTTGATCTCGAGAAAGTGCATCTGGCAGAATTCTGCGATCTGCTCGAAGGTCAAAGATGTGTTCTCGATCAGCCATGCGGCAGTTGCCTTTGGCATCAAGGGCTTGCGATCGCTCATATAATTTCCTCCGGACCGTCGGGGGCGGAGCCCGCGATCCCAGCGTCTCATTTGTCGAGGGGATAGTGTTACATAACCGAGCCGGCGCTCGAGAGCAACCACAGATCGAGCAGCAAGGGAGGCGGATGGACTTCGTCCGGCGGTTCTGCTAAGCATCATCCAGTCGAGCTCTGACAGCTTCCTGCGATGCGGCACATGGCATGGGAGCACAGGGCTCTTTAGCTATTGACAACTCGAGAGCAGGATAGGGACGCGTGCAGGTTCTGGTTCGCGATAACAATGTCGATCAAGCCCTTCGGGCGCTGAAGAAAAAGATGCAGCGCGAGGGGATTTTCCGGGAGATGAAGCTCCGGAATTACTATGAAAAGCCTTCCGAGAAGAAGGCGCGCGAGAAGGCCGAGGCAGTGCGCCGGGCGCGCAAGCTGGCGCGCAAGAAGGCGCAGCGTGAAGGGCTATTGCCGGGCAAGCCGGCTGCTGCTGCCGCAAAGCGCTGATTCAAAGCTGGCGTTAGCTTCCCAAGACAAACGGTTGCAGGTGCGAGGTTTCGGGATGCGGCGATCTCAGGATCGGCTGCCGCCCGGGAGTTTTCGCAACCAATCGAAGATCTTGTCATAGGAACCGAGCTGCCAGTGGTCGATATGGCCACCTTCGGGGAATACCTCCAAAGTCTTCGGTTCATTGGCGGCTTCGAACACACGCCGTCCCATCTCCACCGGGATGATGTCGTCCTGTTCGCCGTGCAGGACAAGCAGCGGTGCCTTGACCTCCCCGATGTACTGGATGGTCTGATAGCGGTCACTCAGGATGAGCCCGACTGGCACATACGGGTAGTGGTGGGAGGCGACCTTGATCATCGAAGTGAAGGGCGAGTCTAGGATGAGCCCGACCACTGGGCGTTCCGAAGCAAGTCTTGCAGCGACGCCGGTCCCGAGTGATTCGCCGTAGACCACAATTTCTTCGGGTCGCAGCCCAAGTGCAAGCAGATGTTCGTAGGCGAGCCCCGCATCTGCAACATTGGCCGTCTCCGATGGGCTGCCGGTCGAGCCGCTGTAGCCGCGATAGGCCATCATGAAGAAGCCGTAACCCTGCCCCGTGTACATTTCGACGCGCCCGCTGCGGGCCGCAAGATTGCCTGCATTGCCATGGAAATAGAGGATTGTGGGCTTCGCGGGGTCGGTCGCGGGGCCGTACCAGCAAACCAGGCGGTTACCGTCCGGAGTTTCGAGAGTCACCTCGCGGACATGGGCGAGTCCGGCAGTAGCAGGCGTCACCCTCTCGATGCTCGGGAAGTAGATGAACCGGCGCTGCACAAGCCAGGCGCCGAACAGGGCTACCAGAACGAGTGCGGCGAGTGCAGCGACAGTTTTCAGCATCAACTCGATACCCAGGATGGCGGGTGACAGGGCGGCGACGGCCCAGATGAGTGACGAGCTAAGGTTGGCAGCCTGGAACTTCAACTGGCTCATGGCGAACATGCCGGCGACCACCGGCACGACGGCGCGCACCGGCCCGAAGAAGTGGCCGAGGAACACGCCGAGTACACCGTAGCGTTCGAAGAACTGGCGCCCCCTAGGGAGCAGGTAGGGGTGGGTGGTGAAGGGCCAGATCCTGTGGATGCTGTCCTTGAAGAACAGGCCGATCCAGTAGGAAACCGAGTAGCCGAGGCTGCTCCCGGCCCATCCGGCAAGCAGCAGCGGCCAGAAGTCTATGCCACTGAGGCTTATGAGCCCGGCAACACCGACCAGTATGAAGGTTGCCGGAACGATGAGAGAGAGAAAAGCGAGGCTCTCGGTGAAGGCCAGGATGAAGACGACGGGGGCCGCCCATGCCTGATTATTACGGACGAACTCGACGATGTCGTTCGCCCATTCCTGGAAGCCCATTGGCGCCTTCTCCCGGTGCAGTGACTCGCGGGGCAGCACCCCGGCGTCTCTCTTGCTGGGGCAATGCTGCCGCGTCAAGCGATGGCACCAGGTATGGGCACGAAATCGCTCGCGAATGGAACCGGCTGGTGACTCGGCGCGACGTCTCCTGTAGTGGTGCCGGGCAAGGCGGCCGGCGCCATGCCATGCGGCCAGTCATGAAGCACTCGACAAATCAGAGACATGCTCCCGAAGAGGCGGCAACGACCGACCACACAAAAGCCGACGCGTTGCGTACGTGGCCGTGAAGGGCGGGCCGGTGCGCTTGCCAGCGCCGGTAGCCTGGCCGGCCTCGCCGTGCTGTCAGGCGCCATCGCCGGGATAGCCACCAGCGAGGTTGATGCGGTGTCCCTCTATTTCGACGTCCTTGCCCCATTCAGAATTCACTTCATGATCCTGGCAGTAGCGGGCGCTGCCGCGATATTCTGGACAAGGCGCGCATGGCTGCTGCTCATGTTGGGATTGGCGGTTTCGCTGGCGGGCAGCGCCGCCGTCGGTCTTTCCCGTCAGGCTGGCGAACTTTATTTGCGTGAGGGGACGGTGCCTGGCGGGCGCATCCTGTTTGCGAATGTCTGGGAGGAAAACGCCGACCTGAGCCGGCTGCTGTCACTTCTCCGCAGGGCGCCGGCGGACGTCGTGGTGCTTGCAGAGGTCAAGGCCGAATGGCGGCGTTCATTCGAGCAGCTGCGGAACATTTACCCGCATCAGCAGTATTGCACGGGCAGACCGTCCTGCCAGGTGGCGCTTCTTTCGCGGTTGCCGTTCAGGTCGTCAGGGGTCGAGCGAGCGACATGGCGCCATCCGCCGGTGGTCTGGGCGCATTTCGGTGCTGGCGTGTTCGGACCCCGGCCGATGACGGTCGTCGGGACGCATGCGTGGCGACCGACGCGCAACCCCTGGACCCACCGGTTTCACCTTTCCGCGATAGGGTCGTTGATGCAACGGTTTCAGGGGCCGGTGGTGCTGGTGGGTGACTTCAACGCACCGGCTTGGTCGCAAGGCATGAAGACGATGATCGACGCGGCCGCACTCAAGGTGCCGGACTGCCACCTGCCGTCCTGGCCAGCCTGGCCTCTCACCTTGCCGCAGTTCTCATTCGATCATGTGCTCGCCTCATCCGATGTATCGGTGGCGCGCATCGGGCTCGGGCCAAACATTGGCTCGGATCATCTGCCGGTATGGGCGGATATTCAAACCCGTCCCGGCATCGAGACGGATTGCGGCGGTTGAAGGCTCAGACCCGGCAGCCCTTACGTCGTGCCTCCCGCTTCAGCTCGCGCGATACTTCCGTGGCAAACATCAGGCCGCGCGAGACCTGTGCCGGGGTAAGCCTCCCTGCACCCGGGCCGCGCAACACAGCCGGGGCAGCGTCGGCCTCCCTCACGCCCCGTGTCAGATCGTTGCAGGAGAGCGACCTCTTGCGGCTCTTCAGCGCGAACAGGCGGACGCCGGAGGCATAGCTGTCGACACTCGGCGACCGATCGAGCCAGCGATTGTTCTTGTCGAGCAGCAGGGCGTTCAACGCGCTCGAACGCTCGGATATGCACTGTTGGCTATCGTTGACGCAGGCCTCACCCTTGCCGATACCTTGGATCTGCGGCGTGTTGGCGGACTGGCAGCCGGAGCCAGCGAGCGCAAATATCAGCGCTATAATTCCCGCGGTTCCAGTGCTGCGACACGCAGCTCCATTTATTCCCGACCGCAATGACATCAGCCCCGCCCAAGATACCTTGCCTATCCATGAGCCGTATTGGCCCCAGGTGACGAGGATGTGGCGAATGCAGTGCGCAGACAACCGCAGTTTCAAGGCTGTGGAGAAACTGCGCTATTCGGGAGCGCCGAGCAGCTGCGCCTCGGAGAGCTGCCGGTAGGCACCGTTCATGGCCAGCAATTCGCCGTGTTGTCCAGTTTCGACGATCCTGCCAGCCTCCATGACGCAAATAAGATCGGCGCTCTGAACGGTAGAAAGCCTGTGGGCGATCACGATTGTCGTGCGGTTCTTGGTGAAGCGGGCCAACGCCGCCTGAACCAGCTGTTCCGATTGCGTATCGAGCGCGCTGGTCGCCTCGTCGAGCAGCAGGATCGGTGCGTCACGAAGGATCGCGCGGGCGAGTGCGAGGCGCTGGCGCTGGCCGCCAGATAGGCGCATGCCGCGATCTCCGATCATTGTCCGATAGCCGTCGGGCTGGGCGGCGATGAACTCATGCGCGGCGGCGGCGCGGGCGGCGGCCTCGATCTTCTCCTGGCTGGCGCCGAGACAACCGAGGGCGATGTTCGCGGCAATGGTATCGTCGAACAGCGTGACGTCCTGGCTCACGATGGAGATTGCATCGCGCAGGCTCGCGAGTTCGACGTCGCGGATGTCCTGGCCGTCGATCCGGATCGCACCGCCGTCGACGTCGAAGAGGCGCAGGACAAGGTTGATAACAGTCGACTTGCCAGCTCCCGATCGTCCCACCAGGGCAACGGTAGTGCCGCCGGCAACCGTCAGCGTAAAGTTCTCGATCGCATGCGCCTCGCCGCTATCGGGGTAGGAGAAGGCGACGTCCTGGAACGCGATGGTACCGTCCTTGAGCGCCAGCGGCCGCGCACCCGGGCGATCCTCGATGCGCGGCTTCTCGTCCAGGATCTCGTAGATCCGCTCGACAGCAGCGAGCCCCTCCTTGACCTTGCCGGAGAGGTTGCCGAGGCCCCGGATGGGCTGCGCAGCCATCAGCAGCGCAGTCACGAAACCCATGAAGTCGCCAACCGTCGAGACCCCATTCGAGATACGCCAGTAGGCGAGCCCCACGACGCCTGCCACTGCGAGCCCGCCCAATGCTTCGAGGAGCGGGTCGATGCGGGCGCGGTTGCGCACTGCCCGCATGCGCAATCGGAACACCTCTTCAAAGGAGTGGTCGATTTTTTCAGCTACATAGCTTTCGAGGCGATAGGTCTTGATGAGGCGGGCGCTCGACAGCTTCTCCGTGAGCTGTGACGTCATGTCCCCCAGCCCTAGCTGGGTCTGCTTGGCGACCCGGCGCAGTCGTTCGCTGATGATCGCGATGGGCAGTGCGGCAATCGGATAGACGCACAGTACGATCAGCGACATGAACCAGTCGAGGTAGACCATCATCGCGACGAGTGCGACGATCATGAGCGTGTCGCGGATGGCTGAGTTGAGTGCTGCCTGTGCGGCCTGCTGGATGAATGTAATGTCGTTGATGAGGCGTGAGACGAACTGGCCCGGCGCCTCACGGGAAAGGCGGTGATAGTCGGCCGAGATCAGATGGCGGAAAGCTGCAATCTGCATGTCCGTCGTGAGCCGAGTCACGATGCGGTTGGTCGTCACCGTCTGTACGTAAAGGAGGATGGACCGGAGCGCGGTTACGCCGACGATTGCCGCGAGTACCCAGTGAAGTACCGCGCTGTTGCCGCCGAGCAGCGTGTCGAAAGACACCTGGATGATCTTTGGGTAGCTCGCGGTCGCGGCTGACAGCAATGCTGTCAGGAGGAGCGCCCAGAGGAGAGCGGGCCAGCGCGGGAAGACCCAGTCCGAGAGGAAGCGGGCAAGCATGCCTCGCCCTGCTTGGGCCGCAGAGCTAGGACCGGGTTCAGTCGGCCTATCGTCGGCTTGTTTCTGCACGCATCAGTCCGCCTAGTCAGCATCCGCTTCGTCGGGCTGCATCAGGCGGTGCAGGTGGACGACGAAATAGCGCATATGCGCATTGTCGACGGTGCGTTGTGCAGCCGCCTTCCAGGCTTTGTAGGCTTCGGCATAGTTCGGGTATATGCCGACGATATCGACGCCGGAAAGGTCACGGAATTCCGTCGAGTCGAGCGACTTGAGTTCTCCACCCAATACCAGATGAAGCAGTTGTTCGCCGCCCTCTTTGGCGTCGCTGGGCGAACCCTTGCTCATGATCCGATCCTCGCGTTTCAGTTTTCACTTTCGTGCACATCGTCGTGCACGAGCGTAGTGGTTTGCGCAAGCCCCGAGCCTCGCATATCCCGGGCTGGGACAACTGTTGGCAAAAACCTCATCGCCTTCTTAAGAGGGCGCTCATTCGGCGCTGGTAATGTTCATCCTGCTGCTTCACGGGTTAGTGAATGCTCGGAAGTTGCAGGCAGGTGTCAGGAGCGGCACCCCCGGCCAAGGGGGTGCCGCTCGACGCATTTCGGGGCCTAGATCGCACTGTGGCGCATCATCTCGGCAACGAGACCCAGGAAAATGCCCCAGCCGACGAAGCGGTTCGACCTGAACCGGGCAAGGCAATTGTCGCGGCTGCCCGTATCGAGGGTGGCTACCTGCCAGGCCAGTTGACCGGCCACACCTGCCATGGCCACCCAGAATACGAGGCCGGCGCCCGAAAATGCCGCAGCAGTCGACCACAGCGCGACGGCCGCCAGATAGAAACCGGCGATCCAGACATGCGATCGTTCGCCCAGATAGAGCGCGCTGGATTTCAGGCCGACTTCGGCGTCGTCGTCCTTATCCTGGTGGGCGTAGATCGTGTCATAGCCGATGGTCCAGAACACCGAGCCGGCATAGAGCACCAGCGCCCGCCAATCGAGCGTTCCCGTAACGGCTGCCCAGCCGACAAGCGCACCCCACTTGAATGTCAGGCCCAGCACGATCTGAGGCCAGTAGGTGAAGCGCTTGGCAAGCGGATAGAGGGCGACCAGCGCGAGCGAGGAAATGGCGAGCCAGATCGTGAATGTGTTGAACTGAAGAAGGACTGCAAGCCCTGCGAACGACAGCGCGACGCCGAATGCTACGGCCTGTGTGGGTGTGATCTGGCCGGAGGGGATCGGCCTGCTCGCGGTGCGTGCGACACGGGCGTCGTATTCATGGTCCAGGTAGTCGTTCCACGCGCAGCCGGCGCCGCGCATCACGAATGCACCGGCAAAGAACAGGGCGATCATCCACAGGTCGGGATGGCTGCGGCCGAGGGAAAGTTCGGCAAGTGCCTGCGCCCACCAGCAGGGAAAAAGAAGCAGCCAAGCTCCGATCGGCCTGTCGAAGCGGGCCAGCTTGAGGTAGGGCTTCACTCCGCCGGGCGCGAGGCGGTCGACCCAGTTGTCGGGATGCGCGTCGGCAACGATGCCGGATTGTTCTGGGGATCGGACCTTCATCTCGCTCCGGTTCGGTGTCTTTGTATCCAGGATACGCCTAAGCCTAGTTCATGGTAAGGCAGGTGTGGAACACGGCGAAGGAGCGCATCGATGGCGATACATGATATTCGCGCGCAAAGGCTGTTCCTCGACATGGATCTCGCCCCTGGTGTGAGCGTCGCGTGCGACCGCACGCAGGCAAATTATCTCATCAACGTTCTGCGAATGAAGGCCGGTGACATCATTCTGGTGTTCAACGGACGCGATGGCGAATGGCGGGCGGGATTGGAGGTGGAAAGTCGCCGCAGCTGCCAGCTGCTTGTCGAGGCGCAGGTTCGGGGGCAGGAGTCCGGCCCCGATATCGACTATCTCTTCGCGCCGTTGAAGCGAGCCAGGCTCGACTACATGGTGCAGAAGGCGGTCGAGCTCGGTGTTGCCCGGCTGCGACCGGTCCTTACGCGCCATACCCAGGTCGAGCGGTTGAACCTGGACCGTATGAGGTTGAACGTCGTGGAGGCGGCCGAGCAATGCGGGATACTGAGGTTGCCGGAGGTGATGCAACCTGAAAAGCTGGAACGCGTCATAGATGGCTGGGATCCGGACCGACGGTTGGTATTCTGCGATGAGGGGCTCGATCCTGGCAGTCCGATTGCAGCTCTTTCTGCACTTCCACGCGGCCCGCTCGCTGTCCTGATCGGTCCCGAGGGCGGTTTCGACGAGGCTGAACGCGCACTTCTCAGGGCACAGCCCTTTACAGCCAGCATTTCACTCGGGCCGAGGATCATGCGCGCCGACACAGCGGCAGTTGCCGCGCTGGCGCTGGTGAATGCGGTGCTTGGGGACTGGCGCTGAGGTTCAGCGCGCCTTGCAGGCGGATAGCTTCTGTTCGCGTTCCTTCAGCTCCGCCTTCCATTTGGCCGGTGGTACCGAGCTGCACCACTGGAGGTGGCGACTGTACTGGTCGTTCCATTCCGGTCCGGTCAGGTTGCACTTGTTGGAGACGTTTTCCTTGTGCTGCTGCAATGCGATACGTGCATAGTCGGCGCAACTGGCCTGGGCCACTGCGGCAGGGGCGAGCGCATTGAGGCCCAACGTCAGGGCTATGGCGATGGCAGCGCTCGTCCTCACGGTCGACATTCAGTCCTCCTTACCGATTTTCGAGGCTTATCACGCGATTTAGACGTAAACCGTACTGCGCCGAGCATGAACTCGTTCTGAATGGGACGTCGCCATGCGTTCATATCGACCCCGTGGCGACAGAGCGGATGACTCCAGACGATCTACGACAGGACGCCTCGGCGGCCAAGCAGGTATATGCAAATCGCGCGCAAATGTGAGCGAATCGCAATAGCTTCGGCGACCGGGGTTCGGGGTAGCAGGGACGCATTATGGGGGCTCGGGGACAGGAGACGCTGGCATTGCCGGTCGGGGCGGGGGCGGACCTTTGCGATCCGATGGAGCGTGCGCACGAAATCCTCGAGACAGTATTCGGCTATAAGAGCTTTCGCTCGCACCAGGAGCAGATCGTCGAGACGCTGACAGGTGGCGGCGATGCGCTCGTGCTGATGCCGACCGGTGGCGGCAAGTCGCTCTGCTACCAGGTGCCGGCTCTGGTCCGCGGCGGCACGGGAATCGTCGTTTCGCCTCTCATTGCATTGATGCAGGATCAGGTCGATGCCCTGAAGGAACTGGGCGTCAGGGCAGCGTTTCTTAACTCGACGCTTTCCTGGCGCGATCAGGTCGAGGTCGAGGGCCAGCTGACAAGTGGCGGACTGCAGATCCTCTACGTCGCGCCAGAGCGCCTTCTGCAGGAACGTATGCTGGGACTGATCGAGCGGGCGCAGATTTCGCTATTCGCGATAGATGAGGCGCACTGCGTGTCGCAATGGGGACACGATTTTCGTCCGGAGTACAGGCAACTCAAGGTGCTGGCCGAGCGCTTCCCGCATGTTCCGCGCGTGGCGCTCACTGCGACCGCCGACGAGCGCACACGCGATGAGATCGTCCAGGAACTCCGCCTCGAACGGGCCCGGATGTTCATCGCCAGCTTCGATCGTCCGAACATTCGCTACACGATCCAGGAGATGGCAGGCGACAACGCGCGCGACAGGCTGCTGCAGTTCATAGAGAGCGAGCACGCCGGGGACGCAGGCATCGTCTATTGTCTGTCTCGCAAGTCTGTCGAGGAGACGGCCGCGTGGCTGACCGAGAAGGGCCGGCCGGCGCTCGCTTATCACGCCGGGCTCGATCCGGAGTTGAGACGACGCGCGCAGGAGCGGTTTCTTGCTGAGGATGGACTTATCGTCGTGGCGACGATCGCTTTCGGCATGGGAATAGACAAACCCGACGTTCGGTTCGTCGCGCACCTCAACCTTCCGAAGACGATCGAGGCATATTACCAGGAGACTGGCCGTGCCGGTCGCGACGGCGAGCCTGCCAACGCCTGGCTGGCTTATCGGCTAGCCGATGTCATGCAGCTTCGTTCGTGGATTGACAAGTCGGAAGGCAGCGAAGCGTTCAAGAAGGTTCAGCGCCAGAAGCTCGATGCACTGATCGGGCTCGCGGAGCTCGTTTCCTGCCGGCGCCAAGCGCTGCTTGCCTACTTCGGAGAGGCGATGCGGGAGCCATGCGGCAACTGCGACAACTGCCTGTCGCCGCCTCGCACCGAGGACGGCACCGTACTAGCCCAGAAGGCGCTGTCCGCTGTTTTTCGCACCGGCGAGCGTTTCGGCGTCGGATACCTCGTCGACGTGCTGCAGGGCAAGCCTGTCGAACGGATAATTCGGAATGGGCACGACAGGTTGTCGGTGTTCGGTATCGGAGCGGATGTCGATTCGTCCAATTGGCGCTCGATGTTCCGCCAGTTGACGGCCGCCGGCTACCTCGCTGGCGATACCGATGGCTACGGTACGCTTCAACTCGGCGAGAGGGCGCGTTCACTGCTGAAAGGCGAAGTGCAGTTCCTGCGCCGCCTGGCGCAAGCTGTGCCCCGTAGGAAGAAATCTGCTGCCGCGCGAGATACGTCGCTCAAGGTGGCGCATGAAAACGAAGCACTATTCCAGGCTCTGAAGGCGCTCCGGCTGCGGCTGGCAGCTTCCGCCAAGGTGCCGCCCTATGTCATCTGCCATGACCGCACGCTGGTTGAAATCGCGACCATCCGGCCAGCAACGGAAGCAAGGCTTGCGGAGATCAATGGGCTAGGTGCCCGGAAGATCGCCCGCTATGGCGCAGCGTTTCTGGAGACGGTCACCAGGTTTGCCGCAGAGCAGCCCGATGATCGTCGATTGTCGGCAACGGCGCGCCAGTCGCTCACGCGGCTGCGCAGTGGGCAACCTGCGGAGGAGATCGCGGCTGAGCGCGGGATAGAGCTGTCGACCGTCTACGGCCATCTGGCGGAAGCCATCGAAGCCGGGCTGGTGACGCTGGAGGATGCGGTTGAACTGGAAGCGGGCGAACTCGACGAGGTCGTCGCCGTTTTCGAGCGGCTCGGCACCATGGACAGCGGCAAGCTCGGTCCGGCCCACGGCGCGCTCGAGGGGCGCTACGACTACGGTGTCCTCAAATGCGTGATGGCATCGCTTTCGTAGTGCGTTGGCACGTGTAGCGGGAAAAGAACAGCTTCAGCCAGCAGCCCTGAATGGAATAGCTACGCGAGCAGCGGCCGTCGCGCCTTCGGTCAATGACCGCACGTATGTCGCGATGGCGCTGCGGTCGACCCGCTCGGGCGGGGTGCGCTCATCAGCGGTCGCGATGCCCCGGCGATAGAGGGTTTCGAACAGGCCCTGGTTCTTGCGAGCGGTGACGGCGAGCCCGGCATAAGCGTGGGCAAGTTCACGAAGCTCCAT
>JBJOGJ010000066.1:0-16241 GCA_046048295.1 Pseudomonadota bacterium | reverse complement strand
GACGGTCCTGCTCGTCACGGATGGTCTCGACCGGGAAGGCGGTGAAAGCCTCGATCGAGCGGCCCGGCGCCTCCGCGCTTCGTGTCGGCGGCTGGTTTGGCTCAATCCGCTTCTGCGCTATGATGGCTATGAACCGCTTGCTCGTGGGGCAGGCGTTCTCAATCGCTATGCCAGCATCCGGCTTGCTTGTCATAACGTTCGCAGCCTGGAAGAGCTGGCAGCTGCCCTGTCGGGTGGCCGGCGGCCACCCCTATCGGTCCAACAACGAGGTTCGAGGAAATGAAATTTGGCCGCATCGCCCTTTCGCAAGCGACGGGTGCCATCCTCGCCCACTCGCACAAGGTGGCAGGCGGCACCCTTAAGAAGGGCCGCATCCTGACAGATGACGACATCGCGCGGCTCGCGGCAGCCGGCATGGACGAGATCATTGGTGCACACCTAGACCCCGACGACATCGGCGAAGATGAGGCCGCGCACCGCGTTGCGATGGTCCTTGCCGGCCCAGGCGCGCGAGTTGCGGCACCATTCACCGGCCGTGCGAACCTGTTCTCGGAGCACGATGGAGTGGCTTTGATCAACGCCGAATTGATCAATCGACTGAACACGATTGACGAAGGCTTGACCATTGCCACCGTCCCCCCGTTCGAAAGGGTACGCAAGGGTCAGATGCTCGCAACGGTGAAGGTAATCACTTTCGCTCTCGCCGAATCCGTTGTCGCCAAGGCCGAGCAGCTCGCCAATGAAAGCGGCGGCAACCAGGGCCATGTGGCAGCCACGGCGTTCCAGAAGAAATCTGCAGCACTCATAATGACCAAGCTGCCTGGTACCAAGACCAGCATCCTCGAAAAGCGGCGCAAGGTCATGGCTGACCGGCTGGCGGCCCTGGGTAATTCGCTCGCCGCAACTGTCGAGGTATCCCATGACACCAGGGCGGTCCGTAATGCCATCGACGAACTCGCAGCAAAGGGACATGATCCAATTCTCGTATTCGCGGCTTCGGCAATCGTCGATCGCGGCGACGTAATCCCTGCAGCTATCATCGAGGCAGGTGGCGAGATTGTTCATCTCGGAATGCCGGTTGATCCCGGCAACCTTCTGCTGGCCGGCCGCCTCGGGGAAAAGGACGTGATCGGCGTCCCAAGCTGCGCTGGCTCGCCGAAACTCAACGGCTTCGACTGGGTTCTGGAGCGCCGGATCGCAGGAATTCCTGTACGATCGTCCGATATCGCCGCCATGGGTGTTGGCGGCTTGTTGATGGAGATCGCCATTCGCCCGCAGGCGCGAGCTGTCGGCGAGGACGAGGCGGAATCCCGCACCGAGCCGGCGATAGCTGCCATCGTGATGGCCGCCGGTCGCTCGACGAGGATGGGCGCACAGAACAAGTTGCTCGCCGATGTCGGCGGCAAAACAATGGTACGCAGGGTCGTGGAAACAGTGCTTGCGAGCCGCGCCCGCCCGGTCGTCGTCGTGACCGGGCACCAGGCCGACATCGTCCGGAATGAGCTCGCCGAACTCGACGTCTCGTTTGCCCACAACCCGGACTATGCGAACGGCATCTCCGGTTCCATGAAGACCGGACTGGCCGCGTTGCCGCGTAACGTCGATGGCGCGCTGATCGTACTGGGCGACATGCCGGAGTTGCAGCCAGAGCACCTCGACAAGATGATTTCCGCATTCGCGCCGAAGGAGCATCGTTCGATCATCGTCCCCACGGCTCACGGCAAGCGCGGCAATCCAATTCTGTGGAGTGCCGACCTGTTCAACGACATGCGGGACAAAGCCTCGGGCGACAAGGGCGCTCGCGCTCTGCTAGAGGAGCACTCCGAAGAAGTCGTCGAAGTCGAGTTGGCAACAGAGGCAATCTTCGACGATGTCGACACGCCCGAGTTACTCGATGCACTCAGGAAGCGCATCAAATCCCGATAGGCACGTTAACGGCCCATGATGAGATAGGTCGCCACGATCGCCAGCAGAGCAGCGCCCACCAGCCACGCCCACGTCGGTGCACCGCCTGCATTGGTCGAACGGATTTCCCGCGCCGCATGGTTTCCGCCTGCAGTAGCCCCAGTCGTTTCATGCGCTGGTTCGGCCTCAGGTTCGCTCACGAGCTTCTCGAACTTGTTGAAGAATTGTCCGGCGAGCATCTTTGCCGTCGAATCAATGAGCCGCGAGCCAAGCTGCGCCAGCTTGCCCGTCACCTGAGCATCTACGTCGTAGGTAAGCCGCGTGCTGTTGTCGCCGACAGGCTCGAGCCGGACCTTCGCGCCGCCCTTGGCATTGCCTGCAGCACCGCCGGAACCCGAGCCGGAAATAGTATAGCCGTTCGGCGGATCAAGATCGCTGAGTTCGACCTGCCCGTTGAAAGTGGCCTGCACTGGACCGATCTTCATGCCGACCTTCGCCTTGAACTCGGTATCCGACAACTTCTCGAGGCTCTGGCAACCAGGAATCGCCTGCTTGAGAATCTCGGGATCGTTGAGCGCTGCCCACACCTTCTCCGGCTTGGCATTGATCAGGTTTTCGCCATTGAGCTTCATGGGTTGTTCTCCTGGCTCTCGAAGTTGGAGCGCGATCCGGGAGGAGGGTGCGCAGGGCATGACCGGATCGCCGTCAAAGTTGGATCACTTCAGGGTTTGCCACGTCCGGCGCTACTTGTCACGGGATTGGGGCTTTCGTTGCCACGGCAACAGAACCGTTCGCCCTTCATGTTCAAAGCGAACGGCTTCAACTTCGAAGACCTGCTGCAGTAGATCCTCGTCGAGCACGTCCGATGGCGTGCCGTCCGCAGCAATTGTTCCGTTTTGCAGAACGATGACCCGGTCAGCAAAACGTGCGGCCAGGCCGATGTCATGAAGCGCAGCAACGACGAGGCGGCCGCGGCCAGCAAAATCGGAGAGGATGCCGAGGCAGCCGAGCTGATGTTCCGGATCCAGCGCAGCCAGAGGCTCATCGGCAAGCAGTATGGGGCTCTCGACGGCAATTGCGCGCGCCAATAGCACCCGTGCCCGCTCGCCTCCGGACAGCTCGGTAATCAGGCGCCCTGCGAATTCACTGGCATCCGCGAGAACGAGCGCATGATCTATGGCGCGCTCGTCCTGCGACGAAAGGCTCGTGAGGCTCGAACTGTAGGGAAGACGGCCGATTGCAACCACGTCCCGCACGGAAAGCGGCCAGTGAACGACCCCCGACTGTGGCAGGTAGGAAACGGTCCCTGAGCGCTCCCGCGCCGCAAGTTGGCGAAGGCTGCGCCCTTCGAGTTCGATTCGACCTGAATACTCGACGAGTCCTGCGATCGAGCGCAACAACGTCGACTTTCCCGCTCCGTTCGGACCGATGAGGCAGATCAGTTCACCCCGAGCGGCCTCGAACGTGATCTGATCGAGAACCCTGCGTCCGCCCAGTGCTACCTCGAGCCCTTCGACCTTGAGCATCATTCGGTTCCACCTGCCCGTTGCACGAGATCGCGCGCCCGGTGCACCAGGATCAGCCAGAGGAAGAACGGCACACCAACCAGCGCCGTCACGACACCAATGTGGATTTCGCCCGCAGCTGGGAGAATCCGGACCAGACAATCGGCGGCGAGCAGAAGCGCGGCCCCTGCAAGCATGGCAGGTACATGAACGCGCGCTGGATCGTTGCCAACCATGGGCCTGACGAGATGCGGCGTAATGAGCCCGACGAAGCCGATGATGCCCGCAACGGCAACTGAACCACCAACACCGGCTGCGACGCCGACAAGGGTAGCGGTCTGCAGCCTTTGCACGTCGATGCCGCTCGAACGCGCCACGTCAGCTCCAAGCGCAAGTGCCGTCAGACCCCGGCGATGGGATAGCAGCAGCAACCAGGATATGGCCAGGAAGGGCGTGGCGATGGCAATATGGTGAAATCCACGGTCTTCAAGCGAACCGAGCAGCCAGAATGCGATTTCCAGAGCAGCATAGGGATTTGGCGCAAGGTTGAGGGCTAGGGCGATCAAGGCCCCGGCCAAGCTGGACAATGCAAGCCCGGCGAGAATGATCGTTGAAATGGCAGCCCGGGGACCAGCAAGCGCCAGCAATGCCGCAACCGAGGCGAGGGCACCTGCGACTGCGGCAACGGGCACCGCGAAGGATAACGCGCCCGCCCCACCGCTCACGATGAGCACCACGGCGAACACCGCAGCGAAGCCCGGCGCGCCGAGAATGTCCGGTGCAGCGAGGGGATTGCGCATGAAGCCCTGCAGCTGCGCACCCGAAAGCGCCAGTGTTGCCCCGATCATCGCGGCCAGCAGCGTCCGCGGCAACCTCAGCTGTTGCAATATGAGCACGTCGGCCTCGTCCCCGTATCCGAATAGCGCGGCCAGCGCCGACCCGGGTCCGATCTCCGCAGGCCCGAGCGTCAATGATAACAGGGCCAGGAGAACCGTGGCACAGGTTAACCCAGCGACGAGTTTGGTGCTAAGGATGGGTTTCAATGGCGAATGACTCGAAAATTCTCCTGGCGCGACCCAACCGGCTGTCCGGGAGGCGGCTGCTTGCGTGCTTAGCACATCGCATCTTGCATGGCATGCTCGTAGCTCTTTTCAATCTTTACCTACTCACCTTGGCCCCGGACGGGGCGTTCGCAGAAACCCGGCCAGCCGCTCCAACGCGGGTTGCCTCGCTCAATGTCTGCACCGACCAACTGCTCCTCGCCCTCGCCGATCCTGACCAGATCGTCGGCCTGAGCCGCTTCTCCCATGATCCGGACTACTCCTATTATTCCGACCGCGCCCGCCAGCATAATAGACTGCGCGGAACCAGCGAGGAGATCTTGAAACTGCGCCCCGACCTGGTCCTCGCAGGCACCTTCACGCGGCCGGAGCTCCGGCAGGCGCTTCGGCACTTCTCCATCCGCGTCGAGACCTTCGGCCCCGCCGATACGGTCGAACAGGGCATGATTGACATAAGCCGCGCCGCCCGCCTGCTCGGCCAGGAAAAACGCGGCAACGACCTCGTCGCAGTAGTCGGCGCATCAGTGGCGCAAGCCCAGGTACGTGCCGAACAATGGCGCGAAGACGGCGGCGATAACATCTCTGTACTCCAGGTGCAGCGCCGCGCCTTCGTATCTGGTGAAAAAACCCTGCTGGGCGACTTATTGGCGAAGGTCGGTGTAAGAAACGCAGCCACGGCTCTCGACGTGCAATCGGTTGGTCGCGTCTCTCTTGAGGCAATTCTCAGACTGCAGCCCGACATACTGATCACCGAAAAAACGAACGGCAACTTTGCAGATCAGGGTGAAGCAATGCTCGGCCATCCGGCCCTAGCCTCCGCTGTTCCAATGCGAAAACGTCTGGCGCTGCCCCAGCAGCTCATCATATGCAGTGGCCCCTCCCTGCCAGCCGCCATGCGGCGCCTGACCACAGGGCTCGATAACATCCTCTCAGGCCTCGACATGCGCTGAACGATTGCCGCAGCCTTCTGGTCACAGGACGGCATTGCCATTACTGAGGTCGGCAAGGGAAACACCAAGGAACGGCAACCGAACGATGGACGACCAAATCCGGCGACCGACTAGGCATGCGATCCCGCCGATCATCAAGCGGAACACCGCGTTGATTACGCTGGCGCACAGCTTTGTCGGCTCGGGAATGCAGTTCGCCTACGGCCTGGGACCATTGATGGTCCTGGCATTGACAGGCTCGACGAGCCTCGCCGGCCTTTCGGTGGCGATTATCGGCCTCTCCCGCTTTGCAGTCGCCTACCCGGTTGGCAGGATTACCGATAAGTACGGCCGCAAGCCCGGTGTGCTCCTTGGCTGCAGTATCGCATTCGTCGGCACGCTGCTCGTCGGTATCGGCATGTTGCTTCGCGATCCGGTATTGTTCTCCGTCGGTCTCCTGGTCTTTGCCATGGGCATGAGTGCCGCCCAGCAGCTTCGCGTCGCTGTAACCGACATGTTCCCGCCAAGCCAGCGGGGCGAAGCCCTCGGCTACATCGCGATCGGCCCGCTGATCGGTCTCCTCATCAGTCCCGCGATGATAAGCCTTGGCGAGATTCTTGGGCTGCGCATCGGCTGGGAACCGCTAGCCATGCCATGGTTGCTGCTGCCGTTGCTGATCATACCGGGCATGATGCTGATTACGCTGGTGAAGCCCGATCCCAAGCACATTGGCATGAACCTCCAGGCTTACTATCCCGGATACGTGCCGGCCCATCGCCGTGGCGGCTCAGCCTCATACGCCGACTTCCACCCGATCGACCTGTTGCGCAAGGTCCCCACGCGCCTGGCCATCATCTCGAACGCCGCCGCGCAGGGCAACATGTCGATCGTCATGGTACTGACCTCCCTCGTCCTGCACGATCATGGCCATAGCCTTTCCGCCATCGCCGTCTCGCACATGTTCCACACCGCCGGCATGTTCGCCTTCACGATCCCTCTCGGCCGGTTGGCCGATCGCGTCGGGCGAGAACGCGTGATGTATCCAGGCGTGGCAGTCGCACTCCTCGGTGCGGTAATGGTGACTTTCCTCTCGAACTACTGGCTCATCACGATCGGAACTTTTCTGGTCGGCATAGGCTGGGCCGCCGCCAATGTCTCCGCGACGGCCATGATGGCCGATCATTCCGAGACCATACACCGCGGTCGCGCCATCGGCCTGACGGATACGTTCGCGGCAATTTCCAGCGTTATTTCCGCTCTCATCACCGGTCCGATCATCACTTACTACGGCCTGCCGGGCGCCGGAGTTGCCGCCGCACTCTTTGCTGTCGTCCCATTCCTGCTGCTTGCACTGAGCGGGCGGGAAGGTTGGCAGCCGATCTTTGCGAGAACCAGGATGTAGCGCCGACAAGACGATTTGCGCCGCTTGCGAAAATCGCTAAGCTGCCGCCACGGCAGACAATTGAGCGGTCATGGACCGCAGACACACGCCCAGGGAGCAGTTCATGGCCGAAATTCTGGTTGCCGAAGCGTCCGAGATGAAAGACGGCGACCGCCGCATCGTGAAGACCCAGCGCGGGGAGATCGGCGTCTTCTTCAAGGGTGGCAAGTACTTTGCCTATTCGAACGTATGCGTACACTCGGGTGGTCCGGCCTGCGAGGGCGTGATGATGAACAAGGTCGTCGACATCATCGCCGAGGACCGCACCTACCAGGGTCAGTCCTTCTCGGAGGATGTGCATTTCGTCTGCCCCTGGCACGGCTGGGAATACGATCTTGAAACCGGAGAATGTGTCGGCGACCGCCGCCTGAAGCTACGGAAGTACGACGTCGTCCAGCGTGGCGACAGCATTTACCTCATCGCATAGAACGCGGAGCGTACATCATGGACATGCCCGTCAATCCGGTCCGAGAGGTCCGTTTCGATAAATACCACTCATCCGAATCCCTGATCAATGCCGCGCGCCAGGCGCGCCAGCGCAACTATCAGGACTTCCTGATCGTAGACGTCGATGCACATCACTATGAGAGCGAGTCCTACAACCAGGTCTTCGACTACATCGAGAGCCCGGTCATCAAACAGATGGCCAAACAGTCTGCCACACGCGGCGGCCGCGCCTCCTTCCTCGGGGGTTCTGTCGGCTACCAGGACATCTCGGGCCGGATAACGCGCCACTGGATGCGCAAGTACGAGGAGGTGCCAGCCGACGCAAAGCATCGCGACATTGCCACGACGATCAGGTGGATGGACGCCATGGGCGTCGACTATGCCTGCCTCTTCCCGACGCCGATGCTGTTCCTCGGCATGCATCCGCAGGTCGAGATCGAGAGCGCCATGGCGCAAGCCTACAATCGCTGGCTCTGCGAGCGCATACTTGACGAAGAGCCGCGCATCATCTCGATGCTCTACCTCCCGTTCAACGATCCAGAAGCCGCCTATCGCACGGTCAAGGAATTCGGCGATCGTAAGGGCGTCGTAGGCTTCATGGTGACGAGCCCGCGCTACAAGCCCGTGCATGACAATGCGTACATGAAGACCTACGCGCTGATGGAAGAGATGGGCAAGCCCCTCTCCTTCCATGCCGCCTATAGTTGGACCGACCAGTCTCTTGCCCTGACCAACCGCTTCATCGCCGTACATGCCCTCGGCTTCATGTGGTTCAACATGGTGCACATGGCCAACTGGGTGGTGAACGGAATGCCGGAGCGCTTCCCCAAGCTGAAGACCCTCTGGATCGAGAGCGGTCTCACCTGGGCCTACTCGCTGATGCAGCGCCTGGACCACTCCTACATGATGCGCACTTCCGAATGCCCGTCCCTGAAGCGCAAGCCGAGCGAGTACATGCGTGAGATGTACTACTCCTCCCAGCCGATGGAGAAGCCCGAGGACCCGAGCATTCTCGAAGCGACGTTCAAGATGATCAAGGCAGATACACAGCTGATGTGGTCGTCCGACTACCCGCACTGGGACTTCGACCTACCCGGCGTGATCTATGACGTCCCGTTCCTGTCCGAACAAGCGAAGCGCAACATCCTCGGCGGCAACGCTGCGAAATTCTTCGGACTCGACACGAAGGTGGTGAAGAATATTCCCGAGGTGGATTGATTCCCGGGAACGTTGCTCCACCGGGCCCACAGCCAGGAGGAAGCCATGGCCATCGAGTTGAATCATACGATCGTATGGTCGCGGGACAAGAAGCGGGCCGCAGAATTCTTCGCGGAAATTCTCGGCCTGCCCCCACCGAAACAGTGGGGCGGATTCGAAGTCATCGTCACGAGCAACGGCGTCAACCTCGATTTCCATGACAGCGAAGGCGAGATCGCTTCCCAGCATTACGCATTCCTGGTGAGCGAGACGGAATTCGACGAAATTTTCGGCCGAATCCAGGCGAAAGGCCTCGACTACTGGGCCGATCCGGCATGCGAGAAGGCTGGCGAAATCAACCATCACGATGGCGGCCGCGGCGTCTATTTCCCAGGCACCGACGGCCACCTGCTCGAGATCATCACCCGCCCCTATGGTAGCGGCGGGTGGGATCCTTAGAACCCAGAACGATCAAAGCTTCAGGAGATCCTGCAGCTTGTCGAGCTTTGCCTTCGGAAGGCTCGAAATGTTCTTGATGATGTCCTCGAGTTCCTTGCCCGTTACCAGATCGATATCGCGCTTCTGAGCTTTTGCATCAGCCTGGAACGGCGCGCTGTTCGCCATGTCGGCAAACCCCTTGCGGACCAGTTCAACCCGGTCGTTCGCAACGGCGGGAGCCATTACGTAGGGCCTGCCGAGCATCGTCGTAGCGAGCTGCAGATTGAAGAAGCTGATCGCATCCTCGTCAGTCATGCCACCCTGTAGACGCTCCTTGGTGATGAAATCCTTGAACAGGGGAACGCCACGCTTCTGCAGTTCGGGAATCGGCTTCAGCGCGACCTGAACGAGAATCTTCACGGTTCCCTTTTCGATATTGTGGGCATGGTGCTGCATGAACGACGCGGCGGACTGGCAGACGCCTTCGACCTCACCGCGCTCGAGCGCAAGCCCCACCTCGGTCGATGCCTTGTAACCGCGCACCACCTTGAACTTCGCACCCAGGATATTGTTGAACAAAGCCGGGTAGTGTTCCAGTGCGTTGGGCCCGCTGCTGCCCATCAGAACCTGCCGCTTGAAGACTTCCTCGAACGACTTGATGCCGGTACGGCTCGCGACACCGCAGACACCTGGCTCGGTGACGAGGTTGCCGATCCAGTGAAGCTCGGCGGCCTTGAACTGAGGCCCGGGCTTGCCGAGGATCTGCACCATCGCCGCATCACGCTGGATGGCGCCGATCACGGTTCCATCCTGGGGCGCCACCTTGACCATGTGGTTGACGGCATTGATGGACGCCGCACCCGGCATGTTCTGCACGATGAAGGTCGGTTCGCCGGGAATGTGCTTGCCGAGGTGCCGCCCGACGAGTCGGGCATAGGTATCGTAGCCACCGCCAGCCCCGGAGCCGACGATGATGGTGACGCGCTTGCCCTTGTAGAAGTCATCGGCCTGGGCCTCCTGCGCCGGTGCGGCGAGTGAATATCCCAGAGTTGCGCAAGCCATGGCTAGGGTAAGTGAACGATGCACGCTCTATTCCTCCAATTGTTATGGTCGCCCGGTCAGTGCTCAAAAAGGCCCATTCCTAAGGAATGCCTTTAGCATCGCAGAAAGACCTATCATATGTAATCATACGATTGTAACTTTGCCATGTGGCTGACAACAAAAAGAAGAAGGCGGGCCAGCGGCCCGCCTCCAACAAAGTCAGATTTCAGTTGTCGAGATTATTTCGCAGACGTGCACGTCAGCGACTGAGCGGCATCTCGATCACCGAGATAGACCACGTCGCAGGTTAGACCCGCGGTAACAGACTTGCGCTTTACCTTCTTGCCGTCGACGGTGATCTTGGTTCCGCGAATGTTCGCCGAAACCGCCTTGCCACCATCGTTGAATTGAATGAGTGACTTCTTCACGCCGTCGATCTTGATACCTTTTACCGTCTTCCAGTTCAGTTTGGCGTCGCCGACCTTGGCGGTGGAATTGACATCCGTCGCCGCATTCGCCCGAGCAATGATGGTCTTCGGCGTGTCGAACAGCCTGGTAATGAAGTCCTGCGCCTGCTTGCCCGAAATCGGCGACAGCGGAACCTTCGCCTTCTTCGATGCTGCCTGGAAGGCCGGATCGTTCATGGTGGCCATGAATGCGGTGCGCAACGCTTCCACCCGATCCGCAGGCGTCCCTGGAGGAGCAACGTAGGGGCGCCCGAAGTACTGGCGGGCAACCAGGAACTCGAGCGTCGAACGGTCTTCCGGTGACTTGGCGAGATCGAGGACCAGCGGCACGTCCTTCAGATCCGGATTCTTCTCGATGCCGGTCTGAACGAGAATCTTGATCTTGCCTTGCTGTATCTCCTGCAACACCTGCGCCTGCAGGCTGTCCCAACCGATGCCGCACAGACCGCCGACTTCGCCGCGCTCCATTGCCAGGAACACCGAAGTGGAACTCGGATAGCCGCGGATGATCTTGAACTTGGTACCAACCAGCGAGTTCAGGAACGAAGCGACAAGCTGCGTCGAGGACGAGGCAGAGCCCGTGGCTCCCACCAGCAGCTCTTTCTTCATCGCCTCCTCGATCGTATTGATGCCGGTGGAGACGTGGCTGACACAGGTCGACGTGAGCTGGTTGGCGCTGCCGAGCCAGTTGTACTTCTTGGAATCGAACTGCACCTTGTTTCCGAGAAGTTGCTCGACGACCGCTGTGTTGTGTATGCCAGCAATCTCGGAGCCGTCTTTGGCAGCCTTGTTATACATGTAGCCGGCGAGAACGAGGCCGGAGGCGCCAGGCATGTTCTTCACCACGGCATTTGGCTTGCCGGGGATATGGTCCGGCATGTGGCGCGCAATCGTCCGGGCATAGGTGTCGTAGCCGCCGCCAGGCGCCGAGCCAACAAAGATGCTCAGGGTCTTGCCCTTGTAGAACTGCTCGACGGATTGCGCAGACGCACCCACGGCAGAAGCGGCGCCAACGGTTGCGGCCACCATGGCCGTGAGCGCGATACGCCGCGTTGTATAGCTCGTCATCAAGATCCTCCCTCGGGGTCGTTACCCTTCGGGGCCGGCAAGCCCAGCCCACTGCGAACGTAGAGAAGCCCACCTGTTGGGCGATTGCAAGGCCTCCATCTGCACCATTGCAGGCCAGAGCCTGGAACGGCTAACCTTTGTAGAGTAGCAGACCGCAAGTATCGGAGGATAACATAGTGAGCAAACCTGACGGGACAGCGAATCTGCCCCCCGAAAAGCAGACCGCCTTCGAGATCATCGACCGGAACGCACGGGCAATCGCGCTGACTTGCGACAACGTCTTCTACTTCGGCGAGCTAGGCAACCAGGAGTACGAGACGGCGGCACTGCTGTCCGGACTGCTCGAGAAGGAGGGTTTCTCCGTCGAGCGCGGCATGAGCGGCTTCCCGACCTCGTTCCTCGCCACGTTCGGCTCCGGCGAACCGGTGATCGCCATCCACACCGAGTATGACGCAAACCCCGACAACAGCCAGCAGCCGGGCGTAACCGAGCAGAAGGCCATCGTCGAGAACGCGCCGGGCCACTGCGAGGGCCATAACGTCAACGCCGCGGTGCTGGTCGGCGGCGCCATCGCGGTGAAGCGCGCCATGGAGCAGCATGGCATCAAGGGGACGATCAAGGTACTGGGCGCGCCGGCCGAGGAGCAGGTGCTCTCACGGCCCTATTTCGTGCGCGATGGTTACTTCGACGATGTCGATGTCGCCCTCCACCCCCATATCGGGCCTGAGCTTTCGGTCGGATACGGTCTGCAGCAGTCGGCACTGATCTCGGTAACGTTCACCTTCCACGGCGAGACCTCGCATGCCGGAACGGCGCCTGAGAAAGGCCGCGACGCGCTAGACGCAGTCGTCCTGATGGACATGGGCCTCGCCCAGTACCGCGAGCACATGTGGCCGACCTCTCGCCTGCACCGCGCAATAACCGAAGGCGGCCTGCAGCCGAACGTCATTCCGAAGCGGGCAACGATTTGGTGGTACTTCCGCGACCCGACTGCGGAGGGCGCGCAGCGGCTGTTCGAACACGCCAAGAAGGTCGCCGAAGGTGCAGCCCTCATGACCAATACCACCTGGGAGCACCAGGTACTCTCCGCCGTCTGGCCGACAAGGGCCAACCGAACGGTAGCGGAAACTGTGCAGCAGAACATCGAGGCGGTGGGACACCCCGAATGGGCAGCCGATGAGCAGTCACTCGCCAAGTCGCTGCAGGAACGCGCAGGAGCAAAGGTCGTGGGTTTGCGCGACGCGCCGCCGCCCTTCAAGGGCCAGGCCACCCAGCGCCCATCAGCCAATGATGGCGGCGACGTATCCTGGAAAGTACCGATGGCGAAATTCTACTACCCGTCGAACATTCCCGGCATCAGCTTCCACCATTGGGCCGCAGGCGTCGCGCTGGCGACCCCGATTGCACACAAGGGCGCCGTCTCTGGCGCCAAGGTGCTGGCGGGCACGGCGCTCGACTTCCTGACCAACCCGAGCCTCGTCGCTGACGCCCAGCGTACCTTCAAGGACGAACTCGCCGGCGTCGAGTACAAGCCGATGCTGCCGGTCGGCCAGGAGCCGCCGAAGACGCTCAATTACGACAAGATGGAGCCCTTCCGCGAGAAGATGCGGGCCCATTACCTGAAGGAAAAGCCGGAGTTCGTTTGACCCTCGGTCAATTGCACTTCTCAAGAAGGATCGCATGACAGCCCGCATCGAGCACGTCTTCGCAACGACCATCTACAGCGCCAAACTCGGCGGCCCGAAGGTGAAGGCATTCCTGGACGAACTCCGGGTTGCCTGCCTCGCCATCGGACAGGAGGACGTGGCCGGACAGAACTGGTCCGACCAGGCCGGCTACAAGGGCTATACGTCCTATGCCTCCCTCGATGACCTGCCCATGCGCAACCCGACCTTCGATGAGCTTGCCGGGCGCCTGAAACCGCATCTTGCGGCGTTCGCGGACGCCGTGGATTTCGACCTCCGGGGCATGACGCCGGAGGTCGATTCCATCTGGATCAACGTGCTCGAGGAAGGCGGCACGCATACGGGCCACATCCACCCGAACAGCGTCATCTCGGGGACGCTCTACGTGGACGTGCCGGAAGGCGCGAGCGCCATCCGCTTCGAGGATCCGAGACTTCCCATGATGATGGCGGCGCCGCCGAGGAAGGCACGCGCCGCCGCCCACAACCGCAACTTCGTCTACGTCCAGCCGACGGCTGGTACCGTGCTCCTGTGGGAGAGCTGGCTCCGCCACGAGGTACCGACAAACATGGCCGAGGGCGAACGCATCTCGGTAAGCTTCAACGCGGTTCTCGTTTGAAATAGAATTTTCCCGCCGCCTACTCCATGATCGCCTTTGCGCGGGCCACGAGCGGCGCTGGCGTCTTGAACACGTCCTCGACGACCTTCTGCATGTCCTCACCGCGGATGGGCTTCAGGTCGATCCGCGACTGCTTGGCGACCGCGACGAATTCCGGATCCTTGGTGACGGCCTGATAGGCGTCGCGCAACGCCTTTACCCGATCAGCAGGGACGCCCGGCGTCGTCATCAGCGGCCGTCCGAGCGCAGTGCCCGCGTTGACGACGTTGATGACCTGTTTGTCGTCATCGTTCCTGGCGATGTCCAGCAGGTTGGGAACGCCCGGCAGCTCATCCGTGCGCGGTCCGGCATAGGCGATGATGACGATCTTCTTCTCGGCAAGCCACTGCGGCTTGGTCGACTTCCAGCTCGTCCAGCTGTTGTTGCGCCCTTGCACCTCTTCCCGTTCCATGGCGACGTTGATGTTGGCACCGCCGCGATAACCGGTAACGAGCTTGAACTTGGTACCCATCATCTCGTTCATCAGCGTCGGCATGATGAATGTCGCCGAGCCCTTGCCGGTCGAGCCGACGATGACCTCGCGCTTCTTCGCGTCGTCCACATTCATGATCTTTGAGGTATGCCACATCGCCATCGTCTCGATGGTGGGCCCGAGCGCGCCGATCCAGTAAAACTTGCGGGAATCGAACTGCAGGCCGCTGGTGCCGATCGCCTGGCTGGCTGGCAACCCGTTGGAGACGACGCCGAGCTTGGTGCCGTCCTTCGGCGCCACGGCATAGAGGTAGTTGGCGAGCTTGACGGTGCCGGCGCCGGTCATCTGCGATGCGACAACGGTGGGATTTCCAGGCAGGTGCTTACCGAGGAAGCGCGACACGATACGACCGTGCAGGTCGTATTCGCCGCCCGCGGAGAACCCGATCAGAGTTGTGACGGTCTTGCCCTTGTAGAATTCCGCGACGCTCTCCTGTGCAGTGGCGCCGTAAACGCTGCTGGCCATGACCACCGCAGCCAGTCCGAGGATCCTTGGCATACTCATTTAAACTCCCCTTGATCTTAAGTTATGAGTGTCCCCCGAATCTAGTTGCTTACGAACCGCACGGAAAGCAAATATTGTGGCGGGCCCATCCACCGTGTTGCAGTATCCGCCAGCCGATCGAACTCTCGAGGAGAAACCGTCATGTGCGCCGCAACGACCGCCCCGACAACGCCGTTCGCAGCACCGGTGGTGGACGAACTCGCAGTCCGGGTCGTGGTCGATTCCCGCTATGAGCGTTTCCTGCCCCGCATGATGCACGACAACGTGCACATCGAGCACACGGGCCAGGTGCCGGGCCGCCAGATGACCTGCCTCGCCGGCGAATGGGGGCTCTCGCTCCACCTCGAATCCGTGTCGAGCGGCGCCCGCGCCCAGTACCTCCTCGATTTCGGGTACACGCCCGAGATCGTCTCCCGCAACTTCGACATCCTCGCCATCGAACCGGAGAAGCTCAACGGCCTGATCCTGAGCCACGGCCACCGCGATCATTATGGCGGCCTCGAAGGCTTCGTGCAGAACTTCCGCCACAAGATGCGCGACGACGTCTCGCTCTACATCGGTGCCGAGGACGTGTTCCGCGAGAAGTGGGTGAAAAGCCGCCCGATCGGCAACCACGACGGCGAGGCGGGCCTGTCATCCTGGGGCTCGCTGAACCGCCACGCCCTCGTCTCCCAGCGCGTCATTCCCGTCTGCTGCGGCGAGCCGAAAGTGCTCGATCAGGCGTTTACGACCGGCTACATCGAGCGGACCTCGTTCGAGAAGATCACCGGCGGCTCGCTCGTCATGGAGGACGTCGACCACTTCACGCCAGAAGAGCGGGCCGGCAAAATGGTCTCCGACAGCCATCCGGAAGAGCACGCCACCTGCTACATCGTGAAGGGCCGCGGCCTCGTTGTGATCTCGTCGTGCGGCCACACCGGCATCATCAACACCGTCCGAACAGCGATGGCGGTGACCAACTCCGACAAGGTGCACGCGGTGATCGGCGGCTTCCATCTCGCGACCTCGCCGTCCGAATACATCGGCATGACAGTGGACGAGATGGAGAAGCTCAACCCGGACGTCATCCTGCCCATGCACTGCACAGGTTCGGAGTTCATCGAGCGCATGAAGGCCCGCATGCCCCACGCGGTCGTCGCATCGAACCTCGGCAGCCGCTTCACGTTCGGCGTCTAGGACCGGAAGATGACCCCCGAAATCCCAAACGGGCGCGCTCCGCGGGTTGTGGCCCCGGAGGTTTGCGACGTTCGTTCTGTTCCCCGATAAAGGGGGCGGGACGGCACGGGCCGTCGATTAGTTTTTCAAGATGGGACCGGAGCCGTCCCGCGCCTGGGGCACTTGTCGCCCGACACCGGTCCATCTCACCAGTGCGGTCACCTGCATTCGTGGCCCAGTCGGCCGC
>JBJOGJ010000065.1:0-16458 GCA_046048295.1 Pseudomonadota bacterium | reverse complement strand
TGCCGCGCGGGCCGCGGCGCTATGCGTTCCGTCACTGGTTCCAAATATCGATCCCGCTGGTCGTAATCGGCGTGTCCGACATGTTGTTGCACCACGCCGATGTGATCGTTATTTCCCTGTACCTGACGCCGAGCGACGCAGGCATCTATTTCGCCGCAGCCAAGACGATGAGCCTGATGCTCTATGTGCACTATGCCGTCGGCAGTGCCGTCGCCAATCGCTTCTCGGCCCTCAACGCGGCTGGCGACAAGGCTGGACTGGAGTCTTGTGTCCGCGATGCTGTGCGCTGGACCTTCTGGCCCTCGCTGCTGGCCGGTGGTCTCGTCGTACTGCTTGGTCATCCGCTCTTGCTGCTGTTTGGGCCGCAATTCACTGTCGGCTACCCGGTCATGCTGATCCTGGTTCTGGGATTCGTCATCCGAGGCGCATTTGGCCCGGTGGAGTTCATGTTGAAAATGCTCGGCGAGCAACGTCGATGTGCCACCGTCCTGGTATTGGCCGCAGGCGCGAACATCGTTCTCAATCTCACCCTCGTACCGCTCTGGGGCATCTTAGGTGCCGCAACGGCGACGGCGCTGGCGCTGGCCGGCTCGGCAATCGCGAATTACCTGATCGCTTGCCGCCACCTGCGCATCAATTGCGCCGTATGGTCGCTGAGCTGTGCGAAAAGCGATCACGCGGTGAAGTAGCGCGCCAGAAACGAGCGGTAGATTTCCGTCAGCCGTTCCAGGTCCGCAACCGCGACGCATTCGTCGATCTGGTGCATCGTCTTGTTGACAAGTCCGAATTCGACCACCGGGCAATGGCTGTGAATGAAGCGAGCGTCCGATGTGCCGCCGCTGGTTGTAAGCGCCGGCTGTCGGCCGGTGAGCTCGGAAACGACTGCCGCAAGCGTGGCCACAAGCGGTCCGGGGTCGGTCCTGAACACTTCACCTGTCCCCTGGAAGGTTAGCGAATGGCGCGCCCCTGACTTCCGCGCCACTTTCTCTATCAAAGTCGTCATGTGCGCTTCGATGGTTGTGCGCGACCAGTTGTCGTTGTAGCGCACGTTGAACCGCGCGCGCGCCTCGGCCGGAATGACGTTGACGGCAGTGTTCGGAACCGAAATGACCGTCACTTGGATGCTCGATGGCTGGAAGTGATCCGTGCCCGAATCGAGATGCTCGCTTGCCAGGCTTGCGATGATCGGCGCCAGCTTGTGAATGGGGTTCTCGGCGAGATGTGGATAGGCCGCGTGGCCCTGCTTGCCATGTACGACGATCTCGCCGCTGAGGCTGCCGCGTCGCCCGATCTTGATTTCATCACCGAGTTGAGCAGGGTTTGTAGGCTCCCCGACAATCGCCGCATCGAGCTTCTCGCCTCGCTCGGCGAGCCAGTCGAGGACTTTCACGGTCCCGTTGATGGACGGTCCTTCCTCATCTCCCGTGATGAGAAGCGATATCGATCCGTTCATTGTGCCGTGCTGCTGCTCGATGTATCGGCACGAAGCCGCGACGAATGCCGCGATCGAGCCCTTCATGTCGACTGCGCCGCGGCCGTAGAGCAGGCCGTCGCGGATCTCGGCGGCGAACGCGTCATACCGCCATGCGCCCCCATCGCCCGGCGGCACGACGTCCGTATGCCCGGCAAAACAAATATTGGGACCGGCGCTGCCGTATCGTGCATAGAGGTTCTCCACCGGAGGCGTGTCCTTGTCCTCGAACGTCATCCGATGAACGGTGAAACCTGCACTTTTCAGCACGCCTTCGAGCAGGGACAGCGCGCCACCCTCGTTGGGTGTGACGCTCGGGCAGCGTATGAGGTCCTGGGTGAGACGAATGGGATCGGGTGCGTTCATTGCGCCGGCATCTGCCTTTCGGGTCATTTGCGTCTAGCGGTAGAGAGGATCGAAACCATGCCTGTTCCGTCCCTTCGTCCCGCGCAGGAAACCGTTGTCGTATACCGCCCATAGGCTGTACACGAGGATCGAGAAGAACATGAGCCTCTCGAAACCGTCCATCGTTCGCGGATCGAGCAGATAGCCGTGGTAGTTGGCGATTTGCATCGCGACCAGCAGAATACCGAGTACGTACCCCGTCCAGATCGGTAGGTCGCGGTCGTTGAACCGCTTGATCGACATCGCTGCTGACGGATAGCAGATGAGCACGTTCCAGATCGTTAGTCCAAGACTGGGAGGCTTGGGAACTTCTTCCTGATCTTCGACTGTAAGAAGTAGATTAGGCTCGATGATCCTGATAGCCAGAACGGTTAAGGCGGTAAGAATTCCGCAGCCGAGCCACCACTCGAAGCGCGTGATGCGGCCGCGGAACGAGAAGAAGAATTGGATGAGCGACATACGATTCATGGCATTGGCCCCGGGCCCGTCTCCTTTGACTGGTGATTCTGCCATAAACTGATGGGGCTCGCCAACGCCGTTCAAGAGAGGTCGGTGACGGCGGCCGGCGACTGATGGGGAGCTGGGGCGACAGGCGGGTCGACGTCACCGTTCGCCATCCGAATGAGGGAGATTTTCTGCCAGATCTTCTGGCTGAGGTTGGATGTGATCTGTCCGAGGTCGCTCGCCGCTTCCACGACGATCGAATCTTTCGAGCTTTGGGCATAGAGGGCGGCCACCTTGGCGGAGAGCGACAGCATCTCCGAGCAGTAGTCGAGATAGCGGAACAGCTCGAACGGCGTCAGCGTCCGCTTCGGAGAGTGCTGTGTCGACGCTCCGATCTGCGTTATCCGCGATGGATCCTTCGTGAGCTGGTGCATGTCGATGACGTGTATCACCGAGCGCAGCTCGTGCAGGTCCCCTAGCGCCTGCTGCCGCTTCCACCGCGCCTCGAGCGATACGAGGAAGATCACCGCAGCGCCGACGATCACCACCGTATTCATAAGTGCCTCGATCCCCTGCAGCACGCCGAACAGGTTCTCGGCATCCCGCTTTATTTCGATGATCGAGGCGACATAGGCGAGAACCAGCAGGCCGCCTATGACGATGGCGGCGCTTATGATCCTGAGGGGAACGTTGGCTTTTGCGAGCAGCGCAGCCCGCTCGCGGCTGTCGCGCGCAATCTGCGTGAGTTCACTACAGACGTTGACGAGGCCGGAGCCGGGAAATCGCTCGGCGATGCGCTGTTCCAGTGTCTCGAGGGTGGAAACGATTTTCTCTGGATCGAGCGATCGGTATGGCATGAAACGAAACTCCTGAAGGCAATGCCTTTCACTAAGGCCCCTGCCGCGACCTTCGATTGGTCTGTACGGGTTGCCGATGCTTGCCCGAAAAGAGAGTGCTGTCCGCCAGGATGGCAAGTGCGCCCAGGAATAGTAGGCCCATCGCGATATTGCCAAGCCACTGTTGCGTCGGCGAGCCAACGGCGAGTACTTGGTGGATACGGCGCGCCGCTTCGGGCCCGATCAGCGGCACGAGCCAGAGTGCTGCCGAGGCCAGCGCCGGAATGATGGCCAGCGCCAGCCAGGGGCTGCGTCCGCGGTCACGCAGCCGCCGGGCCGTTGCAGCCAGGATGATCCAGCCTGCGATCAACGCGACGAAGCCCCAGATTCCATTGAGCACCAGCCCGGCATTCACGCCATGCGGAGCAAGAAGGATCGCGAGCGCAGGTAGAAGCAGCAGGATGCTGTTCTGGACTGCCCAGTACCCGGCTCCCGTTGCAAGGAGCCTCGCCAGATAGGCCCCCCGCCCCAATTCGCCGCTGAAACTGAACATCTGCCGGATCATCGACCGGCTCCCGTCTAGTCTCGAAGTAGCTCGTTGATGCCAGTCTTCGCGCGGGTCTGGGCATCGACCGTCTTGACGATCACGGCGCAGTAGAGCGATGGGCCGGCACTGCCATCGGCAAGCGGTTTGCCAGGCAGCGATCCGGGGACGACCACGGAGAACGGCGGCACCCGCCCGACATGCACCTCGCCGGTGCTGCGATCGACGATCTTGGTCGAGGCGCCGATGAATACGCCCATCGAGAGCACCGCCCCTTCGCCCACGATGACACCCTCGGCAACTTCCGAACGCGCACCGATGAAGCAGTTGTCCTCAATGACGACCGGGTTGGCCTGCAGCGGCTCGAGCACCCCGCCGATGCCGGCGCCGCCGGAGATGTGGCAGTTCTTGCCGATCTGCGCACACGAGCCGACTGTCGCCCAGGTGTCGACCATCGTTCCGCTGTCTATATAGGCACCGAGGTTGACGAACGACGGCATCAGCACGACGCCTGGAGCCACGAATGAACCGCGGCGTACGATGGCTCCCGGTACGGCGCGGAAGCCGGCGGCCTGGAAGTCGGCGGGACTCATGCCGACGAACTTCGATGGCACCTTGTCCCACCAGCATGAATTGCCCGGCGCTCCGGCTATGGGCTCCATATCGTTGAGGCGGAAGGAGAGCAGCACGGCCTTCTTGAGCCACTGGTTGACGACCCATTCCCCGCTCTGCTTTTCGGCGACACGCGCCTTGCCGCTGTCGAGCATGTTCAAAGCCGTCTCGACGGCTTCCCGTACGCTGCCCGTCGTCTTGCCGTTGATGGCATCCCGACCGTCCCAGGCATTCTCGATCGTTGCTTTCAGCTGCGCGTCAGACATTTATCCCTCGAGCCGATTGAGTTTGAATTGGAATACGGCGCGTTTTGGAGCCTGCTCGCGAGACTGTCAACGCTGGGTGCTGGAAGCCGTCCGGTGCAACCGCACGACCATCGAGCCTATGAGCGCCTTCGCATCGGCACCGTCCCACTTGGCCGGTCCTGTCAGACGGCCGACCTCCCTGCCGTCCAGGTCGAGCAGCAGGGTGGTCGGCATGCCCACCACCCTAAGCGCGGAACTGGAGCGCATTGTCTCGTCGGCATAGGCCTCGAGCCGCTTGACGCCGACTTTGTCGAGGAACGCTTTGGCCCCGTTGACCCCTGTTCGGTCGATCGAAATGGCCACGACGAGAAACTTCTCCGATCCGAGAGCGCCCTGCAGCCGGTCGAGGTCCGGCATTTCCTTGCGGCAGGGCGCACACCACGTCGCCCAGAGGTTGAGCAACACAACCTTGCCCTTGAAAGCATCGAGCGAAAGTGGCTTGCCATCCTCGCCGGTGAACTTGATTTCCGGCAACGGGATCGGCTCCTTGGCGAGCACGAAGGCCGCCATGTCGCCCCGCGCCAGAGGCTCCCGGCGGGTGACGGGCGTCCCTGCCCCTGGGCTCGCCGCTGAATCTACGATTTCCGGAGGCTTCGATGAGGGTTGCGTGTTGTCATGCCCCCCCAGCGTGACGTATACCGCGCCGATCCCGACGAGGCATGAAACCAACAGAATTGCAGCGTATGTGAGAGGTCTCATCCGCGCTGTCGCTTCGGTCATTCGGGCTCCCGGTTAATGTCGTGACTTGCCTCTGCGAGGAGAAACGCGCATGGCTCGCAATACCAATGCACCGGCCAACAAGATGTGGGGTGGCCGTTTCTCTGCGCCACCTTCTGAGATAATGGAGGAGATAAATGCCTCCATCGACTTCGACAAGGTGCTCGCGCCGCAGGATATTCGTGGTTCGAAAGCGCATGCCGAGATGCTTGGCGCCACGGGTGTGATCAAGAAGTCCGATGTCCGTGACATCCATCGAGGTTTGGACCAGATCGCGGCGGAAATCGAGAGCGGCGCGTTCAACTTTCAGCGATCACTCGAAGACATTCATATGAATATCGAGAGCCGGCTGCGCGAGATCATCGGCGATGCCGCCGGCCGGCTCCACACGGCGCGCTCGCGCAATGACCAAGTGGCGCTGGATTTCCGCCTCTACGTCCGCGACCGGCTCGACGAGTTCCAGCAGGCGCTACGCATCCTCGGTCTTGCCCTCGCCGTGAAGGCGGAAGCGCATGCGGCCACCGTGATGCCCGGGTTCACCCATCTTCAGCCGGCCCAGCCGGTAACGTTTGGCCACCATCTCATGGCCTACGTCGAGATGTTCGCACGCGACGCTTCCCGCTTTGCCGATGCGCGCGAGCGCATGAACGAGTGCCCCTTGGGAGCGGCGGCGCTCGCAGGAACGTCGTTTCCAATCGATCGCAAGCAAACGGCGGCTGCACTTGGCTTTGCACGGCCGACGGCCAACTCACTCGACAGCGTTGCCGACCGCGATTTCGTGCTCGAGTCACTGGCCGCCGCAACGATTACGGCCGTCCATCTGTCGCGTTTCGCCGAAGAGATCGTGCTCTGGTCGACACCTCAGTTCGGGTTCATCCGGCTACCGGACGGCCTCACCACCGGGTCGTCCATCATGCCGCAGAAGCGCAATCCCGATGCGGCCGAACTCGTTCGCGCCAAGGTCGGCCGCATCGCCGGCGCCTTCAACGGGCTTGTTCTCGTCATGAAGGGATTGCCGCTCGCCTATTCGAAGGACATGCAGGAGGATAAGGAAACCGCCATCGATGCTCTCGAGAGCCTGGCCCTCGCGATCACCGCCATGACCCGCATGGTCGAGACGATGCAGCCAATGGCCGACCGGATGGCGTCTGCGGCCGGCGCTGGCTATGCCACCGCCACCGACCTTGCCGACTGGCTCGTAAGGTCGCTCGGTCTGCCTTTCCGCGACGCCCACCATGTTACTGGCTCGATCGTCAAGCTGGCCGAGGACCGCGGCGTTGACCTGTGGGACCTGTCCCTGGCGGATCTTCAATCTGTCGAACCGCGTATAACCGCCGACGCCATTTCCGTGCTATCGGTCGAGAATTCGGTTCGCAGTCGCACAAGCTATGGTGGAACCGCGCCACAGAACGTGCGCAAAATGGCGCGAAGTTGGATTAGGAAGTTGGAAAACCCGTCCAAGCCGCGCTAGGAATAGGGGGGTGCCGGCGGCGATTGCGCCTCCAGCGGGTATTGGGGCGTTTGAGTAAACCGGGGTTCAAGGTCGAAGCCGATGCAGTCATTGCTAAGGAACGCGCTCATTGTGCTGGCGGCAGGCTTGCTCCTCGCCGGCTGCGGCGTTCGTGGCAACCTCGATCCACCCGCTGAAGTGAAAGCCGAGCAGCAGTCGGCGGCCACGGCGGACTCGGGCCAGGGAAAGCCTGCCGGTGAAGCACCGAAGCCGCACAGAACTTTCCTTCTCGACGGCTTGATTCAATAACCAATTGCATTTATTGGCATTTCGCACTGCTGGCTAGGTCTCGCGGGCGGCTGCCACATATATGCAGGGTCGAGCAGGATGCATCACTTTACTTACAAGAACGGCATCCTCCATGCCGAAGACGTGGATCTCGCGAGGTTGGCCGGCGCGGTCGGTACACCGTTTTATTGCTATTCAACCGCCACGCTCGAGCGGCACTACCGCGTTCTGGACAATGCGTTCCGAAACCAGGATCACCTGATCTGCTTTGCGGTGAAGGCTAATTCGAATCTCGCTGTCCTGGCGACGATGGCGCGCCTGGGCGCGGGGATGGACGTGGTTTCCGAAGGCGAGTTGCGTCGCGCTCGCGCCGCAGGAGTTCCAGCCGACAGGATAATTTTTGCTGGTGTCGGCAAGACTCGCGAGGAGATGGCCTACGCTCTCGAAGAGGGCATCCTCGGCTTCAATGTCGAAAGCGAGCCGGAACTCGAGGCGCTGAGCGAGGTTGCTGCATCGAAAGGATGCGCCGCGCGGATTGCCCTGCGGGTCAACCCGGATGTCGATGCCAGGACTCATGCCAAGATCTCCACCGGCAAGTCCGAGAACAAGTTTGGTGTACCCTATCGTCACGCGCGGGCACTGTTTGCCGAGGCAGCCCGGTTGCCGGGCATTCATGTCGCCGGCGTGCACATGCACATCGGTAGCCAGATCACCGCGCTCGCCCCGTTCCGCGAAGCATTTAAGCTGATGCGCGAGCTGGTCGCCGGCCTACGGGCCGATGGGCACGCATTGGAGCATCTCGATCTGGGCGGTGGGCTCGGCGTCCCTTATCGTGGGGACAACGACATCCCGCCTCATCCGGACGAATACGCGGCGATGATCTCGGGTGAACTCGGCGGCACGGGCCTCCGTATCATTCTCGAGCCGGGTCGGATGATCACCGCCAATGCGGGGGTCCTGGTTTCCCGCGTGATCTATGTGAAGCAGGGAGACGACCGCATCTTCACCATCGTCGATGCCGCGATGAACGACCTGCTCCGCCCGACACTCTATGACGCTTGGCACGAAATTGTACCGGTTTCCGAGGCTCTGCTGGCGAAAACGCGGGTCAGGCAGGATATTGTCGGCCCCGTCTGCGAGACCGGCGACTACCTCGCGCTGGACCGCGATCTGCCGCCATTTGGCGAAGGCGACCTGATTGCAGTTCAGTCTGCCGGCGCTTACGGCGCGGTTATGGCCTCCATGTACAATACGCGCCCGCTCGTGCCCGAAGTCCTGGTGAACGGCGATGCATTCGCCGTCGTTCGCCCGCGCCCTGGCTATGAGGACATCCTCGCCATGGACCGTCTTCCGCCCTGGATGGCTTGAGCTGAAGTCTGCCGGCACCCATTTGCAGTGAACCGGTCCGCCATTCGCCTGCCCTTATTGCTGCGCGGAATTGTGAACTACCGCAGTGAAATCGGCGTTGGGGGCTTTGGTTGCCCGTGCTACGCTGACGCGATACGCGGGTCGGCACTGCGGGATCCTACCGCTTGATTGTGAGGCGCAGCGAACGGATGAAATCGATGTTCAGGTTGATTGTGCACGCCAACTGTGGTGCGCTCCTCGTCTGCGCCTTGATGTTCTTTTTCTGGAAGCGCGAGGCCGGCTGGGTATTGTTCGACACGTATTGGATGCCGGTCTGGCTGGCCCTGGTGCTCGTCGCAATGCTGCTTTTCGCCATTGCACCGGTCGGGCTGTTTCAGCGAAAGAGCCCTGAGCAGAGTTTCGAGCGCAAGCTGGTCCTGAGCAAGGCGGCGCTGTTTACCGAGCGTTTGTGGCCGCGGCTTTGGGCCCTGCTAGGTCTCGCCATTGTGTTCCTGATCGTCTCGCTGCTCGGCATCTGGCAGGAGTTGCCGCGTAACGTTCATCTGGGGCTGCTTGCTGCGTTCGCCGTTACAGGCATCGCGTCACTCGTTGCCATCCTTCGGGTGCGCTGGCCGTCCCGCGATCAGGCGTTGCGTCGTCTTGAGCTCCGCTCCCGGGTGCCGCACCGGCCGGCTTCGTCCTATGAGGACACGCTCACCCTCAACAGCGAAGACCCGGCAACGAAGGCCTTGTGGCAGGCACACAAGCGCCGTCTTGCTGAACAGATCTCTGCGCTCCGAGTGGATGCTCCCGAGCCCCGCACCGATAAGGTCGATCCCTTCGCTTTCCGCGCTGCTCTGATGCTGGGCGCCATTGTACTGCTGGTCGTCGTGGGAGATGGCGTGCGCGACCGGCTGATGTCGGCATTCCGTTTCGGCACCGTCGGGCTTCCAGCCGACGTTCGTCTCGATGCCTGGCTCACACCGCCGCCATACACCGGCAAGCCACCGGTGCTGCTCGCCGATGGGGCCAGAAATGGCATCAATCCAGCTTTCGCGGACGGCAAGCCGGTCGTGGTTCCGGCGAACTCCCTGCTGATCGCCCGATCCAGCGGCGCTGGCGCGCGCCAGTTATCGCTCGAGGTTGCCCGGCCAGATGGCCAGCAAGAGGTCGTTGAAGGCAAGTCCGCAAGTTCGGACGGTCAGGTTTCGGAGGTAAGGCATACGCTAAAGGCATCCACCACCGTGCGCATCCTGGATGGCCGCAGCGAAGTCGCGCGCTGGGTGTTCGACGTGACACCAGATAGCCCGCCGAGGATCGAGCTCCTGAAGGACCCTGAGGTTGCTGTCCGGGGCGGAATGAAGCTTACCTACAAGGTTGAGGACGATTACGGTGTCGCCAGCGCCGAAGCCCGCTTCGAACCGTTGCCCGAGGATCCGGGCGACCCGCGCACGGCCTGGGCCCGTTCGGATGATCTCAAGGGCGTGCGCCCCCCGCTCGATCGCCCGCCGACTTTTGCGCTGCGATTGCCCTCCAAGCGTGGCAAGTCGCCTGAAGCGACAACCTACAATGACATGAACAGCCACCACTGGGGCGGTAGGCGTGTGCGCATGACTCTCATTGCGCGCGATCACGCTGGCAACGAAGGCAGAAGCCGTTCCATCGACATGCTCTTTCCCGAGCGTCGCTTCCTCAACCCGTTAGCCAGGTCTGTCGTTGAGCTTCGCCGCGTGCTGGCCACTGATGCCCGCCAGTCGGATTATGTGCGACGCGGCATCGATGCGGTCACCCACGAGCCCCAGGGCTTCATCGCCGACACTGGTGTCTATCTCGGCCTCAGGAGTGTCTATCACCGCCTGGCGGAGGTCCGCACCCGATCGAGCGTCAGGAGTTCGATAGATCATCTCTGGCATATCGCGATACGTCTTGAGGACGGCCGCAACCTGTCGGATGCCGCACGTCGCCTGCGCGACATTCAACGCGAGCTGGCGAAGGCACTTCGCGAAGGCGCTTCGGACCAGGAGATCCAGCGACTCATGAAGGAGCTGCGCCAGGCACTCAACCAGTACATGGAGCAGCTGCAGCGCCAGGCTCAGAACCAGCCAATGCAGGTTCCCCCGGACTTCACGCCCGGCCAGTCGATGTCGCAGCGCGATCTCGACCGTATGCTGCGCGACTTGGAGAACATGGCGCGCAATGGCTCCCGCGAGATGGCACAGCAGATGCTGGACCAGCTGCGCAATCTGCTCGATCAGTTGCAGGCTGGCCGCATGACGCCTGGGCAGCAAGGCCAGGGACAAGCCGGACGGCAGATGATGCAGATGCTCGACAAGTTCGGCAACATCATCGGCCAGCAGCAGCGTTTGCTGGACGACACGTTCGAGCGCCGTCGCCAGGATGGCCAGGGACAGAACCAACAAGGCCAGGATGGTCAGGGCCAGCAACCGGGCCAGCAAGGCCAGCAAGGCCGGGGCATGTCGCCGGGCGAGCTCGGCAATCGCCAGCGCTCGTTGCGGGACCAGCTCGACGAGCTGCGGCGTGGTCTGCAGAAGTTCGGCCAGCGCGCGCCCGGTCAGCTCGACGGCGCTGGAGAGGCGATGGAAAACGCCGAGCGCGCGCTCCGCGATGGCGATCTCGAAACCGCAACGCGCGAACAGGGGCGCGCACTCGAGCAGTTGCGCCAGGGTGCCCAACAGATGGCGCGCCAAATGTTGCGCCGCGCTCCCTCGCGATTCGGCATGGGGCCAGGTCGTGGCGCCGATACCCCGCGCGATCCACTCGGCCGCCCGCAACGTTCAGAGGGCCCGGATCTCGGGAGTTCGGTGAGGATTCCCGACGAGATCGACACTCAGCGTGCCCGCGAGATCCTGGAGGAACTGCGTCGGCGCGCCGGCGAGCAGAATCGGCCGATGCTGGAACTGGACTACATCGAGCGCTTGCTCGAGCGGTTTTGAAGCTGACGTACCGCGTTAACGCACGCGAAGCAGGACCCCGCCGACGCCGTGATGGCTGGCCAGTGTCGTCTTCAGCGTGCCGCCGGGCGGAGCCTCGCCGCGCCACCAGGCGCTGAATTGCCGCCACAGGTCGGTCACCAGCAGCCAGCCGTAGGGCTCGTGGGACAGCGGCACGTGGTAGGGCGCGTAGCTGAATTTGTACTCGACGAACAGCGAGATGCGCCCGAGCGGAACTTCCACGCCTGCAAGCCCCTGGCCCACGTAGCCGGCGAATTGGTATTCGTAGGTCCGCGCGTTGTCGCCCTTGAAACCGACCTCCGTGTGCGGCAGCGCGATGCCCCCACCGGCCCCGATGTAGGGGCGAATTCGCGCGCCGTGCGGCATCAGGCTCAAGAGGCCGTTGAGCGTCACCATGTTGTGCCCGTGGCTGAACTCCAGATGGCGGAAGGTGTCGCCGATCTTGGCCTCGCTTGCCAGCGGCTTGCCGTTGCGCTTGCCTGTGAATTTCGCAGTATCCCCGGCGTTGGCGATCGCCTTGGCATGCGTAAAGTCCAGCATGCCCCCGAACCGCGACATGGGCGACCAGGTGATGCCCCTGAGCCCGTAATAGATCGGTGCCTTGAACGGCCGCCCGATCCAATTGAAACCACTGACGGTCATGTCGGTGTCGTCGCCGTTCTTGATGTGCACGGTGCTCTGGTGGGTGTGGCTGATGCCGCTGTAGCCGCCCACCTGCCACTGCCGCCGCATCAGGGTATACTCGCCCGGCTCTCCGGCGGTACCCCTCGCAAGCCGTCCGCTATCCCGGTCGTTGCTCTCCTGTGCCAACATCGCGGGTGGCGCTGGTGCGACCATCGCTTGCGCGAGCGCCAGCATCGCGATCGTCCCGGCCACTACGCCTGGTATCGCCATCCGGTCGGCACTCGATGCTTCAGCGAGCCTGAATTTCCGGCCAACGAGCCTGTACATGTCGAATCCCCCTGCTCACCCCGGTGCAGTGCACTAACCATAGGCCCAATGCATCGAACGACCCAATGACCAGTAGTCGCACGGGCGAAACGGCGCACGGACGGCTGTGAGCTAACGAGTGCCGGCGCTCTGGCCCAGCCGGTCGAGCATCTGCCGCACGGCTTTGATTTGCACGCCGTCGCGCGTGAGGAATGCGCTGCCGGTATAGCCCCACCAATCCCAGCAGCCCTTTGGGTTCACGGAGCTCTTCTCGGCTTGCGGGAAAAGAACAATCAATCTGTATGCGTCCGCCCAGCGGAGGATGCCGGTGTCGAATATGACCTGGCTGCCAGCCTTGGTGCGATTCTGATCGCAGCCGTGAAACAGGATATGAACGCTGCAGCGCTCGCCCGACCCGCAGGGGTTCGGCACATACAAGACGCCTTCGCTTGCGAGACCTGCTTCCGGCATATCGGCAGCGAATTCGGTCTGGTCGAATATTGTCATTCGCCCGCTGTAGGGTGCCGGCGTCCGAGGTGGCTTGCCAAGAATGTGCGCGAGCATCGCACCGGCCTGGTCGTAGTCGCAATCGACGATATAGGGCGGTTCGCTCGTCTCGCACGAGCTACCTTTGTCGAGCGTTACGAATGCATGCCCCGCCCCGATGCTGTCGACCACGGCGATATTGGAGTCGGCCATGCCGATTTCGCGGTAGAAGTCACGGGCGTAGCGTGTCATTTCCGGCACCACGATCCGGTCGTTGCGCCCCGCGAACAGGTAGATGCGATCGCTCGCGGCGTTGGCCAGGGGATCGATCTTTCCCGCCCCCGCTAGACGTCGGGCTCGCTCCGAGAGCTTCTTGGGATCTGGTATCCCCCACGCCTCGAGCCGGTTCAGCATGCAGCCATTGACCGCGCGCTGCACGTTTATGAAAGCCTGACCGGGGCCGGGCATGACGTCCGCGAACGCACTTTGCGCGCAAGCCCATGGTCCGCCCGCAAGGATGCCCGCTCCGATGACGCTGCGCGAGTGGGCGAGGTGGAACTGGCCCGCCATATAGGCCCCGGAGGAGAAGCCAGAGACGCTTGTCCGCGCTATGTCAGCACCGAGGCCCGGCAACGGCTGCGCGACCTTCGGATTGGTGCAGGCGGCATATGCCCCGAGGAAAACTGCGCAGCAAGCGGCTGGCAACCATCTGCCCACGCGCTGCCGCATGCGTTGTGTCAACCTCGCTGGAAGTGTGTCGAGCGGTCGCATTTTCTGCCGTAATGTCGAAGCATCCTGCGGGAACCTATCGGCTGCGGTTGCCGAGAGCAAATCCGGCTTGTTGCGCCAAGCCCGCCTTGTCAAATCCCGAACTGATCGTAGTATGGTCGGTGCAAGCCTGCAGTCTGCCGGCGCCATATTCGGTTCGGTTAATTTCGTTTGATTGCGTGACGGGAGTGCGTATTCATGAGTCACGACCATGAGCTTGACGCGGAGCAAATGCAGGCGCTTCTCCAGCAACTGGAGGGCGAGGACGAAGCCGACCGTCTGAGCCTGCTTGCCTCCGATGAAGACTTCGAGATGTGGGCGCTTGGACACCCCTCGCTGCGCCATATGTTCATGGTCGAGAACATCAAGGATGTTATCCCCGCGATAATGAACTTCCTGCGGGCCATGTTCGGCTTTGGTCCCGGTGGCTCGGGCGACAGCCAAAAGGTCGATGGGAGCGGAAATTGACGTCGGCCGACGCGAATGACTCCGGTCCCGGTGGCAAAATGGACTTGGACCCGGAAGTCCTGAAGCCGCTTGTCGCGGCCATCGAGGAAGAGTTCCAAAAGTTTCCCCCGACCATCGCCGTCATTGGGCTTTCCGGCGTCGGAAAGTCTTCCACGATCAATGCCATCTTCGGCACCAACCGCGACGTGTCGGCAACTACGCGCGGCACTAGCCGTTTCCACAAGCGCAACTTCGACGTGATAAGCAATCGTGTATACGGCACAGGGGTCAGGTGCACGCTCCGGATCATAGATGCACCGGGCCTTGGAGAGGATGCATCACTCGATAGGAACTACCTGCAAAGGTATCGCCAGCATCTTTCTGAAGCGGATATCGCACTGTGGGTGTTGGCTGCGCGCAATCGCGCGTTGGCGCTCGATCAGCAGTATCTTGAGGCATTGGCCGATGTCCTGCCGCCCGTAGTGCTCGGAATAAATCAGGTCGACCTAGTCGATCCGCTGACCTGGATCGAAGCGACGAATTTGCCATCACGCGAACAGGCGGCCAACATCGAGACGATCCTGAAGGATCGAAGTGAAAGGATTGGGCGCGTTCTGGGTCGACCCGTTGAGGCTGTAGCATTCAGTGCACTGAGATACTACAATCTCCAGGCTCTTTTCAAGGTTTGTCTGGACCAGGCGCCAAGTGGCCGTCGCTGGATGTTCGAGGTTCTGAAGTCATTCACCACGAGAGATTGGCTGGCCCAGGCAAAAGGTCTTTCGGCGAAGCAGCGCCAGGACATCGAAGCAAGGTTCGGTCTGGCGGACAAGCCGATCCAGATGGGACGCTTTTCGATCGAACAGCAAACCGTTGCTTCAGCGGCCCGTGAAGACGACGTTTGACCCCGGCGTCCGATCAGGTAGTGTCTCTTCCTTCCGCAGCAAGCCACAAGCATCCGATCCTCACGTATGGCGCCACCTGAAGCTGTCTATATCTCTGCGCTCATCGCGCTGTTCGTGAGCTTTCTCTTCGGCATCACTTCGCATATCCAGAACCTTGGCCTCGACCATCTCGACGCGCGCGCCGGAACGATAGTGATTATCGGCACCACAGCGCTTGCCATGTGGCTGCTGACACCGTTCTATTTCTCGCCGGACATGCTTGCGACGCGAGCAGCCGCATATTTCGCGCTCGCCGGTCTGGTTGTGCCGGCGATATCGCTGTCGCTCGCCACCCAGAGCGTGCGCATCATGGGGCCGTCGCTGACCCAGGGACTTGCCTCGACGAGCCCGATGTTTGCGATGTTCCTCGCGGTAATCCTCGTCGGCGAGCAGCTCACGGCGGGCGTATTCATCGGCACGATGGTAGTCGTTGGAGGCGTCATGCTCGTCGTGTTGCGCGGGAAAGGCCCGGCACGGAGCTGGCCGCTCTGGGCGATCTCGCTTCCCTTCGGTGCAGCCGTTGCGCGAGCCATATCGCACCCGGTGACGAAGCTCGGCCTGCTCGAGCTGCCGAGCCCTATGACAGCGGCGCTCTTCGCTTCGACCGTGTCAATCATTGTCCTGTACGCAGTCTACCGGCTCGGTGGTCGCCGCATGCCTCCTTTGAACCGGGGCTACCTTTGGTTCGCGCTCTGCGGGCTTATCAACGCCGTTGGCCTGACGCTCCTGAATGTCGCGCTCGAGATCGGCAACGTAGTCGTCGTCTCCCCCATCATTGCTGCCGCCCCGGTCTTCACGATGCTGACCGGCTATCTGTACTTCAAGCGCGAGGTCATCACCGCTCGCATGGTCGCCGCCATCGCCTTGATCTTTGCCGGTTGCATCCTGATCGTGTTCCGGTGATGTTTGGTCGAGGGCGGCTCGAACCGCCTCGTTTCAACGATAATCGAGGAAATCGCCATGCTCTTCATTCATAATGATGTCGTCGACAAGGTCCTGCGGATGGAGGATTGCATCATGGCGCAGGAGGAAGCACTACGTCAGGTGGCGGAAGGCACCGCCGTTGCGCGTCCCCGCATCGACGTCTATGTGCCGTGCGACCGCGACGACGGCTATTGGCGCTGGGGCACCATGGAAGGCGCCAATGGGGGCTACTTCGCCATCCGCATGAAGTCCGACATCATGACGTGGCCGACCGATAGCCAGGGCTACGCGACGCAGGAGAAATACTGCATGGAGCCGGGCACGTTCTGCGGCCTTATAATGCTGTTCTCGACGCGTAATGGTGAGCCTCTGGCCATGATTAACGACGGCATACTCCAGCACATGCGCGTCGGAGGCGCGGCTGGGATCGGCGTCAAGTATCTCGCCCGCGAGGATGCAGAGGACCTCTGCATCCTAGGCTCCGGAGGCATGGCTCGCACCTATCTCGATGCGATACGCTGTGTGCGCGACATTAAGCGCGTTCGCGTCTTCTCGCCCACGAAGAAGAATC
>JBJOGJ010000064.1:0-16527 GCA_046048295.1 Pseudomonadota bacterium | reverse complement strand
AATCCGCCGCTTCCCAATGCTGGAGCCAGATGAGGAATACATGCTGGCAAAGCGCTGGCAGCAGCATGAGGATGCGGACGCGGCGCACAAGCTTGTCACGTCGCATCTGCGTCTGGTGGCACGCATTGCCATGGGCTACCGCGGCTACGGGTTGCCGATTGGAGAGGTGATCTCGGAGGGCAACGTCGGTCTCATGCAGGCCGTGAAGCGGTTCGAACCCGACAAGGGTTTCCGGCTTGCCACGTACGCCATGTGGTGGATCAGGGCTTCGATCCAGGAGTATATCCTGAGGTCGTGGAGCCTTGTGAAGATGGGCACGACGGCGGCGCAGAAGAAGCTTTTCTTCAATCTCAGGCGCGTGAAAGGCGAGCTGCAGGCGCTCGAGGAGGGCGACCTGAAGCCGGAGCAGGTCAAGCAGATCGCGACGAAACTCGGAGTTGGCGAGGACGACGTGGTGTCGATGAACCGCCGGCTTGGCGGCGACACCTCGCTCAATGCGCCGCTCCGGGCAGATGCAGAATCTGGCGAATGGCAGGACTGGCTGGTGGACGACCAGCCGGATCCCGAGGAGCAACTCGCCGACTCGGAGGAACTCGACAAGCGGCGCAGCTATCTCGCCAAGGCGATTGCGACGCTGAATGATCGTGAGCGTCGGATCTTCGAGGCCCGCCGGCTGAGCGACGAGCCCGTTACGCTGGAGGATCTGTCCGAGGAATTCGGCGTCTCGCGGGAGCGGATCCGCCAGATCGAGGTCAGGGCATTCGAGAAAGTCCAGCGGGCCGTGACGCAGGCATCGGATGAAGCGCACTCGGGCGCATCAGCCTGATAGCAACTACAACTTGCGGCTTTTCAGACGCCGGCGGCATGTCCGCCGGCGTTTTCGTGCATCACCTCGCCGGCTATCGCGCGGTCATTGACGGTTTCGCTCTGTCGAACTGTCACGCGAATCGCCTAACTTCCATTCCAGCAGCCGGGGAGGCTGCGGCCACGTATCGGCCAGCCGGGGCGTGGGGGTGCGCGTCGATTTCGACAGGCTGATCGAATTGATCGAACATGCTGTCAGTCTTCAGATGGCCGGGTACAGGCCCGGTATTGCAGCGCCAGGCGGATGTGGACAGGACCGCCAGGGGGAGCGCTGCGAAAGTAGCCTGCGCGGGGCTCCGCGCTCCTGTCCCAGACCGCTGCATTCGCCCGAGCTGAGCAACCGACATCACACTGCTTCACCTTCAACGCCTGCGGCAACGCAGGCGTTTCGTTTTTGCGGACGGGGTGGGCAGGGGACGGCGGGTCGCGCAGGATGGGTTTCAATGCAGCATACGAACGACGATGGAGTGGCCAATGCTTAAGCGCCTTCTTCCTCAGTCCCGTTGGTTGTCGCGTAGCAACCTTGTCGCTCGTCGAGATGCGACGAAACCAGAGCCCGAGTGGGACGTGGTGCTTCTGTTACGCCTGAAACCCCTTCACCCTCCAAGTATAACTTGATCCAACAGTAGGCTCTCCGCATAGCGGCACGCGGAGTGGCCAGATGCAAAGGGTCGGCACAGTTTGCCGGCCCTTTTCCGTTGCTGGGAGGGGTGGTCAGTCGTTGGCTGCGACGGTCGACGTGCGGCGCATATTGGCGAAGTATTTGTCGATGGAGTCCATGATCGAGCCGGCAACCCGCTTACGCCACGTCTCGGATTTCAGCAGGCGGGCGTCTCGCTGATTGGAGACGTAGGCGAGTTCGATCAGCACCGATGGTACCTTGGCGGTCTTCAACACCCGGAAAGCAGCCGAGCGATGCGGCTGGCCCCGGAGCTCGGTCGTGGTGCCCATCTTCTCGATCACGGTGCGCGAGAAAAGCTGCGTGCGCTGCTGGGTCATGTCGACCTCGCGGGCAGCGAGATCGGAGAGGATCTTGCGCACGGTGTTGCCGTCACCGGCAGTGCGGCGCACGGCCTGCAGTTCGCCCTTCGAGAGTACCGCCGATTTGACTTCGCCCTTGGCGGAGCTGCGAAGGCGATCCGCGACGCTGTCGCGAAGCGAGTAGATCGTGGCGCCGCGAGCGGCAGTCCGGCTCGCATAGTCGGCATGCACCGCTATGAACAGCGCGGCGTTGTTCTTCTCGGCGAACTCGCGACGTCCGTCGAGGCTGATGAACTCGTCCGTTTCGCGGGTCATGAGCACCTTGTAGCGGCCGTTTGCCTCGAGTTGCTCCCTGAGCTCCTTGCTGAAGGCCAGAACGACATCCTTCTCGACGGTTCCGAACTTGCGGGCGCCGGTATCGTGGCCGCCGTGCCCGGGATCGATGACGATGACGGGCTTCCACGCCTTGGCGAAGCGCTCCTCGGGGCGGACTGCCGGCGCGGGTAGGGGAGGCTGGATGCCGGAGGCGCCGAGGCCGGAAGGGGGCGGGAAAGGAGCGGCGCCCCTGTGGGCTGCGCGCGTCACGGCGGTTGCCGGCACCAGGTCTATCGTAATGGCGTGTGCATTTCCGCCTTGGGTTTTGGCGATCTCGCGCTTGTGGACGACGACCGGCTCGGCCACCTCGATCACGACGCGGGAACGTCCCGGCGCCGACAGGCCGGCGCGGAAAGACTTGATGAGCCCACCCTTCCTCGTCACGGCATCATGGTCGGGCAATGCCATGCGTGTCGCCGGGATTTCCACGACGACCCGGTTGGTGGGCGAGCTGAAGGCCTGGACGGTGAAATCCGACTGGTCCGGGACCAGGATCTCGAACCTTGTGGTCTGTTCTGCAAGGGTCGGCGGCGATTGCGGCAGGATATTCTGGAGGACGCGGCTTATCGGATCTGTCGGCGCTTCGGCTGCTGCTTCCGAGCCGGGCCAGGCGACGACTGCGAGACAAGCAGCCAGCGGGGCACCGAGACCGAAGATGCTCCTGATCTTTCGCGCAATTGCGGCCATGTGTGTCCCCCCGATTACGCTCAACATAACAGATTCGATGCGGAGACGATTGATGTGGAAAAGTGGCATTTTGCGGTTCGCCACGTGCCAATTTTATAAATTGGTAATGTTAATGAACCGTTAATAGTGTGAGAGCGCCTTGCGGCAATCAATGGTTGTGAAAATCGGCCCGGACTGCGTCAGGATGCCGGCGAGACGAGCCGCGCGTAGCCCTTTTCGACAGCATCGGCGAGAACGCTGCGATACGCCTTGAAATTCCGGTCCTGCGATGAAATCTCGCCGAACGTGTCTTGTTCGAATTCCTCCCGACGGATGTAGGCGATCGGTGCGCTGACCGGAAAGTACTGGGCACCCTGCTTGTTGAGCGTCGTGATGAGGCCGCGCATCTGGCCGGTCTGATCGAGCTGGGAAGCCGTGATCATGCGCATGGCGCCCTTGGTCAGGGAGACCAGGTGGATGAACATCGACGAGGCGGGAATGTAGAGATGGCCTTCATGGGCGAAGGGGCCGTCGGGGCGGTTGCGCTCCTCGAATTTGAGGCCCGGGCAGGTGTCGTCCCAGGTAATGTCGGTCCGGAACGCGGTCAGCGCCGTGGCGTCCTTGAATGCGGGACGGATCGTCAGGTAGCTGCCGATGTAGTGCTCGACGGCGATGCGCGTGTATGCCCCCATTGGCACGGGAGCGATGTCGTGGCCTGGCGATTCCCCGTTGCCGGCGGTGGGCTGCGGTTTGCCGCCCCCTTCCCATTCCCGCTTGAGGGTATCGAAATCGAGACCGAGGACCATGCAGACGTCGAACAGGGTCTGATCGCGGACGGAGCGTCCGTTGAGCAGGTTCTGGATCGTTTTCTCATGACAGTCAGCGGTATCGGCTAGCTCCGCCTGCGTCATTTTCTTTTCGATCATGGACGTGCGGATGCGGGTTATCGCAGAGGTGCGATCCGGTTGTGCCATGGCCTGCAACTCCGTTGAGCGCGGCGAAGTTGCCGTCGCTTGTCTCAATTTACCGGAAATTGCTGCCATTCGGCAAATGGTAAGCGTGCGGCAAGTGCGGCTAGCGGCGGCTCCTTCTTTGTCCCGGAAGCCGGCCTAAACTTTCTCCCCGCCTTCGGGCATCCTCGGGGCATTGGCTTACCTCGCGTCACCTGCCCCATGATCCTCCTTCCCCCAAGGGGCGCGAGGTCGAGTGCGGGCGCCCGCTGCAGAACCGCGGCGGGCGCTCGTGGGCATTGCGAGCCTCAATCATCACCAAACAGCGCGCGCGCGGCGGCAGGCACGATCTTCTTGTGGTTGTGTGCCACGCCGGGCACTTCGATCAGCGGCCAATTGAACACAGCGCCAGTGCGGTTCGCCTGGCTGCGTGCGACTTCGAGGAAATTGCGCCCGCGTGCCAGTCGCGTCCGGCCTTGTGCCGAGGCGCCTGCGTCCTGGCGCAGCCGGTGGTGGTGCGGATCGATGTCATCGAGGCCGAGCACGACGGTCAGCGGCTCGCCAAGCATGCGACGGATGTCGGCGTCGGCAATCCCGATGTCGCGGAGACCGTAGGGAAAGCTGGCTTGCAGTGTCGGGAGCGTGTACCAGCCGGCATTGGCGGCAGCGGCCCGGGTGGCGCGATGGCCTTCGTAGAGCATCACCAGGCGGTGCACGAACTGGGCGCCGGCCGAGTGGCCGAAGATGTAGTAGTTGCGTTGGCGGTTCCCGTACCTGCGGACGGCTTCGTCGAATGCTTTTTCCATGGCGCCGAAGGCGGATTGCTCGCGCGGCCGGCGCGTACCATCCCCACGAAAGAGGCGCCCGCGGTTGTATGCCGGCCAGGCGGATTTCGTGAATGACGGGGCGAGGAGGAGTAGGTTGCGCTTGTCGGCCGTCGGGATCCAGGCATCGAGGTAGTCGCCGGCGTTGCGGCTGGCGCCATGCACCACGATCAGGACGCGGCTATCCGGCATCAAGGTGCGCGGCCGGTAGGTCCAGACCTTGAGCGTCGCTCGCCGGCCAGGGACGCCGGTTGCGACGCGAATGGTCTCGATGGTGCCGGTTCCCGTTCCCGTCGATTTCGACTGGGCGATGGCGGCCGGCGAAGCCGCGAGCAGGAGGAGGAGGCAAAGTGGCAGGCAGCCCCACTTGCAATGGTCGGGTGCGATCACGAGAGGTTCCTGTCCCGGTCAAAGCATGTCGTCGGCGCTCGCGCGTGTGAGGTAGAACAACGCGACCCCGGCCCCAAATGCAAGGATCAGCAGTCCGGCCAGGCTTGCGCCGGAGCCGAACAGGCGGACGAAGGCATCGATGATCTGCTCGTATTTGACGATCGCGACGGCGCTGCCGACGACGCCGCCCATGCGGACGATCGTCTGCACCTCCTTGTCCCGTAGACGGTAGAAGAAGAGGAGCAGCAACAGGCCCCAGGCGCCGAAGAAGAAGCTGATATAGGGTGCCAGCGTACGGAAGATGCTGTCGCTACTGGTGCCATAGAGGAGTTCGGCGGCATGCAGGAACGCATGCGACATGACCGGATACAGCACCATCGCTCCCGCACCGACCAGGACGCCCTTCTCGATACCGGGCAGGAAGGCGCGATAGTAGCGTTCGAGAGAGCCCCAGCGGATCGCCAGCATGATGCTGATCACGAGGAGCACGAGGAGGAAAAAGATCTTGAGGGGAAGCAGCGTGCGGTGCACGACACCGGTGACGGAGCGGTTCTCGAGCGGTGCATGAAGCTTCACCATGGTCGTGCGGAAGGCGTGCTGTGCCTCGCAGCATTCGCGGTCAGTGGTGAGTTTCGGTGCGCGGTTGGCGTCCGACAGTGGCGTCGATGCCAGGCAGAAGCGGCGACGTTCCTGGCCTTCCGAGATCGCCGGGCCGATCAGGGGATCCGGATCGCAGTCCCGGGCCAGGTCGGAAAGTCCGATGCGCGATTGACTGACGCGACGGACATTCTCGATTGCGGTCAGGATGGGTAGCCGGTTCTGGCTGCCTTGATCGGCTGCGAGCGCCTGCGGCGTCACCTCCCAGACCGATCGCTCCTTGCTGGCGTTCATGCCGTTTGCGACGAGCCAGGACAACAGTGCGAGGACCGCGAAGCCGGCGATGAAGCGAACTTTGCCGGCCGGCACGTAGCGCATGTACATGTCGGTGAACACGCATGCCGGCGTGTAGAATGCGAAGAGGGCAACGATGCCGAATGTCGGGAAGAAAATGAAGAGGTGACTGTAGAAGGTGGCCAGCGTTACCGATGGCAGGTAGCGGGCGCTGGTCAGCGCCGAGAACTCCCAGAGGAGTATGCCGGTCGTGGCAATGAACGATAGCCCGAGGATCGAGAAAACGACTGCTACGAAAATTCTTACGCCGAGCGGCATTGTGGCCCCCGAATACTCCGACACTCACCCTGTCAGTGCGTTCTACCCCACAAGCGGCCGACGATGAAACCCCTTGTAAATTGAGATCATTACCTTTTCCGGAGGTTGCGGCAGATTGGGCTCACAATGGCCGCACCTTCCGCGGGGCAATTCATGCTTCCGCAGCCGGGCACAGCTCGTTAAACTCCGTCCCCGGTGGTGGGGAGCAACCACAATTCTACCTTAACTTATGGGCACCTGAATTCTGAAACTCGATTGCCGAACAGTATTCATAAGGGGCACCCAATGTTCACGAGATCCAGCGACCGCACGCCGCCACCGGTTGAACCCGTTGCCAAGCCTGCCACCCCGCCGCCGGCGCCGCCGCGGCCTGCCGTTGCCGTGGCGCCGGTTTCCCCGGTCTCGCCATCGGGGCGCACATCGCTCATCAGCAAAGACCTGACGATTATCGGCAGCGGGCTCAAGATCGTCTCGAAAGGCACCGTCAACATCGAGGGGCGCATCGTTGGCGATGTCATCGGCACCGAGATCCTGATCGGCGAGGAGGCCAATGTCAGCGGGCTCGTCAACGCTGAAAGCGTCGTCGTGCGCGGCAGCGTGAGCGGCACGATCAAGGCGGTGAACGTGACCCTGGCCGCCACTGCCAAGGTCGAGGGCGAGGTCCATCACCAGTCGCTCACCATTGAGCAGGGGGCGTTGTTCGAGGGCAAGTCGCGCCGGGCGACGGACCCGAACGGTGTCAGGCCGGATCTCGATGCCGCCATGCACGATGCCAGTGCAGCAATGCCGTCGGTGAGCTGAGGCAGTACCTTCGCCTGTCCGCCTGTCCCTGCAGTGATCGCCCTCGTTGGCGTTTTTTCCACTCTGGCGCTTGTGCCCGGCGCGCATGCGGTTGATATAGCATTGACCGCGCGATCCGCGAGAGGTCGCTGTTTCGAACTGCGGAGGGAGTCGAAGAATGGATCTCGGGATCAAGGGCAGAAAAGCCATAGTGTGTGCCGCATCGAAAGGGCTGGGGCGCGGTTGCGCTGAGGCTTTGGCGCGTGAAGGCGTGGACCTCACGATCTGCGCGCGCGGTCTCGAAGAACTCGAGAAGACGGCACAGGCGATCCGGTCCGCGACGGGTGTGAATGTCACCGCCGTGCAGTGCGATGTCACGACTGCGGAGGGCAGGGAGAAGTTGCTTGCAGCCTGTCCGGAGCCCGACATCCTCATCAACAATGCAGCCGGTCCGCCACCTGGAGACTTCCGGAACTTCTCGATCGAGGATTGGCGTAAAGCCGTCGAGGCGAACATGCTGTCGCCGATCGCGCTCATCCACGACACCGTCTATGGCATGGTCGAGCGGAAGTTTGGCCGCGTTCTCAATATCGTCAGCTACACGGTGATGCAGCCCGATCCCAAGCTCGAACTCTCCAACGGCGCGCGCTCGGGCCTGGTTGCTGCTGTTTCCTCGCTGGCGCGGCGAACGGTCAAGGACAACGTTACAATCAACTCGATCCTGCCGGGGCCGTTCGACACCGACCGTTTGCGCGCGACATCGACCAACGTGGCGAACGTCAAGGGCATTTCCTTCGAACAGGCCCACGCCGAGCGCATGGCGATGGTGCCCGCGGGCAGGTTCGGCGAGATTCCGGAATTCGGCGCCGTAGCGGCGTTCCTGTGCTCTGCCCATGCCGGCTACATTACGGCCCAGAACGTCCTCGTCGATGGCGGCTCGTACGGCGGTACGTGGTAGGCGACTGAAATACCTTGATATTTTCGGTGCTGGCAGCGGTGTGCCCGCCGCCCGGCCATGTCGGCTGCGAAGAAATTGAGCGGCGCCAGGGGTTGACGGTGCCCCAGCGAGATGCAATGTGCCCGCGGCTGCAAATCTTGAAACCTCAAAATAGTTGTTTGCAGAGCGATTTGATCGATCTGGTTCGTACGGGATCTGAAGAATAGGGAAGCCCGGCGTCAGCCAGCACAGAATCCGGGGGAACGGCTGATCCGGTCATGCCTCCTCCACGCGGCCCGCTCTGATCCGAAACGTCAATCGCGTAGAGGAGAGATCTCATGAGAATGGCAATCATCGCCGGCGTTGCGGCCGTCGCAACGCTCGTCACTGGCGGGCAGGCTTCCGCTGAACTGCAGGGCTTCACAACCAACGACGTCGTCAAGTCCTGGAATGGCGGCGGTGCTGCGCGTCGCGCCACGTCCCGTGCAGCTTCACGGCGCCCGGCCCGTCAGCGCAACGTGCGTTCGGCCAACCGGCGTGCCACCGCGCGTTCAACGAAGCAGCGCCCGGTTCGCGTGAACAGGGGCGCGCTTACAGGCATCGCAAGCTACTACTGGCAGCCGCAGCGGGTCGCCTCAGGTGGCTGGTTCAATCCGAATGCGCTGACGGCAGCCCACAAGACGCTGCCGTTCGGCACCCGTGTGCGGGTCACGCATCTCGGCAATGGGCGCTCTGTCGTCGTCCGCATCAATGACCGCGGACCATACATTCGTGGTCGCATCATCGATCTTTCCCGCCGTGCGGCTGGCGTGATCGGTATGCGCGGCTCAGGTATCGCCCGCGTCAAGATGGATATCCTCGGACGCTGATTCAGGCAGCGGGTGACGGGGTCAACTCGTCACCCGGCACCGGCGCCACACTACGGGCGCGCCCGCGGGCCCGGCCTTCACCCGCATTTCTTCCTCATTCACAAGTTCTGCGTCGATCCTGGTTCCCGTACCGGTTTCGCCTGGCGGTACGACATAGGTGAAGTCGTGGCGGCCATATGTTCCTTCGAGAACATTGCCGGCGGGCGTGGTCACTTTGGGGCCTTCGATGCGCATGCTGAGGCCGGCGTTGCACCACTCGCCGTCGATGCGGTCGGCGTGGGCGGGAGTTGATGACAGATATGCGAGCATCAACAGCGAGAGTGCGGCGGGGACGACGGGCCGGTACTTCACTTGCATGGCTTTTCCTTTCGCGTTGCTGGCGCATCTCGAGCCAACCGGTGCAAAATTATGACGTCGGTGACGAAATTTTCCCAGCCGTTTGAAATTCCGAGCGGATCACTTATATTCGCGTCAGGTTTCAACAACGGGAAAGGAGGTGATCCAATGTCTAGTGGGATTATCGCGCAGGTCGCAGTGCTTGAGCGGATCGATCGGACGTCGGAGCAGCCTCCACGTTGCATCTGATCGCGCTGTGTCTCCGGGCCATCGGGCCCGTGCACGGGTACAGCACCTCGCCATCTCACGGAAGGCCGCCTATCGGGCGGCCTTCTTTGATTCCAGGCAGGCTGGTGGTGCCAACTGCCCCCTGGTACTCGTCAGTCTATGCGGCCGTTTCGAAGTCTATCGTATCGACCTTCGAGGGGTAGAAGGCCAGATGCCCTCCAATAGCTGCAACCGCGGGGTAGGGCTTCTCATAGGACCAGACCGCATCTTCGATCATTCGGCCTTCCGCCGTCCGGATTGAGAAATAGCTCGCATCGCCCTTGTAGCTGCAGTAGGTCGCGTGGCTCGTCGGAACGAGTAGGTCCATGCGAGTGTCGGCGCGGGGAATGTAGAAGACGGGAGTGTGGCCGCCTTCTAGCATCAGCAGCGCATTCTCGGATTTCGCCACGGTCTCTCCACCGGCTCTGACCGTGACACAGCCATCGGCCTTCTCGATGGTGATCGGATGGGCTGGGGACGGCAGTTTCATGACACGGCTCCCGGGTGACTTCGCCAGGGCCCATCGTCCAACACGAACCTTCCCGTGGCAACGGAAAAAGGCCGCCCATGGGCGGCCTCTCGATCGAAGCGCGTGAGACGCGGTCAGGGGCAGTTGATCTGGCCGAGTTCCCATTTCTCGATGTTGTTGTTCTCGTCCTCTTCGTCGACGTGGTTACGCGGGTCGATGACGACCAGAACAGTGATGGGGCGGCTGATGACGTCGGGCTTCTTGTCGTATTCTATCGCGGTTTGGCGGATGCCCGATTCGTTGACGAGGCGGATCTTGTACTCGGTGGTAAGCTCGAACTTGCGCCGGTCGACCTTCAGGCCGAGCTGTTCCTCCATGTATTTGGCCATCGCCTCCCTGCTCGATGAGCCGAGCTTGCCGTCGATTGCGCCCGAGTAGAGGCCGAGGGCGGTGAGTGCGCGCTGTACTGTCTTGTCGGTTGGTACCTTCAGGGTGAGCTTGTTCGTCAGGCCGCGACCGGTCTTCTGGATTTTTTCACCGACCGCGAATTCGCGCGTCTGGATCTCGTCGGGAGATAGGGCGGCAAGCCAGCGGTACTCCTCGCGGACATCGGGCGCCTCTTGGACAAAGATGCCGAGCATCAATCGTGTGGGCAGCCAAGTCGCCTTGCCGTTACCGATGTTCTTTGCTGCGATCGTGCCCCGAATGAGCGGTTGCCCCTTCTCGCAGCCGGCAAACTCGATCTTGGATTGCTTACGGATGATCACAAGGTCTGGCTTGTCCTGTGCGAGTGCCAAGCCAGCCGGCAGAGTGAATGCGAAACCTAATGCTACGGCTGTCAAACGTGCGAGACTGTACCTCATTGCCTACCCCTTAAGGTTGAGAGCGGCCAAAAAACACTTCACTCAGAGCAGTAGGACTGTTTTTCGTCAAGCGAGAAGCCGGCAAGTGCAGGCAACAGGCAGAAGGTTGCCGCAAGTGTTGCGGTCGAGGCCTGTCGTTTCGCAGGCGGTCACCGAGTTTCGCTGCGCCAATCCGGCGCTTGCGCTGCTTCGAATATCGCGGAATGCTTGGGGTACATCAAATCGAAGCCGAAAGCCGGCACCGCGAGGAGGAAGCCCCACAATGACGACGACACTTGCCATCGACCGCTACGACCGGCTCATTCCTTTCTACGATGGCACGGTGGAAGTGCCTGCGGGGCTCGACCTGAAGGTGCTGCAAATCGGTCAGGAGGCGAAACTGCGCGACGGCCAAGGCCGCCACAGCCGGATGCTCAACAAGGCGGAATTCGACGCCGCGGAGGTTTCCCTGTCGTCCTACGTCGCGGCCACGGCCCGCGGTATGCCATTGACCGCGATCCCCGTCTTTCCGCGCCGGCTCTTCAGCCTTGGGCAGATCTTCGTCAATACCAATTCCGGCATCAGGTCGCCGAAGGATCTCGAGGGCCGCAAGGTCGGCCTGCAATCGTTCCAGACGACGCTCGCGGTGCTTGCCAAGGGCGACGTCGCGCACGAATATGGCGTAGACCTCAGAAAAATCGACTGGTTCATCCGCAATCCGGACACCGTCGAGGCGAAACTCGCCGAGGGCTTCAGGGTGCAGCCGTTGCCCGAGGGCAGTTCGCTCGTCTCGGCGCTCGGTTCGGGCAAGATCGACGCGATCTTCTATTCGCGCACACCATGGACCGATCCCGATCCCGTGTTGCCGATCCGGCGCATGTTCGATGATCCGGAGGCGGAGGAGGCGCGCTTCTACAAGGCTAACGGCTATTGGCCGATCATGCACGTGGTCGCGATCCGCAACAGCTCGGTGGAGGCCAATCCCGAGCTGCCGAAGCAACTCATGCAGGCGTTCGCCAGCGCTCACAAGATCGTACATCAGTACATCAATGATCCGGGCTGGTCGCGGCTTGCGTGGACCAAGTACACGCGTGAGCGGGAAGCGCTGGGCATGGGCCCCAATCTGTGGCCGCTGGGCGTTGCCAAGAACCGCGCCAACCTCGAGCGTTTCATCGGCTATTCTTACGACCAGGGGATCATCGACAGGCGGCTCGCGGTCGAGGACCTGTTCCACTCCTCCGTGCACGGGACCTAGGCGCTTGCGCTCTGGCCTGACCGCTGCAGCAGGCGTGGGGCGTGCGGGAGCTTGGGAACATCCCCCGTTCCAGTCGGTGGAAGTGTGTCCGGGCGGCTGATACGCACGGTAAACGGCGACATTTGCGGTACTGCCCCTTGCGGCGGGAGACGACTCACGACTCTGTCGGCAAACAGGACATATCTTGCCGCTCGCAGCGGCGTTGCCGACGGGAACCTCGATGACACTGCTCTTCAAGATCATCCGCGCCGCGCATGCCAATGGTACGCATCACAAGCTCGCGCTCGATGCACTGCGCGATCTCGAGCACGAGCAGGCGGATGGCTGGCGCAAAGTCTTTCTTCGGCATGCCGACTCGTTCATGGAAGGCGCGAAGGCCCCGGACACTGTATTCAAGGACTTCAAGAACCACGTCCTGCATGTCGGCGACAACTACTGGGGTGGTGCGCCGGAGCGCGTGCAACACTGGTATGCGGTGTTCGTGCGCGAGCTCAAGGCGTCGAACTGGCCGGAAGCGGTCTATGCCGCCGGCGTCCTGGCGCACTACTACTGCGATCCGATCCATCCCTTCCACACGGCGCAATCGGAAGCAGAGAACAACATCCATCGCGCCGTCGAGTGGAGCATAAACAGGTCCTACGACGACCTGCGCGTGATCGGCGAGGCGCACTTCTGGGGCGAGCGGCCCGAGCCGGCCGATGGGCAGGATTGGCTTGCCGACTTCGTATGCCGCGGGGCCGAGAAGTCCCATGGCTACTACGAATACCTTATCGCGCACTACAACCTGCAGAAGGGTGTTGTCGATCCGCCTGCCGGTCTCGATGACAACGCCCGGCGCATCCTCGCGGAACTCATCATGTATGCTGCCGGCGGATACGCTGCGATCCTCGACCGGGCCATTGCCGAGGCGGCGGTGGCGCCGCCCGAGGTCAACCTCACGCTGGATACCGTGATGGCGGCGATCAAGATCCCGGCCAAATGGGTGCTGAAGAAGCTCACGGACGCGGAGGATCGCAAGATCGTCGAGGCGATGTACGACGAACTGATGGAGACCGGGAAAGTCGAGGCCAATCTGCCTGAGGACGACCGCGTGGTGCGGGCACTGCATGCGAAGGAGGTTCTCGGTGCGCGCGAAGCCGATCGCGTCAAGGGACGCGCGGCGCAGGTTGCCACGTTGGTTCCGCAGAAGCCGGCGCTTCGTATCATCGGCGGCTCTGCCGAGCCCGTTCGCAAGGATACCCCGGCCACGCATGCATCTCCGGTGCGGTCCTCGGTGCCGTCCGTCGCGCCGCCGATGGTCGAGCCGCAACGCCCGCTCGACGCTGGCGCCGGTGCTCTCGCGGCAACGGCAGCCGCGGCGCAGGCGGTCATGTCGGCGCGCGTGGAGGAGCCCCGTAGCGACGGGCGTGCAGCTACGGAAGCAGCTTCTCTCGACGAGGCTGCCGAAAAGATGCGCGCCGCTCTCGACAGGCTGGGCGAGGACGAGAAGCCGGCGCGTTCAGCCGAGGCGCGGCTTGCACCGGAAGACGACATCGTCGATGCGCCATCCATCGGGCCAAAGACTGCGGAGCGTTTGATCGATGTCGGCGTGGTGACGGTGAAGGATCTGCTCGATGCAGACCCAGGTGTGCTCTCCGAGATGCTCGATACCCGGCACATCACGGCGCGGACGATCCGGGACTGGCAGTACCAGGCGCGACTTGTCATCGACATTCCCGGGATAAACGGAACGGACGCGCAGCTTCTCGTCGGCGCCGGCTACAGCGGGGCGGCCAAGGTTCGCGATGCCAGCGGGGACGATCTCTACAAGGCGGTCACCGAATTCGCGAAGTCGTCGGAAGGCCAGCGTATCCTGCGTTTCGGCAAGGCGCCGGACAAGGAACGTGTCGCCCGTTGGCTGGAGCTTGCCCGGGGTGCCGTCGCCAAGGCAGCCTGACGGGCTGTCGTCACTTCATCACGGTCATGCAGGCGCGAAAGCGCTCTTTGGCCCGGGTCACGTCGCCGTTGCCCCATTTCAGGAATGCCTCGAGCGCCTGCTTCTCGACGTTTGCCGTCGACAGGTCTCCTGCCAGTGCTGGCCGTGTGCCCTTGAAGATCAGTGTGCCGACGGGCCCTGCATCCTTGTTGCGTGGCGAAATGTGCAGGTTACGGACGATTTCGGAATAGTTGGCCCACTCGGTCTTCGTGCCCTTGATCGCGGCGTTGAAGGCGACGCTGCCCTCGCCGAACTTGTGGTTAGGGCCCTGGTCGCCGACGACGGCGTAGACCCAGCGTTCGCTGCCGCCGCTGTTGCGGTAGGCGACGACGAGGTCGCCGACGCTGGCGCCTGCGAAGCCCCCTACCGGGATGACGATGTTGGCGAGCTTCTCTGCGTCGACATAGGGGATCGGGTCACAGCGGCTGTCCGAGACGATCTTGGCCCTGTCCTTGCCCTCCCGCTCGTCAGCGCCTTCGTCGCCGGTGAGCGAGGTTGCGGCGACGAAGTAGCCTTCGTACCTGGTGCCGGGAACGTCTCTCTGGCAGGGCCGCCCGGCGGCGTCCTTGCGAATGATTGTGTCCTTGAACATCACCGTTAGCGGTTCCTTCGGATGAAAGAACCCGTAGCGGCTCGAGAAGTCCTCGCGGCCGCGCTGCCAGTAGCTGCGGGGGATTTCTTTTGCCTTCCCGCCAACCACCTCACCCCAGATGTCGTTCCATGCCTTCTTGTAGGCATCGCGCGCACCGCACTTGATCTCGCGGGCGCCCTGGAAGATGCGCACGCCCGCATAGCAGAGGAAGTTGATGGCGCAGACCTTCTTGCCCTTGTCAGGGCCCGTCTGGGCGATGTCGCATTTGCCGTAGACGTCGCCCGGGTGATAGGCGCGCGGGCTGCCGTCGACATTGACTGCGAAGGTGTCCGCCGTTGCGAATACCGCGTCAGGAGATGTCAGAATGGCGCCCTCGGTCGTCTCGAGCGCGTATGTGGGAGCGGCTGCGGAAGCGGTCTTTTCCTTGTCGAGGACGGACTTGGTCCACGTCACCGCCTGGCGCATCAGGCCGCATTTGCCGGCGGCTTCGGTCGCTGCCGGAATCAGCGCCGGCGGCGCGAACTTCGGCGGCACGCTCGGGGTCGCGGCTAGTTGCGCCAGTATCCGGTCGAACGTTCTTTCGGAAACGGAGAACTCGCCCCTCGGCTCGAACGGCCAGCGTCCCGTCTCGTGATAGTGCCAGCCAGCCCAGGCGAGTGCGGCGATTACTGCGAGTCCAATGACCGCTGCAACGTTGCGCATGGCAGCTCCCCCGTGATTGTCTGCGCTCCCTAGCACAATACTTGCAGCTCTGCGTTGCGCTTGGAAGTACCTGCGGGCGAATCGCACCACCCCTTGCATCCGCTGCCATTCTGTCGCACATTGTCACAAAAGTTCCGAGGGGCGCCGGGGTTCCGGCTGAGAAGCACCCTTTGAACCTGATCCGGGTCATGCCGGCGAAGGGACGGACGCCTTCTCCTTCTCCACATGGTCCGATTGCATCCGGTGCGCCGTTGCGCGTGCCGCAGGTTTCATTCGCTCTTCCTGCTGGCGGCAAGTTGCAGGTGGAGGGAGACACGAGAGGAAACGACATGAACGAGATCACGCGACCGCAGGACCTGATGGTGCCGAAGGTGACCACCGGCCCCATACGCGCAAGCCGCAAGGTCTACGATGCGCCCGAGGGCCATCCGGACGTCAAGGTGCCGTTCCGCGAAATCCAGATGTCGAAGGAATCCGGCGAGCCGCCATTCCGCGTCTACGACCCCTCCGGCCCCTATACGGATTCCAACGCCGAGATCGACGTCGAGAAGGGCCTGCCGCGCATCCGCGAGGCCTGGATCCTCGAGCGCGGCGGCGTCGAGCAGTACGAGGGTCGCGAGATCAAGCCGGAGGACAACGGCAACGTCACCGGCAAGCACCTCGCCCGCGACTTCCCCAACAAGGCGAAACCTTATCGCGGCCTGCCGGGCAAGCCGATCACCCAGCTTGAGTTCGCCCGCGCCGGCATCATCACCAAGGAGATGATCTACGTCGCCCACCGCGAGAACCTTGGCCGCAAGGCAGCACTCGACCGTGCCAAGGAGGCGCTCGCTGACGGCGAGAGCTTCGGCGCATCGATCCCCGAGCACATCACGCCGGAGTTCGTGCGCGACGAGATCGCCCGCGGGCGCGCCATCATCCCGGCCAACATCAACCATACCGAGCTCGAGCCGATGATCATCGGCCGCAACTTCCTGGTGAAGATCAACGCCAACATCGGCAACTCAGCCGTCACGTCTTCCGTCGAGGAAGAGGTGGAGAAGATGGTGTGGTCGACGCGGTGGGGCGGCGACACCGTCATGGACCTCTCGACCGGCCGCAACATCCACAACACGCGCGAGTGGATCCTGCGCAACTCGCCCGTCCCCATCGGCACGGTGCCGATCTACCAGGCGCTCGAGAAGTGCGCCGGCGATCCCGTGAAGCTCACCTGGGAGCTCTACCGCGACACGCTGATCGAGCAG
>JBJOGJ010000063.1:0-16806 GCA_046048295.1 Pseudomonadota bacterium | reverse complement strand
TCACGGATGACGGCGCCGGTCGGAGAGGTGACGATGCCGATGACGCGGGGCAGGAACGGAATCCTTTGCTTGCGCGATTCGTCGAACAGGCCCTCGGCAGCGAACTTGCGCTTGCGCTCCTCGAGCAGCGCCATCAGCGCACCGATGCCGGCGGGCTCCATGGTCTCGATGACGATCTGGTATTTCGAAGAGCCAGGATAGGTCGTGATGCGCCCCTGCGCGATCACCTCCATGCCTTCCTCTGGCTTGAAGCGAAGCCGTGAGAACGAACCGCGCCAGACCACCGCGTCGATCTTCGCCTTTTCGTCCTTCAATGCGAAGTAGCAATGGCCCGAGCCGTGCGGCCCCCGGTAGCCGGAGATCTCGCCGCGCAGACGTACGTAGCCGAAGCCGTCCTCGAGCGCGCGCTTGATCGCACCCGACAATTCGGAGACGGTATACTCCCCGACGTTGTCGGCAGGCTGCGTTCCGGTTGCGTGCTCCTGCATGAATCACCCCATTTTGGCTCAGCGCGGGAGAATGTTACACCAACGTGTCGAAAGCGCGGACCGCTAAAGCGGCACGAGCACCGTTTTCCCGCGATTCTGCGGGCTTTTTCGAGGCTGGAGGATAAATGAACGTTCTGCTGATCGGTGGCGGCGGTCGCGAGCATGCGCTGGCGTTTGGGCTGAAGCGCAGCAGCAGGCTCGGCCGGCTCCATGTTGCGCCGGGCAATGCAGGCATCTGCGCCATCGCCGAGTGCGTGGCACTCGATGTCGCCGATCAGGGCAAGGTGGTGGACTTCTGCCGTGAGCACGAGATCGACCTGGTGGTCGTCGGCCCAGAAGCGCCGCTGGTGGCCGGCCTGGTGGACACGCTGGAACGCGAAGGCATCAAGGCTTTCGGCCCGACAAGGGCGGCCGCGGCACTCGAGGGATCGAAGGGCTTCACCAAGGAGCTGTGCCGGGAAAACGGCATCCCAACCGCCGCCTATGCGACATTCGATGAGCGCGATCCGGCGCTTGCCTATGTCGCGACGCATGCCCTGCCGGTGGTCATCAAGGCGGATGGACTTGCCGCCGGCAAGGGGGTGGTGATTGCCGAGACGCAGCAGGACGCGCGAGCGGCCGTGGAGGCATGCTTCTCGGGCTCGTTCGGGGCGGCGGGAGCGCGCGTCGTGATCGAGGAGTTCCTGGAAGGCGAGGAGGCGAGCTTTTTTGCCTTCGTCGACGGTCGCGACGTCGTACCGTTCGGCAGCGCGCAGGACCACAAGCGGGTCGGCGATGGCGATACGGGCCCGAACACCGGCGGCATGGGCGCCTATTCGCCGGCGCCGGTGATGACGCCAGCGCTCGAGGAAAAGGTCATGCGCGAGATTGTGCGCCCGACCGCAGAGGCGATGGCGCAGCGAGGCACGCCGTACCGAGGCGTACTGTATGCCGGATTGATGATCACCAGCGACGGGCCGAAACTCATCGAGTACAACGCGCGCTTCGGCGATCCGGAGGCGCAGGTGCTTGTGATGCGGCTCGAGAGCGATCTCCTGGAGCTGATGCTGGCGACCGTCGAGGGACGCCTGAAGGATGCGCAGGTGCGCTGGCGCGACGAGGCGGCGCTGACGGTCGTCATGGCGGCGGAAGGGTATCCGGGTACTCCGAAGACCGGCACCGAGATCGAGGGGCTCGACGCTGCTGCCGGGATGGGAGGCGTCGAGGTCTTCCATGCGGGCACGAAGCGCTATGGCGCGAAAGTGATCGCCTCGGGCGGGCGCGTTCTCTGCGTGACGGCGCTCGGCAGGACTGTGGGGGATGCGCAGGCGCGGGCTTACGACGCGATTGCGGTTATCGATTGGCCAGGCGGGTTCTATCGTCGCGATATCGGTTGGCGGGCGATCGCGCGTGAGCGCGGTTGAGGCGCCCTACCAGACGAGACGGCGCATCGCCGCCACGGGAGATGGCTTGCCGGCAGGGAACAGCGTGTCAATCGTTGTCTCGTCCAAGCCGTCCTGCACGTGGATCTTGCTCGCGATGAACAACGCGTCGATGCCGGCGTTGAGAGCGCCGTCGATATCGGTATGGAGACCGTCGCCGATGGCGAGCACTTCGGATTTGTCGACCGCACGCCCCAACTTGTCGCCGAGCAGTGCCAAGGCATGCTCGTAGACGGGCAGGTGCGGTTTGCCGGCGAAGGTCACCTGCCCGCCCATGTCGCGGTAACGCTCGGCCAGCGCGCCGGCGCAGTAGACGATCTTCGTGCCACGCTCGACCTTGATATCGGGATTGGCACAGATCATCGGCAGGTTCCGAGAACGGAAGATGCCGAGCACCTCCTCGTAGTCGTCAGGTGTCTCGCGCTCATCGTTGAAGAGGCCGGTGCAGACGACGAATCCGGCATCGAAGGAGCCCTCGAATGTGACGTCGAAACCGGCGAATAGCGGCTTGTCGCGCGGCGGGCCCAGGTGAAATACGCTGTCCGGAAGCTGGCGCTCGATGAGGGTGCGCGTCATGTCGCCTGACGTGAGGACGATGTCGTAGGCGTCCCCGGGGACGCCGAGCCCGGTCATCTGGGTGATTACCGAAGGGGCGGGGCGCGGCGCATTGGTCAAGAGCAGCACAACGCCGCCTTGCGCACGGAACTTCCTGCAGGCATCGGCCGCCGCCTCGAATGCGGTCACGCCGTTGTGCATGACGCCCCAGATGTCGCAAATCCAGGCGGCCTTGCTGCGGGCAAGGTCGGCCACGCCCGAGATGATCGGTGGTGGAGTGATGGGGGCGGGCATGCGCAGGTCCTGCTGTCGGTTACGTCTGGCGCTGCTTTTAACGTGTAAGTTCCGCCCTGTCAGCCGAAGCCGGTCTTCAGGCCGCCGCGGTCGAGGACGCCGCACCGACGCTGGCGCGGCGGATCGGCGACGGCGGTCCGAAATGCTCGCCCTGGCCGTAGCTGACGCCGGAGGTCGCCACCTTCTCGCGCTGCAGCTCGCTCTGGATATGATCGACGATGATCCTGAGACCCGTCGATTCGAGATGGCGGCAGACATCGCTGGCTGGCAGCTTTTCCGTGCCCACGTGCATGCCGTCCAGATAGACCTCGGCATCGAGCTTCACGAATTCGAAGCCGATCGCCGCGAGATCCTCGAAATGCATGTCGAGGTCGGTGACGTCCTGGAGCGCGAAACGGAAGCCCATGTTCCGGAGCAGGCGCAGGGACTGGTAATGGGCCGGCACGAAGGTCCGCATGTCAGCCTGGCGCAGTGACAGCACCAGCAGCGCCGCAGGCATGCGCCCGTCGGCATGGTCAAGCTCGAGACTGGAGAAGAAGCGACGATTGTCCAGTGTCTCGCCCTCGAGAGTGGAGAAGACGGAGGCATCCGATATGCGGGCGCTCAGGCGCTTGGCGATGGCGGCCGAGTGGCGGATCCGCGAGGTATCGAGGAGCGGCATCAGGCCACTGCCGCGCGTGAGCTCGCGGAAGTCTTCGGGATCGAAGCTGTCGCCGTCGCCGGTCCGCGCCTGCACGGTCAACTCGAAGTGGCGAGGCAGGCCGTCATCCAGGCCGATGATCGGGTCGAGGTAGATGTCGAGCTGGTCGCGGGAAACCGCCTCGGCCACCTCTGCCAGACGGGCATGGATGGGCGGGTTGTTGTTATCGGATTGCTCCTTGATCTGGCTGCGCATCTCATCAGCGGCGGCGCGAAGCGCACCGACTGCGACGCTGATCGCCTTGCGCGGATCGCCTGATTCGACAGTTGGGGGAGGGGGCGCGTCGTCAGGGGCGACGTGCTCCTCGGGCGACTCGGCCGGTGGCGAAACACTATCCGAGGTGGCGCGCCCAGCGTTGATCTGCGCGGCCATGCGCTTCAGGATACCCTCGATGTTCTGCGGCGGCAGCGGACCGGGGGCAGTCTCTGCCGGGCCGACTTCACTCGCTGCGCGTCGGGGTTCGGCAACCGCGGCTTCAGATGTGGCGGGCTGCGGCAGGGCCGGCTCCCGGCGACCGAACTCGCGCCGGCCTTCTTCCTCGAGGGCAGAAGTCCTGTCGCCGGCGAGAGACAACTCGGGCGTCGCGCGCGGCGACGGCATGGCGACCGGTTCGCGCACGGCAGCCGGGATTGACGCAGACCTAGCTTGCGGCGCGAGGGGCTCACCAAGTTCGAGCTTCGCAGCGGATGGCCGCTGCGCTGCCTCTGCACCGAGCGCGGCCGCGAGCTTGTTGGAAACCTCAGGCGGGAGTTCTACGGGCTTCGCGTCGCCTGGCGTGCGTGTGAAATCGGGCGCCATTCGCGGGCTGGCAGCCATCTGTATCGTCGGCGCACGCTTGTCGCTCTTGGCAGCCGGAATTTCGCGCGGCCGCGAGAACAGCAGGTGGGCGGCAAGCAGCATGCAGAAGATGCCGACCGCGAAGACGATCGCGAGGTGGGCCGGAATGCCCGCATGCAGGTGCGCAGCTACGGCGGCGGCAACCGAAATCACGAAGATGGCAAGCATCACGACGAGCACGCCCGCCACGCCGGGTGTACTACCCGCCAGTGGCGCTTCGTCTTCAACGGTTGTTCTATCGATAGCCCCGGTCATATCCCTTCGCCCCTCGCGGATGAACGATTCGCTTGTTCAGAGCGTTGACCGGCGAACCGCGAATGACAACAGTGCCTGGACTGCAAGGCACGGCTTTCCACAGGCGAGGCGACGATGCGGGGCCTTGCGGGCGGACGGCGCGGCCAAACGGCCACGCGCCAGCGCCCTATTCGGCTTCGAGAGGCGTCTTGAGCACTGTCCCCGGGATGATGACGCCACCCGCCGGCCGCTTCATGTGGGCGTCGACGGCGTAGCGTTCCCACATCTCCTTCGGTAACGGCCGGCCGTTGGGCGTTGCGAGCCAGAGCCGGAGCAGGTGGCGCCGTTTTTCCGGCTCGTCGTAATCCACGTACTCGGTGCGGGAGTGGACCGTGACGTGATTGTGCAGGAACTGGATGTCACCCTGCTGGAAGTCCATATGGTAGGCGAGATCCCGTGCCATCCTGGAGAACAGCTCGATGGCTTCCGTGAGTTCGGCCGAATGCCGCGGCAGTTCTTCGAACCGCTGCGCCGACCGGATATAGCCGCCTTGCCAGTTGATGGTCAGAAAGCCATCCACGAAGTTGAACACGGGGAGCTGGAAATAGGGTTTGCGACCTTCAGGAATTTCGCCGCGCCGGTCCCGGTAGATGGGCTGGCAGAGTGCCTCGACGAGTTCAGGACGGCTCTTGAGCATCTCGTTGTAGATGGTGACCGTGCTCACGACGGTGCTCTGCCCGCCCGATTTGGAGGGATGCAGGCAGAGCAGGCCGACGACGTCGCAGGAGTCCGAGTGGAAGGGCAGCGAGTCGTGCGTCTGGTAGCCGCGATTGGCCGGGTTTGCGAACGACGTGTTGCCGAGATCCTTGACGTGGCCCAGCAGGTGGCCCTTGCCGTTCTGCGACACCGGCTCACCGAAGTAAGTCCCGATGCCCCAGTAGGCGATTGCGGCCTCGAGGCGAGAATAGCGGTTGACGGGGACGCCGCGGATAAGCACGACGCCGCGCCCGTCGATGACCTCGTTCGACAGGTTGTCGAGCGCCTGCGAGAGGACCGGCAATTCGAAGTCGGCGCGGGTGATTTGGCTGAGTTCCAGCCCCATCGCCTGCACGTGCCCGACGGCGCGGTCGAGGTCCGCCACCTCCGCCTCGGACAGCACGTAGAGCCAGCTCTTGTCGGCGGCCATCTGCTCCTTGGTCCAGCCGGCCGGATCGACAACCGGCTGCATCGGTACGGCAGGTGCTCTCGTTGCGCTCGCAGTCATTTTACAACCCTTCCGTTTCAGCTCTTGACCGTCTCCGTGGCGACATTGTCACCGGCAATTCGGCCCGAGATGATGCATTCCGCTATGTTGCCGCCGGCGAGATAGAGATGCGAGAAGCAGCTGCCCATGTCCCCGGCTGCATAGAGGCGCGGGATGGGCTCGCCATGCACGTCGATGATGCGCTGCTTCTCATCGTGGACCGGCCCGCCCTGAGTATTGGACACGATAGGCCAGATCTCGCCGGCGTAGAAGGGTGGCGTGGCGATCGGTATCATGGAGCCCGGCGGCCGGCCGAAGTCGTCATCCTGGTGCTGGGCGACGAGTTCGTTCCAGCGGGCGACGGTGCGCTTCAGGTTCTCCGGCGGCAGATTGAGGATTGCCGCGAGTTGATCGAGCGAGTCGGCCTTCTTGAGAATTCCAAGCTCGACCTCCTGCAGGTTGTCCTTCGACCACGCGAAGTTGACGTTGCGGTCGTTGTAGGCAGGGTTGCCGAGCGGATAGAGCTTGCGTGCCTCCTCGTCGCAGATGAGCCAGCAGGGCACGGCCGGGAAGGTCTGCGTGACGGGATCGAACATCTCGAATGGACGCGCGCCGGTATCCTGCATGTAGGGGTGCTGCTCGTTGACGAACCGCTTGCCTTTCTGGTCGACCAGGATCCATGCGACCGGCACGTTGACCATGTCGGCGCCGATCAGCGGCCCGTCGCCGGCGCCCGGTACCCAGTCCGGGAAACGCTTGACGCGAATGCCGTAGGGATAGGACGGGTCGGGGTGCTTGAACCCATAGGAGCCGTGGTAGTGCCACATGTGCCAGAGATCGGCGCCGACCTCCTGCGCCATGCGGATGCCATCGCCCGTGTTGGAGAGGTTGGCGGCCGGTAGCACGGTGCCGAGTTCCCAGTACTCGCTCTTCATCTTGTCGCTGTTCTCGAAGCCGCCGGACGCGAGCACGACGCCGCGGCGCGCACCGATCCGGACCTCGCCCTTGGGGGTGTCGACGATGACGCCCACCACCTCGCGATTGTTCCCGTAGATCAGGCGCTTCGCCGGCGATGAGAGCATCGTCTTCACACCGCGCTGGTCGACGTTCAACTGCAGCACGCGGAACAGGTAGGGACCGCCGACGCGCCCCTTGACCTGCGGATAGAAGGCATAGGGATCGAAGTTGGGGATCTTGTCGATGTGGGTGTAGTAGAAGTTCTCGCGGTGGGCGAACGGATAGTTGCCGCCGCGCGGACGGGTCGATATCTCCGCGTCACAGATGCTGGCGAGACCGCGCACGTATTCCTCGGCCCAGGCCATGCCTTCCGCAAACGCACGGTTAACGGTCTCGCTGCCGCGACCGGCCGCGTTCTCCTGCAGGTAGGCGAACGCCTTGTCCGGCTCCTTGGTGCAGCAGATTGCGCCCTGGCTGCAGATCGAGAGACCGCCCGGATCCGGGGACTTCTCGACCAGCGTGACCGATGCGCCTCCATCGGCGGCGGCGATTGCGGCTACCGCCCCGGCAAATCCGTAGCCGACCACGACAACGTCTGTCACCTCGTCAAAATCGAACCCGTCCATGCTCGCCTCTTCGCTTGTCCATCCCTTGCTGAGGCCAACAGGATGTCCGGAAAGAGCGGCGTAGTCCAGCCTGAGTGTGGTGGAGAACGGAGTTGGTGGATCAGCCCGCGAGACGGCTCGCAAGCGTGACGGCGAGCCGATCGGCTTCTTCGCGGGAGAATACGGCGAGCTTCCGGCTGATCGTGATACCGGTCAGTCCGTGCGTCGTGGCCCACAGAAGGTCAGAGGCATGCTTGTCCTTCTCGGTTTCGGACGCAAGCGCATCGCCGAACACCGCGCGGACATCCGAGATGGCCTTGGCAAATTCCCGTCCGTGATCCGATTCGCCACCGCCGCGATCCTGCTGGATGAGAACCCAGAGCTCCTGATTGTCGAGCGCAAAGGCAACATAGGCCCGCGTCACCTCTCGCATCCGTTGGCCGTCCTTGCTCGAGGCCACGATGTCGGAGAGTTGGTCGCGCAACCGTTTCAGCGCCGCAACCTGGACCTGGATCAGAAGTTCGTCCAGGCTCTGGAAACAGGTATAAAGCGTTCCAGCGGTGTAGCCCGCCCGGGCCGCAATGTTGCGCGCGGTCGCGTTCTTGGCACCGTCCTCCGTGATGGCATCTTCAGCGCACATTACGAACAGGGAGCGCATTTCATCGGGCGGTAGTGTCGGCTGTCGCGGCATCGGTCTGGTCCTAGTTCACTCGCAGGCCAATCGGCATTGTCATTTTTCGCGAAAATCGCTTCTACAGAGGTCAGAATATCCGTAGCAATCAATTTCTGGATTTCGCCCTGCCGCAAATGGACGCTGCCCCAGGATGCCAGGCGTCACGAAGCCATCCATCTCCCGGCTATAACCTTGGAGCTCCCTACACTGCGGCCCCGACCCTCTTGCGCCGACCCTCCAGATTTTGAACACCAAGGGCCTCGGCCCCTGGTGTTCACCCCGCAAACGCATGGCGACGAACTGCAACTGCCTCAGGCAAATCATCGCTGTTCTGCCTTAGAAAAGAGCTATTCCGTCTCAACAAAGTCAGCGCGCGAGGTGTAAAGAAACTGTCATGCGGCGACAACGTCTAAAGCCGTCTGAAATATCGCCTTCTTGTAAAAGGAGTTTTCATGGCTCTGGATTGGTCGGAGATCATACAGAGGTACCGGTTGAGGCATGGCCTGCGCCAGCAGCAGCTTGCGGATTTATTGGGCGTCTCTCAGCGCACGGTCTCGCGCTGGGAGCGAAACGATGACCATCCGAGGCCGGAATTTCAGCGTATTCTCCGGGATCTCTGCTGGGATGAAAGCAGCGATCTCATGCACACCTTGTCCAACACGATTGCATATTGTCCGGTTCCGCGCGCACTTTCCGTTCTACCCAAACTGAAGCTATTGGCGGTCTCCGAGCCGGCGCTCCGAAAGCGGCCATCGGTGAAGGATATGATCGGGGACGACCTGGCGCATCTGGCATGCGGCATACTGCAACAGGTTCTCGACGACCGTGAATTGCAGCGGGCGATCATGCGGCGCGAGGTTCTCGGTATCGTCACCGTCACGGAAGGCGTGCTCAGGACGAAAGAGGACGTGCGCGGCCGGTTCAGGACGACTATCAGCTATTTCGCGCACGACGGCGTGCTCTACAGCGACGCAATATCCGTCCGGGGCACGCCGAAAGAACAGCTTGGCTATTGGCCGATCTATGCCGACACTTGCGGCAGCGATGAGTGCTGAACGGCGCTATGCTCAGACCGGGTCATAGTAGTGGATCTCGAGCAGGATACAGCCCTGCTCGGACTTGAAAGGCCCATGGTAGGCGCCGGGTGGCCGGCAGGCGTAGGTGAAAGGAGCGAAGGAAGTCCCGCCCTCACCCTGCGCGTCGTTGCCGACCGTCAGGTCGCCCTGGACGAGAAAAACCTCTTCCCAATACTCGTGCACGAAGGGCGAAGTCGTGTACTCGCCCGGATCGAAGCGCAGGAGCCGCGTGCGGGTACCGCGCTTGTTCTCCTCATCGAGGCCACCGGCGAGGATCTTCTGCTGGATGCCCTTGGGATATCCGGCGGGCACCTCCCACCCGGTCGAGAGGTCGAGCGTGTGGAACTCGTCGTGCTTCTTGTTGACGGGCATGGGCTACCTCAGGGTTTCCAGAGTTCTGCGAACTGAGTGGCGACCACCGCATCGTAGGGGACCTCTCGATCGAGGATACCGATGCGGCGAGAAAACGCGTTCATTCCGGATACGAAATCCCTGGAAATCGTCGCGTCGTAGTAGGGCAGGTCACGGCGAATGAGTTCCGCGATGAGAGACGCTTCCTCGGCGGGAAACAGCCGCTTTCCGACCTCCGTCGCGAGCGAAACGTCCGCCCTGAGTGCGGCATGGGTCTTGACCAGGGCGCGGACTGCGGCGGCGGCCTTTTCCGGGCTGTCCGAAATGAGCCGGTCCGTCGTCGCGATCGAGGCCATCGTGTAGTTGAAGCAGCGGGGCGGACCGTCACCGCGGCGGATATCGAGCACGACCGTGCCGGCGCCGCTCCGGACTGCGACCTCGGTGCCCATGCCGTTGGCCCAGAAGCCGTCGATCTTGCCTTCCGCAAGGGCTTTTGCAGCGGTCAGGCCGAAGTTGGTGGTGGTGCCGACAGCGCCGGGAACCGGGGCTACAGTGATGTTGTCGCGCTCAAGGTCATAGCCAGCTTCGGCAAGCAGCCCCTTTAGGCCCATGTCAACCCAAGGCGCAGCGCCGATGCGCCTGCCCTTGACGATGTCGAGGTTGCCGCGCTCCGCTCCGAGCTTCGAGCTCATGGCCAGGAACCAGTACATGCCCTGGCCCTGCGCGGCGAGCAGCTTCACGCCCTGCCAGTCGGGGAAGGCGGCAAGGGCGGAATGAGCCGAGCCTGCGACGAAGTCGATCTCGCCGTCGCGCAGTGCGGCATAGCACTTGTCGACCGGGAACAGGAGTTCGAGCGAGACGTCTAGTCCTTCGTCTCGGAAGAAGCCCAGTTCGACAGCAGCGGCAGCCGGGAAGTAGGAGTTCGATATCAGATCGGGTACGGCAAGGCGCATCGTCGGGCTCCTGGTTCCACAGTCACTGGCGCTTCGGCTTCTCGTTGCTGTCGAACACGACGGACTGGTTCATATCGACGTCGGCGCGGCGGCCCTTGATGAGTTCGTCCGAGAAGTCGAAGTACTCGCTGCGCGCCGCCTTCTCCGCCTGCCACTCGAGCTGCGGCGGCCAGACGCCGAGGTCATAGCCATGCCATGGCGGCTCGGGGGTCAGGGGCGGCAGCCCGAGGCGCTCCCAGATCTCCTTGGCGCGCTCCATGAACTCCCGCTTCGGCAGTGCCACCGGAGCAAAGTCGCCCTTGAGCAAGGCATTGATGAGAACGCTCGCGCTCTCGCCGTTGTCGTGCGGGCCGCGCGGTCCGTGACCGGGGTCCTTGCGCTCGAGCATCTTCATGTCGTGCTGCGGCTGGCAGCGGTAGGACATCGCCCAAAACAGCGAGTCAGCGTTGTGGGGATCGATGTCCTCGTCGACGGCGATGACCCACTTGCCGGCGAAGCGGTGCAGCGTGGCGGCACCATAGAGCGCACGCCAGACCTCGGTTTCCGGCACGCCGCGCTGGAATTGGACCGCGATGACGGCATAGAGGCTCGTCAGCGGTTCGTGCATGGCCACCTGCTTCACGCCCTGAATGCCCATGCCAGAGCGCAGGTGATTGAGGTAGACCGGCTCCATCGCGACCTTGCGGATGACGCTCGACTCGCTCGGCGTCACCTGGCTGATGAAGGATGTGACGATTGGATTGCGCCTTCGCGTGACGGCGGTGACGTCCATGAAGGCATTGTATTCGGCGAGGTTGACGTAGCCGTGGCTCTCGCCGAAGGGGGCCTCGGGCTCGAGCAGCTCCGTGTTGATGTAGCCCTCGATGATGAACTCGGCCTCGGCAGGAACGAGAAGGTCGACGGTCTTGGCACGGACGACGTTGATGGGGCCGCCGGCAAGCCCGCCCGCGACAGCGAGTTCGTCGAGATCGAGCGGAAGTTTCTGTACGGAGGTGTAGGATACGGCCGGCGGGCAGCCGACGACTACGGCACATGGCATCGGCTCGCCGCGCGCCTTGTACTTGAGCCAGTGGGTATAGATGCCGGCCCTGAGCTCGACGGACGGGTTCATGCCGAGCCGGCGCGGGTGTTTGAACTGGCCGCGGTAGTTACCCATGTTCTGGACGCCGGTATCAGGGTCCCGGGTGATGTAGTGACCGGCGGAGAGGTAGGGCGCGTTGTCCCAACCGGGCGTCGAGATGGGGACCGGAATGCCGTCGAGCGCGTTGCCTGCGATGTCCAGGTCGGCGCCCTCGTGGACGATTTCCTGGCAGGGTGCATTCTCGACGATCCGTGGGGCGACCGGGTTTCCTATCGCCTTGATCCAGATGTTGCCGATCTCTTCCAGCGGCTTGCCGAAGCCGACGCGGTAGACGTCTTTCGTTGCAGCGAGACCGGCAACAAGGACGGAGCTGTCGAAGCTGTGGGACTTGCTGTCCGTCGGCCGCGTGAACAGGAAAGCCTTGCGTTCCTTCTCCGGGATGCCGCCGCGGTACTGCCAGCGCACCAGCGGGTGCATCTCGGTATCCTTGTTGATCGGCTCGTCGATGACATGCAGCAGCCCCTTGCGGGCAAGCTCCAGGACATGATCGTGCAGGTCCGGGTAGCAGCGCTCGAGCTTGCCGCGCTCGTCGGCATAGGGGGCAAGGGCTGGATGGAGGTCCGACGTCTGATCCTTGGACATGCGCGGCTTTTCTTCCTTCATGCGCGGGTGGCGTTGTCGTAGCCGACGATGTCGGCGATTGCGGCGGCGGTGGCGAAGAGGCGCGCGTCCTCGTTCGCAAATCCCAGGATCTGCATCCCGAGCGGCAGATTGTTCGAGGAAAGGATCGGGAGCGACAATGTCGGAACCCCGAGCAGTGAGCCAGTCACGACGAAGACGGCGTTGCCCGTGGCCTTGATGCCGACCGGCGCCTCGCCATCGGCGGAAAGGGAAATGCAGCCATCGACACGATCGGCGAGGCGCGCCTGGATGTCGCGGATCTCATCGCGCCGTGCGATCGCCCGCCGGTAGTCGTCGAGCGTCATGGCCTCGGCCTCCGCCGCACGCGCCAGCATCGCATCGCTGAGTTTCGTCGGGTCCCGATCCCGATAGGTATTGAGCGGCCAGCGCGATTCCCAGGCGTTTATGGTGCGTGTAAGGAGGAAGGACTCGCTCAACGCCACCTCGGCCGCCTCGACCTCGCTGCTCGTGCTACGGCTGACGATCTCGACGCCGGCACTGCGGAGCTTATCCATGGCGTCTTCGAGAGCCCGACGGGCCGTCGGCTCGGCATTCGGCCAGCCGACGGTCTCGAGGAATGCGAGACGCCTGGGCCGTTCTGCGGCAGGCATGCCTGGCGGGCCATAGAGGCCCGGCTTGCCAGGGTCTCCGCCGGTCCGGTCGGCGATCTCACGCGCCACCTGCCAGGTGTCCTCGAGCGTCGCCCCGATCACACCCTGCACCGATTGGCTCATGTAGTCGTGGCTGCCGCCGCGGTTGATGGCGCCGACGGTCGGCTTGAAGCCGACGACGCCGTTGAAGCTTGATGGCCTGAGGATCGAGCCGACGACCTGCGTGCCGAGTGCGGCCGTGAAGTAGCCGGCGGCGACACCTGCCGCAGAGCCGGAGGACGAGCCGCCCGGTGTGCGCGTGGTATCCCAGGGGTTGCGGGTGGGACCCGGATGGCTTGCGGCGAATTCGGTCGTGACGGTCTTGCCGACGATCACGGCGCCGGCTTCACGAAGTGCACGGACGCTGGCGCTGTCGCGATCCGAGCGCCAGCCGTCGAACAGCGGCGATCCCATGCCGGTCGGCATGTCGATGGTCTCGATGATGTCCTTGATACCGACCGGCATGCCGTCGATCGGCGAAATCGGCTTGCCAGCCTTCCAGCGCTCCGTCGATGCGTCAGCGGCGGCGCAGGCTGTCTCGCGCGCCACCGCGGTCATCGCCATCACCTCTGCCTCGCGCTCGTCGAGTGCGGCGAGGCAGCGGTCGAGGAACGCGCGCGGCGTATCGCTGCCGGTCCGGAACGCCTCGGTGCTGGCGAGATAGGGCCTCGCCTTGCAGATCTGGTTGCTCTTCATCAGGCGTCCTCCAGCGTGATCGCGGCTGCCCGGCGCTGCATGCTGATCATACCGGCGCGGCGCATGAACTCCCGCGCCTTTTCAGGATCAGCAGCCGTCTCGGAAAGTTCCGCGAGGTTGCGTCTGCGGACTTCGGGATCGCGGGCCTCGAGACGCTTCTTGTTGGCGATCGTCTGTGCCTGGACGAATTCGTGCGTCACGGTTCTCCGCTGCTTGTCGTAGAGCTCGAGCTGGCTGTCGGGAGCGCCGTCACGCATTACGGCAACAAGCTTTTCGGCTACATTGGCGGCGTCCTGAAGCCCGCCATTGAGCCCCATGCCGCCGATGGAGTTGTTGACGTGGGCGCTGTCGCCGGCAAGCAGCACGCGCCCCTTGCGGAAGGTCGCTGCCACCCGCTGGTGAATGGTGTAGAGGTTGCGGTGGACGATGTCGTATGGCTCCGCCTTGGGAAAGAACTTCTGGAGACGGGCGTGGACGGCCTCGTCGCTCAACAGCGACGCCTCGTCGACGTCGGGGTCGGCCGGAAACACTGTGCGCCAGAGGCCCGGCGGCCCGTCGGCGGCAACCTTGAAACAGTTGCACCACTCTTCCGGGTCCGCGATGTAGGTGCGCGGGCAGTAGCCGCGGTGCTCGGCAAAGTCGAACGGCGTCGTGAGCACGAGGAAGCGCTCTGCGTACGTGAAGCCGTCGAACGTGATGCCAGCCTGCTTGCGGATGGTGGAACGCCCGCCGTCGGCGCCGATGACATAGGCGCCGGTGAAGCTGCGGCGACCGGCCGGCGTATCGACGGTGAGGGAAACGGATGTGCCGTCGTCGGTGACGTCGAGAACCGTGTGGTTGAACAGAACCTCGGCGTTGTCCAGCCTCAGCAGACGGTCATGCAGGAGACCGGCGGTCTTGAACTGCTCGCACTGGATGACGTAGGGGAATTTTGTTTCGCCTACGAGAAGGGCATGGTCGAACTCCGCCACCTTGGTCTGGCTCGGCCGGTCCCAGAACTGGAAGATCGGCGCCACGAGCCCGACACGCGCCATGTCCTCGACGAGGCCGTCAACATCGAGGACCTCGAGCGTCGCGGGATGGGTGGTGGCTGCGCGGGGATCGTTCTGCAGGGTACCGTTGGTGTCGAATACCGTGACCGGGACCCCGGCGCGTGCGAGCAGGAACGCGGCAAACAGGCCCACAGGCCCGCCACCAGCAATCAGAACCTTGTCGTTCGCTGTCATTTTCCTCTCTGCGATCAGGAGACCTTCGGCAGGCTTTGTGAAACGTAGTGGTGCGCGATCGAGCGTTCGAGCACGGGGTCAGCGAGCTCGAAATCGAATGTGGATGAGGGCCGGACGCCGCCCTTGACGGCAAACGTGCCGCAGAACATTACGGAGCCCTCGGCAAGCGGCCGACCGCCTGTATAACGTGCGATGAGATCCGCCGGATCGCGCATCGCGGTGACACAGCCCTCCTGGTAGAGGGTGCGGGCGCCATTCTCCTCGATGTAGGACTTGAGGGTCAGGCGGTCCCAATGCGGCTGCACTTCGGCCATGTCCCAGAACCTGGGTGCGATCGGCTTTTCACACATCTGCTTGGATACGGTGACATCGTAGGCCTCGACCTCGCGGTCCGTGTGGTCGGAGCCGACGCCGACCCACAACTTGCCACGGGCCTGTAGCAATACGAACTCCACCTCGCCGCTCGACGCCGTGCCGGAGACCTGGATCGTCGACTCGGTCGTAATGCGGCTTGCCGCGACCCGGTAATAGATCGGCGTGGCGCTCGGCCGCTTGACACCGAGTGCTTCGAGTTCGCGGATATGCTTCTCGACGGCCTCGGCGTCGCGGCCGGTCCAGCCGGCTATGATGGCATCCGAGATGGTGACGGAGGTCGGAGCGGCATCGCCAAGGCTCAAAGTCAAATGGGTTGGCACGCAGGGTGTCTCCCGGTTGTTCAACTCTTCTCATCGGAACAATCGCTTATAGCGGATCGAGACGAGAATGCCAGCCGGGACGGCAGAGTGTTTCATCGGAAACGGCGGTGGTTTGAAGCCGCCGATTCCCGGGGATTGGTGCGCCGAGACGCATTGGTGCGGCCAGTGGCGCCTTCCTCTAACGCAATCGAGGGCGGGCACGGCCCACCCTCGATCGAAGTGCGATCCGTGGATGCTCACCCAGCGGCTCGCGCTTCCGCGTCAATGTGCGCGACAAGCGTCGGGTCGAGATTGAGATGCGTCGAGAGCTCGTAAAGGAATTGCTGTTCCTCGATGGTATCGACGTCGACGGCGATGCGGGCGGCGGTGAAGATCTGTACGGCCTGCTCCGGCGATGAGGCGTGCGCCGCGAGGTCGGCGGCACTCGCCGGACTACGCAGCTCGTTCTGGACGAAGGCTTCCGCCTCCGCATCGAAGCTGCCGCCCTGCTGCAGGCTGCCGATGATCTTCTGCTGCTCGGCCTCGTCGATGCGCCCATCGGCGGCTGCGGAAGCCAGCATCGCCCGGATCATCAGCGCCGCCGTATCGTTGCTGACGGCTTCGGGCTCGAAACCGGACCCCGAAGGTGCCGCTTCGGGGTTCTGGGCGAAGGCATTGGTCGCAGCACCGCCACCGAGCACCGGCTTGCCCTCGCTGTAGTTCTGGTAGGCCTTGTAGGCGAGGCCGCCAATCAGCGCACCCAGACCACCAAGAGCGGCGCCGGCGCCGAGTTGGTTGTTGGCGATCAGCTCCTTGATCTGCTGCATGAGCTGCTCGGGGTTCTTGCCGCCGCTCAACTGTTCCACCATGCGCCGGAGCTGGTCGCTCGCGCCGGTCGCATCGTCGACCTTCTGGGCCCCCTCGCGGACACCTGATGTCGCCTGCCCGAGGATGTCGGTAATGCTGCCCTGGCCGCCCTGGCCCTGGCCGCCGGCGCCCAGGTTCTTCTGCAACTGGCCGAGGATATCGCCGAGCCCGCCTCCCGGAGGCTGGCCTCCCGGAGCGGCCTGGGGTGCCTGCGCCTGCTGGCCCGGAAACATGTTCTTGAAGATGTCGCCGAGACCGGCATCGTTTGCAGCGGGTGTGCCTGGCCCGGAACCGCCCTGCTGACCCTGTGTCAACTGGCGCAGGAGGTCCTCCAGCGGTTTCACTCCCTGCGCTTGCGGCTGCTGCGGGCCACCGGCGCCCTTGGCGATCATTTCCAACAGGCTCTTGGCGTCGAACATCGGGAGGCTCCTTGGAGAAGTTGAGAAAGATAATCCAACGTAGGAGGCTGTTGTGACGAGAGCAAGTCGTCCGACGACCTTCTATTCAGCAGGCGTCGATCTTCGGGCGGCAACAGGAGCCTCGT
>JBJOGJ010000062.1:0-17135 GCA_046048295.1 Pseudomonadota bacterium | reverse complement strand
GAGGCGCGTTGGGAGGCGCGGAGGACAAGGTCCGCGTCGCCGTCAAGGGTGGAAACACGATAGCGCTCGGCCAGCAGATCGTCTTTGAAGTGACGAGCAAGGTCCCCGGCCGACTGATACTGATCGACGTCAATGCTGCCGGCGAGGTCACGCAGATCTTCCCCAATCGCTTCCTGGCGAGCGAAGCCGCCGGCCTCGTCGCGTCGGATGCCACGACAACGATTCCCGGGGTCGGCTATGGCTTCTCGGGCTTCAAGGCCGTGGAACCTGCCGGGCGCGGGCGGCTGCTCGCCATTGTCGTGCCGGCAACGATATCTCCGACCCGTTTCCGACAGGTCGAGACCCAGAGGGTCAGGGGCTTCGAACCGGTCAACGATTCGGCTGCATACCTCTCGCAACTGGTGGACCAGATCGTCGCTTCGCAAACCACTGCACCCGGCAAGAGCAAGAGCGGACAAGGCTTCGCGTTTGCTTTCTCGGAATATGAAATCGTCAGGTGACGCCACACTCCTGCACCGGCCTTGATGGCCGGACGAATTGAGCGCCGACGACATGGCAATCCTGGAACGTATGCGCAACCTTGTCCTCGTGACGGCAGCCTCGGTCTGCCTGACGTCGTGGACCCAGCCCGAGTATGCAGTCTTCGTCGCGGGCGGTTGGGGGCTGCTCAACGTGCCGGATGAGCCGAAAGCGAGCCTGATCCTCATTCCGGGTGGCGATGGCGAAATGCACATCGAGCCCAACGGGACTTTCCAGCGGCTTGCAGGCAACCAACTCGTGCGTACACGCAGGACATATGGGGCGCACTCGATTGCAACGCTGACCGTCGACAAACCGGTCGATGTCGCCAAAGTGGTTGCCTATATGCGGCGGGTCGCAAGCCCGGTAGCGGTTGTCGCGACGAGCAGAGGCAGCCTTCGGGTCCCCCAGGCGCTTGACGGGCGGCCGGACGCGGTCGTCGTGACGTCGGCCTTTCTCGATGAGGTGCGCCAAGCCGTCATGAACCCGGCACGCCTGCCCCCGACTCTGGTTGTGCATCATCGGGGCGACGCCTGCTGGTTCACACCGAAATCGGCCGTGGCGCCGTTCAAGGCCTGGGGTGGGAGGAAGGTGTCGGTCGCCTGGTTGGACGGGGGCATCAACGAAGGTGATCCGTGCCAGGCATTCTCCGTCCACGGCTTCAATGGGCTGGATGCCGACGTAGTGAATCTGGTGGCGAAATTCGTCCTGAACCTGAAGCCTGCCAGCGCCCGCTAGACCGGCTGATGGCAGACAGACGAGACCAGCCTACATGCGGGAGACGGTAAAGACGCCGCCGCATTTTCCGTTCGACGTCCTGTAGGTGCCTCGATAGCCCTTTCCCGTGGCTCGGCCAGAGTAAACCACGCGTACGCGCGCGGAGCGGGGCGAAGGGATTGAAAACTGGAAGCGTTCGGCAGTGATCTCGACTGCGGTGGACGTATTCCCGCTCTTCTTGACAATCTTTGCGATGCGACCGGTGACGTTCAAACGCATGAACGATTTCTTGTAGAAGCAGGTGTTGCTCGAACCGCGCAGGACCCACCAACCATCGAACCCTTTTGGAGCAGGCGGAGGCTCGATCTCCCGACTGGGAACGGCGATGTCCGGGGGAAAGGAAGTCTTGTATTTCTCGAGTGCGGCGAGCCGCTGCTCGGCTGCTTTGAAGCGCGCTTCGGCGGCGGTCAGGGCATCCAGCGTCTTTTTCGAGTCCTCCGCGGCCGCAATGGCCAGCCGCGATGCCAGGGCGGCACTCTCGGCATTGCTCCGGCTTGCTGCTTCCTGGTCCTGTATACCCTTGGATGCAGCGGCGACTCTGGCTTTCGCGGTACGTTCCAACTCAGCTCGTGCCGCCGATGCGGCCTGAGCTGCCATCTCGGCAGCCTTGCGTTTCGCCTCGGCCTCCGCCACTGCCGCCCGCGCGCGCTGTGCTTCTTCGACTGCGTGGCGCAGCTCTTCGGCTTGCCTCGCTTGCAACTGCCGGCGCTCGGCCTCACGTTTTTGAGCAGCCTCCCGGCGGGCTGCTTCCGCGATGAGGCGGGCCTTCATCTGCTCAGCGGTGGCGGCGAACAATCCGTCCGGATACTGGTCGAGATAGTTCTGGATACGCGACACGTCGTTGGACAAGCGTACTTGTTCCCACAGCGCCATGTCAGCCTTGATGTTCGGCTCGCCGGTCAGGAAGACCCGGCGCGACAAGCCGTTGCTCTCCCATGGATACTGTGCGCCGCCGGTGGTCTCTATGACCTTTTCCTTGACGTTCTGGAACAGGTTCAGATGGTCAAGCCCCCGGCGACCGAGTTCCCTCGACAGCGCAGCGGCATAGGGCCCGCTTTCCTTGCCCAGATCGGAAGCCGTCCGGCCTGGCGCACTTGCGTAGGCGACGAAATAGCCCTGCTGCTCGGCAACGGGCAGCAGCCCTTTCGAGGTGTCGCGAGTCGGGAGTTGCAACTCATTCCGGCATGCATCGAAAACGACGAACTTGACTGCGCTGGGAGCACTGTCGAGAAGCCGCATCACATCGTCGAGCCTGAGGCTCGAGTCCCAGAACGCCACGGTTCCGGGCTCCTTGGCATCGACGGGTATCAAATAGTTCGTGTTGGAATCTTTCTCGGCGGCGCCATGACCGGAGTAATAGAAAAAGCCAATGGCTCCCGGGCCGGCAACCCGAAGTCGAGCGGCAAGTTGCCGAACGGCTCCAAGTATATCCGTCCGCGTCGCATCGAAGACGTGGGGAAGTATCTCGAACCCCTGCTTCTTCAGGGCGTCGGCGACGAGATTTACGTCCTTGTGCGGATTCTGCAGCGCTCCGACGGACTTGTCATAGGAACGGTTGCCGATCAGGAGCGCGATGCGCTTCTCCGTCGCCAGTGCCAGCGATGAACCGACCGCCGTGAAGATCAGGACAAGTGCGGGGAAAATTCCGACGGCTTTTCGCACCATCATGACGTGCACCACTTGAAATCAAAAGTCGCACAAGAACTGTCTGCGATCATAGCATGCGGCCTGGCATCGCGAAACCCACAGAACGCCAGCCCGCCACATTCCGGCATGCGTGTCACGAACTGGGCGGCGGAATTCTGTACGCGGCGCCAGCCGAGGATATGCAGACCGGGAGCAGATCGAAATGCCAGCGCCGGCGCTGGCATTGACATTCCGGCTGGCGTTGCCGATGCAGTCAGGCAGGCGGGCAGCCGGGCCGCGCGGTGCCCGGTCGTCCGGTCGAACAACAACAGTTGCCTGAAAGGGAAACCCCGAATGACGCTGATCCTGTCGAACAAGGACGTCGAGCAGATCCTGACCATGCCGGATTGCCTCGAAGCGCTCGAGCAGTCCTATGTCGAACTCGCCGAGGGCCGCGGCCTGTCGCGAACGCGCTCCGACTGCCTTGCCCCGACAACAAGGAAGGAAGCGCATTACAGCCTGAAATCCATGGATGGCGTGGTCCCGAAACTGGGCATCGGTGCGGTGCGCATCAACTCGGATATCATCACCAACCCGAAGGTCGGCAACAGCGTTCGCCGCGAAAAGGTCCCGGCCGCCCCTAACGACCGTTACGTCGGCCTGGTTCTGCTGTTCTCGACCGAGAACGGCGAGCCGCTGGCGATCCTGCCGGATGGCATCATGCAGCGCTTTCGCGTCGGCGCCACAAGCGGGCTGGGTGTCAAGTACCTCTCTCGCAAGGACGCCAGAACCGTCGGCATCATCGGATCGGGCGGGCAGGCGGGCACGCAGCTCATGGCCGCGTGCGCCGTGCGCGACATCGAGAAGATCCGCTGCTTCAGCCCCAACACTGAGCGGCGCGAAGCGTTCGCCAAGCACATGAGTGGGGTGCTGGGCATCGAGGTGCAGCCGGTCGCTCAGCCGGAGGACGCGGTCAAGGGCGCCGACATTGCGCTCTGTGCAACGTCGAGCGAGGACGCCGTTTTCTTCAAGCCGTGGCTCGAAAAGGGCATGCATGTCGGCGCCATCCGCAAGCCGGAAATCGAGATGGACGCGATCCGCGAGGCCGACCGTGTGGTCATCCATTCCCGCGACTTCAAGCCGATCATGGAGGTGAGCGTCGAACTCGCGGAAGGCGAGAAGATCCAGGAACGCCGGGGACTGAAGCCGGGCGACGTCGATATCTCGAAGTTTCCGACCATTGCCGAGGTCATCGCGGGCAAGGCCCAGGGCCGGCAGCACGATGACGAGATCACCTGCTTCATGAACAATCTCGGTCTCGGCTATCAGTTCGCGGCGGCAGGCTCGGTCGTCTATCGCAAGGCGAAGGAGCAGGGCGTCGGCCACGAGTTGCCGACCGACTGGTTCACCGAACTCGAGCGCCCGTAGGCCAAATGTATCCCGCACATCTGGAGGCGGCGGGGCTGGCGGGCATTCCCTTCCACGGCACCCGGCGCTAACCTGTGGGCAAGGCAGCCGGTGCGGGGTGAGCGCTGCCTCTGAACCGGTTGGCTGCCCTCAATGGAGCGTGCAATGAACGATCCTGTGAACGCTTTCGTCGAACGCTTCGATATCGAGGCCGCTGGCCCCGGGCCGCTCTCGGGACTGAGCTTTGCGGTAAAGGATCTCTATGACGTGGCCGGACATCCGACAGGCGCCGGAAATCCGGAATGGAAGCGAACGCATGCGCTGCCGAAAACGAGTGCGCCGCTCGTCGATATGCTGCTCGAGGCCGGCGCGCGATGCGTCGGCAAAACGCACACCGACGAACTTGCCTACAGCCTGATGGGCGCAAATGCGCACTATGGCACCCCGACGAATAGCGCCGCCCCCGACCGCGTTCCGGGCGGCTCGTCATCGGGGTCGGCGTCGGCCGTCGCAGCGGGCTTGGCGGACTTCGCGCTCGGTAGCGACACCGGCGGCTCGGTACGACTGCCGGCGTCGTTCTGCGGCATCTATGGATTGCGGCCGACGCACGGCGCGCTGCCCATGGCAGGCATCGTGCCGCTGGCACCGTCGTTCGATGTCGCCGGCTGGTTCGCACGCGACGTCGGCATCCTGAGCAGGGTCGCGGCGGTCTTCGCCATCGCCTCGCCGGCCGACAGCATCCCGGAACGTCTCGCATTGCTCGCCCCGGCAGACATGTGGGCGATTCCCGATCCAGGCGTGGCGGAGGCGCTTGCACCGTTGCGCGAGAGATTGCAGGCACGGTTCGCCAGGGCCGACGAAACGCCGCTGTCGAGCGAAGGAACGGAGCAATGGCGCGAGACGTTCCGCGTCTGCCAGGCGGCGGAGGTCTGGCAGGCGCACGGCGCTTGGGTATCATCCAACAACCCGCAGTTCGGGCCGGGCGTGAAGCAGCGCTTCGAGATGGCGAGCAGGATCACGGACGCCGAGGCGGATGCGGCGCGCACGGCGCGAGCGCGAATTCGAAGCGAGGTCGAGAGCAGGCTGACCGCCGGTACGGTGATGATCCTACCGACCGCGCCGGGCCCTGCGCCTCTGAAAACCGCCGACGATCATGAAATAGAGCGCTACCGTGCAGCGGCGCTGTCGCTGCTATGCACCGCCGGCCTTGCGGGCCTGCCGCAGATCTCGATACCGGGCGCTATGGTGGCAGGCGCCCCTGTCGGGTTCTCGATCGTGGGCGCGAGGGGGCAGGAGGGGCTACTGCTGGCGCTGGCGGCCGCACTCGCACGGCCCTCGTAGCATCAGCCTGATGCGGCATCGGCGAGTGCACCGATGTCCTCCACCTCTTCGAGGGCGTTGGTCAGGGCAATGATGCGGTCGATGCGGTCATCGGTGAACGGCCACGCCGCCTCACGGCAGCAATCGCGGAACTTCGATTCGATCGAGGGACGTGCACCAGGCATGCCGGCCCGGACAGGTGTCGATGCAATCGCCCGCACGTGCACTCTGCCATCGCGGTCGGTGACGATGACCGCCTCGGGCTCCTGACCCTGCCGGCAACGGTAGCCGGAACGCGCGGCAAGGACCAATGCCGCCTCGTCAGCGAGTCCCTGTGGCGTGAAGTCGGAAAGCAGCAGGCTGCCCTTGGCCAGCACCTTGGCAACCGAGAAGAAAAGGCTGTTCGCAGCGCCAGCGGCGTTCGCAGGCCGCTGGCGCGCATCCATTGGCTCGCACCAGGGGAGCAGTTGCGCGTCGACGACGAACTGGACGCTCTCGATGTCGGTTGCGCCGACGCCAGAGGCGTGGAGCTGAAGGGCGGCGCCGATGAAAGGGTGAAGGTGATTGCTGGTGGCCCACGGCTTGAAGTCAACCTCTTCGAAGAGAAAGCGCCCGCCAAGTCCGTCAGCGAGAACCTGCGCATCGTGCCGGCCGCCGTATACCATCGAGAACAGGCCGGCAGGGCCGCTCAGGAACTCGATGTCGGCGCCGAGCCCCTCCTGGGCAAGCAGGGCAGCGAGCACGCCGGATTGGCAAGGGAAGGCACCGTAGATCGCCTTGGCGGGCGGATCGCCGGAAAGCACGACCTGGCGCGAGCCGGCAGCCTGCATCAAGGCGAGACCGAGTGTGCTGCGCATGCGGGAGGTGTCGAGGCCGAGGACGCGGGCGCTGCCGGCAGCGGCGCCGAAATAGCTTAAGAGCTGGCCGGAAACGTAGCGCTCGCTCGGCGCAACGCCCGCTGCCACGAGCGCGGCAGTGATGCGTGCGGTGATCTCGCAACCGGCAACAACGGCAGCGAGAAAATCACGGCCGGAGACGCCACCTGCAGCCTGCGCGGCGGCAAGTGGCGCGGCAAGACACACGACGCCGAGATGACCGCTGCTGGCCCCCGCCGCGTCGAAGTTAAGGGCATGGACGAGGGCGCCGTTCGCGAAGGCGGCATTCGGCGCAGGCACTTTCGCGCCGGTCCCGAGGATCGTGCTCTGCAATGGCCCGCCGAGCCGACGCATGAGGCCGACAACTTCGCGGCAACCGTCGCCAATGGACGTGGCCGCCAGCGACGTGCCGATGCTGTCGAGGATGAGCAGCTTCGCAGCCTCGATCGCGCTTGGAGGAACATCTTCGTAGGTCAGCGTCGCGGCGAACGCAGCCAGTGCCGCATCGGGAGACGGAGCAGTTCGCGAGGCCGAGGTCATCCAGTACTCCATTCGCCAGCCGCGCGCGTGCCCGCGCCCCCGCGATCAATGCAGGCGGCGCGCTACCACTTGGCGTAGATTTCCTTGCCGAACGCATCGCGCCAGTGCTTGTCGCCAACGATGTAGTCGTCGTAGGGGCGAACGTTGCGGCAGCTCTCTGGGTCGAGACCGCGAGGATCCTTGCCTTCCTCCACGTCGCGGATCGCCTCGAGCATGAGGCGGCGCATCGAGACGATGGCGAGGTCGGACGTGCCGAGGTGCTCCTGTGTCCGGTCGACGATGGGGCTGCCCATGTTCTCCTGCATCGCATAGTCCTGGGTGTTGATCCCGTGGATGCCGGAGAAGGTCTTGGTTCGTTGCTCGTGACGGTCGATGAAGTAGTCGTTCTCTCGATTGCTCTTGAGCTTGTAGCTGCCTGGAATGAGCTGCTTCTTGCTGCGGCCGGAGAAATACTCCCATTCCTCGATGTAATCCGGGTCGAGCGGCCAGGACATGTCGTAGCTGCACATCATGTTGTAGACATTGGTGCTGTAGTCGTCGCAAGGTACCCAGAAATGCCCGTCGAGCTTCGGCACCTTGTTCATGCTGCCGTCGAAGTCCTTGGTGTGGGCGCGAAACTGCTGGTTCGGCATGATGTAGTGATAGAGCCGGACGTAGCGCCGATCCGGACCCACGTTCCGGGTCGAGACGTAGTAGTATCCGTAAGGCGTACGCTCGATCTCGAGCTTCGGCGAGGTGTCGACCATGCGCGGCGCCGTCTTCGAGTGAATGTCGAGCTGGTGCAGGAACGATGCATGCACCGTATCGAGGCCACCCTCGAGCCCCTGGAGATAGTTGCAGTCCTCGAACGTCTTCGAGACGAAGAAATGCGTGGACGGGATCCGCATCCATTCGTAATCGGGCACCGGCGGCTTCTTCTCCGGTGCACCGAGGTAGGCGAAAACGATCCCGGCTTTTTCGTATACGGGATAGGACTTGAGTTTTATGCGGGCCTTCATTGCCGTACCAGCTGGCTCCGAGGGAAGGTCGACACAGTTGCCATCGGTATCGAACTTCCAGCCATGATAGAGGCAGCGAATGCCGCAATCTTCGTTGCGGCCGAAGAACAAGGGCGCGTGACGGTGCGGGCAGTAGGCATCGACGAGGCCGACCTTACCCGTGCTATCGCGAAATGCGATGAGGTCTTCACCGAGTAGGCGGACGCGAACGGGTGGGCAATCGTTCTCGGGGATCTCCTCCGACAACAAGGCTGGCTGCCAGTAGCGGCGGAACAATTCGCCAGCCGGCGTTCCTTTGCCAACTCTGGTAATGCGTTCATTGTCCTCGTGCGAAAGCATTGCAGCGTCTCCCTTGTCCAATAGAGGCGCGCACGACCGGCCGCGGCAGCATTGGCTCGTCGTGCGCCGTAAATCTAGGCCCGTTTGAATGGAAGGCTATCCGATTACGAAACATGGATGCAACCGGTTTCGGAGGGCCCTTACAGGGCAGCGGTGCGTTCCCAGAAATGTCAGTGGAGATCGTGATTGCAGGGTATGTCTTGCTGCAAGGTTGATCGCATTGCACAATGAAAATGCAAATCATTGCAATGCATAAATTTGCCGGAACGACCCGTTGCCGCGCCTATTTTCATGTGCTCTATTTTTGAATTCAACGTCGGCAATAGGAGTTCTCGTGATGGTCAATCGGAATTGGCTGTTGGCCGCAGTGGTCGGACCCGCTGTACTGGCGTCTTCGAATTGTTTCGCCCAGGATGAAGTCGCCGGGTTCTACAAGGGCAAGACACTCACCATCCGCGTCGGCTACGGCACCGGCGGTGGGTTCGACACCACGACACGACTCCTCGCACGCTACTATGGAAGCCACGTGCCAGGCGGACCAAATGTCATCGTAGAGAATATGCCAGGCGGTGGCGGCATGCGTGTTGCGAATTATCTTTATGATGCGGCACCGAAGGACGGCAGTATGCTCGGCGTGTTCTCGCCGGACGTAGCGCTCGAGCCGCTGCTCGGCAACAAGAACGCCAAGTTCTCCGCCGACAAGTTCTCCTGGATCGGCAGCATGACGACGGACATCAACTCCTGTGGAGTGTGGAAGGGCGCTGGAGTCGGCATCAAGACGTTGGACGATCTCCTGAAGAGCAAGAAGGTCGTGGTGTTCGGATCGTCAGGTCCGCAATCCAACACGTCCAAGTATCCGCTGTTCATGAAGAACGTATTGGGTGCGCCGATCAAGGTCGTGACCGGCTACAAAGGTACCAAGGACGTTACGCTTGCGATGAAGCGCGGCGAGATCGATGGCCTCTGCGGCATGCAGGAATCGAGCATCAAGGGCGCGTACTGGCAGGATTACCAATCGGGCGATCTCAATGTATTCGTGCAGCTCAGCATGGACAGGGCATCGGACGTCTTCAAGGGCGTTCCGCGACTGTCCGACGCCCTGAAATCGAAGGGCAGCGAGACCATGAAGATCGCTGACATCGTGTTCGGCCCGAACGACATCAGCCGGCCGATAGCCGCGCCGCCGGGCGTGCCGGCGGCACGTGTCGCCGCGCTGCGCAAAGCGTTGGTCGATACACTCGCAGACCCGAAGGCCGTGGCCGACGGCAAGAAGATCGGTATCGAATGGAACCCGATGACTGGCGAGGAAGTGTCGAAGCAACTTCAAAAGTTCTATCAGACACCGAAGGAGATCGTCGCAAAGTCGGTAACCGCGACGAAGGAATAGCAGGTACATCCACTGCCGGGCCCGGTCGCCCAAGGCCGCGACTGGGCTCAACTCTTTGGCAGCGCCTCCCGGATGCGGGCATCGATCCATGCGGAGTAGTCGAGTAGCGACGCATCGCCATTGCGCTTGCCTATGACTTGCAGACCGAGGGGCAATCCAGCAGCCCCAGCGAACAGCGGCAGGCTCGCGGCCGGCAACTGCATCAGTGACCAGGGGCGCGCGAAATCGTCGGGCACGACGCACCTAAGGTCGGCGATGGCCTCGCCGGCCGTGCTTGGCGATATGAGCACGTCGTAGCCGCTGATAATTTGGTCGAGTTCGGCTTGTGCTGCGCGAACGCGCGCGCTGGCGGCTTCGTAGGCGGCTTGCCCGACCGTATCCACGAAGGCGAACTTGCGCTTGTTGAATGCGTTGACGTCGTCCCGATAGTCGCTCAATTCACGAGCCAGGGCGGACCGCGTCTCCCAGCCGTTCACGATCATGAAGTCCTCGTCCATATCGGCGAATGTGTCCGGCAGGTCGAGATCTTCGACCGGTGCGCCGGCATCAGCAAGAGTGCGGGAAGCGTCAGACAATGCCGTGCGCATGCTGGGTTCTGCGAGGTCCCACCTTGCAGTGCGAACGACACCGATGCGTCGCGGCGCGGGCAACGAATGCGGCAATGTTGTTGCATTGCCCGTCTCGATGCCGCGCAGCAGAACCAGGTCCTCGATGCTGCGGGCGAAGAGTCCGATGGTATCGAGGGATGGCTTGCAGTGGCGGTAGCCGGTGCGGTCCAGGCCAGTGGGGCTCGACTTGTAGCCATAGACCCCGCAGTAGGCCGCGGGCACGATGACGGAGCCGCCTGTCTGCGACCCGATGGATAGCGGAATCATGTGGTCGGCGACTGCGGCGGCCGATCCACTGGATGACACGCCGGGGCTTCGTGCCGGATCGAGCGGGTTAAGGGTATGCCGGGGCAGCGGACAGGCGAATTCGGTCGTGACCGTCTTGCCCATGATCACCATGCCGGCCGCGCGCAGGACCGCGACACAGCGGCTGTCCACGCCGCTCCGTTCCCCCTTGTAAGGAGGAAATCCATGTGCGGTGGGCATGTCCGATGTATCGAATATGTCCTTGATGCCGATGGGAATGCCGTGGAGGCTGCTCCTCCTGGGCGAAGCATCGGCTGTGCGTGCCTGCCGGAGTGCATGTTCGGGGTCCAGATATTCCCACGCCTGTACTGCAGGCTCGCGCTTCGAACAGCGGTCCAAACATGCGCGGACAAGATCTTCGGATGAGATGGTTCCCGTTGCGAGGAGCCGGGAGGCTTCCGCGGCAGTGATCTCGTTCAGCGGTTGCATTTGTTCGTCCTCTGCTGCCGGCACGGCGCCTTGCATGTCATCCCGCGCCGGGACGGCTACATGATGCGCACGCTCTCTGCGCCATCTTCCCGCGCGGCCGCAATTCTTTCCTCGAGCCCGAGGCTCTCGTTCCAGCGGTTGGCGATGAAGCGCTGGCCGGTGTGTCCGCCGGAGAGATCCGAAGCGAGCCAGAGCGCGGGCGCGTTCATGATCGTCACCGCCAGGCCGTTCCGCCCGGGCGTGGGTACGCCGGAAACATCGGCAAACGTATCGACTGCGCCGCCAGGTGCGAGCACGTTCACGGTTACGCCGGTATCGCGTAGCTCCTGCGCCCAGATTCGGGATGCCGCTTCGAGGAACGCCTTGCTCGGCCCATAAGGCGCGTACGTCTCGCGCACCATCGTGCGGTCGCTGGTGGAGACGTTGACGATGCGCCCGCGCCCACGCGCGATCATGCCGTTGACGAGACAGCGCGCCATCAGGAACGGTCCGTTCACGTTCGCCGACACCATCGCCAGCCAGTCCTCGGCGGCGAGCTTGTGGAGCGGTTGGCCGGGGCCATTCATGGCGATGCCGGCATTGTTGATGAGCACATCGACTTCTCCCAGGCTGCTGGCGACTTCAGCCGCGATGCGCGCGCAATCTCCGGGGCTGCCGATGTCGCCGACGAAGGCCTTGACGCGGTCGCCGCCGCCGGCCGCCGCTGCCATCGCGAGTGTCTGTTCGAGCTGAGGACTGTTGCGCGAGGCAGTAATGGCGACGCGCGCGCCGGCTCCGACGAAGGCCAGGGCCATGGCGCGCCCGAGCCCGCGGCTGCTGCCGGTCACCATCACCACCTTGTCTTCCAGTCCCAGGCTCAAGCTGTTCATCGTCGATCGGTTCCTTCTGCACCCGGCGCCGGTCGCCGATATCGATGGAGGCTACGCCGCTCATCCGACGACGGCAATGGGCTTAGGGAGGTGCAAACGACGTAGCCTTGGCCCTGGTCCATCTCGCATGCACGCAGAAAACAAAATCGCCCCGCCCGGTGCCGGGCGAGGCGCAACGAATGGCACGAGTGCATGGAACGGCAGCTAGCCGATCTTCATGGTCATCGCCTTCTGGACGGCCGGGCGCTGGGAGACACGCGCGTACCACGCCTTCGTCCTGGGCCGGGCGTCCATCCAGGGGTGGCCTTCGTACTGCGACATGCGGGTGACGAGGATCATGTCGGCGATGGAGTAGGCCCCGGCGATGTAGTCGCGGCCATCGAGCGCGGTCTCGATCACATCGAGTTGCTTCTGGCCAAGGTCATCGAGACCTTGGTGCTCCTGCCGGATGAGTCCCAGTACAGGCAGCATGTTGCAGGTGATGAAAATCGTCCACTTGAGGACATCGGCCTTCTCGGCCGTCGTCGAGCCGCAGAACTTGCCGGTCTTCTCGGCGAGATACATGACGATCGCCACCGACTCGAACAGCGAGACCTTGCCGCCGCCGTTGGCATCGTCGTCGATCATCGACGGAATTTTGCGGAACGGACTGATCTTGGCGTATTCGTCCGTCTTCTGCTGGCCCTCGCGGATGTTGACCGGATGGATCGTGTAGGGCGTGCCGGATTCCTCGAGGAAGACGATTGGGCGACGTCCGTTCGTGGTTCCCCACGTGTAGAGCTGGATCATGAGAACTCTCGCGTTGCGTGGCAAAGGAAAGCGGCGCCGGATGGCGCCGCGGGATGAGGCAGGAGCGGATCAGGCAACAGGCTTGCCGTCGACGACACGCTGGCGTGCGCCGGGTTCGACGTGCTGGCGCGTCTCGTAGTTGATGTGCTTGACGCCTTCCTGCGAGCCGGAGCGGTTACCCATCAGCACCATCGGCCCGTCACCCGTGTTCTCGAGCTGGTAGAAGCTGCCGCCGTGAATGAGGGCTGCCATGCCGGGCTTGAGGACGGCTGCGCCGCCGTCCGGGAAGCGCATCGTGCATTCGCCCTCGATGCAGTAGAACGTCTGATCCTCGTTGTGGCAGTGCATGTCGTCCTTGTCGCCGGGAGTGCTGTAGTAGTGGACCCAGGCGTGGAACTTGCGCGTATTGAGGACGACCGTGCGCTTCTTGGTGCGATGCGCAACCTCGTGCGTGTCGATGATTTCGATTGCCATGATTTTCTCCCTGGGCTCCCGGTCCATTCTGACAGCGAGCAGGCGGTGTGATGGTGAGAACCGCCGCCCGCGCTCGCGGTCGATTTTAGTGACGGAATTGCGCGCTGTACAGGGAGACGGAGGCGGCTGGGGCTAGACCCTCACCCAACCGTTCGAACGCAGCTGCTCCTGCGGCCTGAACCGCGTCTTGTAGCTCATCTTCCGCGAGCCCTCGATCCAGTAGCCGAGGTAGAGGTAGGGGAGTCCCAGTGCCCGGCAGCGGGCGATATGCTCGAGGATCATGTAGGTGCCGAGGCTGCGGGCGGGCTGCCCGGTGTCGTAGAAGCTGTAGACCATCGAGAGACCGTCCGACAGGCGGTCCGTCAGCGCGACGGCGATGAGCTGGCCGGGATCGGGTGCATCGGCCGATTCCGCCTGCCCCCCGGAGCCCGACAGCGGTGCGCGCACGCGGTACTCCGTGAGTTGCGTGTCGACGATCGAATCCTCGATCATCATCGCATAGTCGAGGACGGTCATGTCCGCCATGCCGCCATCGCCGTGCCGGTCGTCGATATAGCTGCGGAACAACCGGTACTGTTCCGGCGTCGGCCGTGGCCGGAGCCGCCGTGCAATGAGGTCGCGGTTGGCATTGACGATGCGCCGGAAGCCGCGCGACTCGACGAGTTCATCGACAACGACGCGAACCGAGATGCAGGCTTGGCAGCCCTCGCAGTAGGGCATGTAGGCGACGTTCTGGCTGCGCCGGAAACCGCCCTTGAGGAGATTGTCGACAAGCGCCGCCGGCTTGTCGTGCGTGAGGTGCGTGAACAACTTGCGCTCGAGCCGTCCCGGCAGGTAGGGACAGGCTTGCGGCGCCGTCACGTAGAACTCGGGGAAATTCTTTTGCTGCTCAGTCATGTCCCGCCGGTCTCGAGCGCGCTGCAGTCATCCGCGCCATCGCTATGATATTGGATAAGGCCGTTGCGGATCAAGCGCGTTTCCCTCAGCGTGCTTCGTCAGGTCGTGCGCTGGCCCTGGAGCAATTCTGCTGCTTCGGGTGCAAAGTAGGTGAGTATGCCAGCAGCGCCCGCCCGTTTGAAGGCAATCAGGCTTTCGAGCATCACGCGCTCCCGGTCGAGCCAGCCGCGCTCTGCTGCACCTGCGAGCATCGCATATTCGCCCGAGACCTGATAGGCGAACGTCGGCACACCGAATGTTGCTGCAACGCGGTAGACGATGTCGAGGTAGGCGAGACCGGGCTTGACCATCACCATGTCGGCGCCTTCCGCGATGTCGAGCGCCACCTCGCGCAGCGCCTCGTCGCCGTTGGCCGGGTCCATCTGGTAGGTGCGCTTGTCGCCGGTGAGCGTCTTCGCCGATCCGACCGCATCGCGGAACGGCCCGTAGAAGGCCGACGCGTACTTGGCAGCGTACGCCATGATCTGCGTGTCGGTGTGGCCGGCAGCTTCGAGCGCGGACCGGATGGCGCCGATGCGCCCGTCCATCATGTCCGACGGCGCGATGATATCGCAGCCTGCCTCCGCCTGAACCAGCGACTGCCGCACCAGCGCCTCGAGCGTCGCGTCGTTGAGGATCACGCCGTCAGCCATCAGCCCGTCGTGGCCATGCGACGTATAGGGGTCGAGCGCCACGTCGAGCATCACGCCGATGTCGATGCCGGCATCCTTGATGGCCCGCGTCGCCCGGCAGACGAGGTTGTCGGGGTTGAACGCCTCGCGGGCATCGTCCGTCCTGAGCTTCGGATCGGTGTAGGGGAAGAGCGCGACTGCGGGTATCGCCAGCGCTTGTGCGCGCCGTGCCGCCTCGACGGCGCGGTCGACGGAGAGCCGCGCGACGCCCGGCATCGACGGCACCGGCTGCTCGACGCCCTCGCCATCGACGACGAACATCGGCCAGATCAGGTCGGCGGGCGAGAGTTGGTTCTCGGCAACGAGCCGCCGCGACCACCCCGTGCGCCGGTTGCGGCGCATCCGGACGGCCGGGAAGCGGCCCAGTGATCGGCCAACTGGCGGTCTGCCGGTGCTGTCGGCGGGCATGCGAGGGATCCCATGTCGTGTGCGGTTATCGCCGACAATCCGCGCTGGGGCCCGCGATTGCAAGAGGGCGATGCAACTTGGGGGGGTGGTTGGCAGGGCCGATCTGGCAACTCGCAAGAACGGGTTGTCCGGAGGGCGTCCCTCCGGTGGGAGCGCGAGGGCCAAGCCTTCGCTCGCGCTGCGAGATCGCAGAAGGTGACCTCAACACTTCTGGCGCTGCCCACATGGCCAAGGCTTCTGGTCATTTCCGGTAATTGAGGTACTTCGACCGACCAGTTTATTGCGATCCACTGTTAACGAACCTATCGGAACAAGCAGTCCAGCGACCGATCTCGACTTTCGGACAGTCGATGCTTTGAAGCACGCGGTTTCTCTCGCGATCATAAACCAAATTCACCACCACCTTTGGATCGATCCCGATTTCGAAAAGCACGATTTCAAATGACGTGAGCACCGAACGATGAACCCATTGGTCCGGGATGCGCGAGTCCTTCTCTATTGCTCTTGGAGGTGGAAATTCGAAGCGCGGCACATCGAATACGAAGCACCATTGGTTCTTGAACCAGCGCTGATGCGTGGTGACGAGACGATGCAAGTCGTCATAGAGACCCGTTGGTAAGAGCAGCGCTGGACAAATGCAGACATTGCCGGAGCCGCTGCGCGTTGACCCGTCCTCGCCTTCGTACTCATAGTAGATTAGTTCGAGGCGCGCGTCGTTCAGTTCAATCAGTCCTAACGGAGGTCTAACAGTGGCAGGCGTCGTTACGAAGCCCATTAGATGCGGTCGATCATCAGCCAGATAGAGCGGCCCTTGCGACAAGGGATCAACAGCCCATCGCGTCCGCGCAAGGACACTGTGCGGAAAGTTCGTCAAGTCAGTCAGGATGTGCAGGCGTGTCGGCGCATCATTCATTTCACGTCGGCCCATCTTCCGCGAAACCATCCAGATTGTAACAATACTCTTGTCTGCCAAGTTGGCTTTTCGCCGGTAGCTCACCCCTCTGCAAGCTGTCAATACTACGTTCTCTTGATTGGACGTAGTTCGGTCGGTTCGCGCGAACCTCGTCTGTTCCTGCCTGCTTCAGACTGTCAGTAAGCAGGTCGGGCCCGGAGCATTTTCTGCGCCGTAACCCAAGATTGCCCGGGTGCCGTGGGGCGTTGGGTTACGCGCGGATCAACTGACGTTGGACAATATTGTGAAATGTGCCTGCGCCAACCCAACCTGCATTGCTAGGGCTTAGACGGGACTAGCAGTGTTCCAGAGGTCGTCGTAGGCCGCTATTTTCAAAGCCGCCGTGTCTGCGTCAACACGGACAATGGAAGCGGGGGACCGAGTAGCAAACGCATTCAACGACTGCGTAAGCGTCCAGGCGTCTGAACCATCTATGAACATGACGCGGTCGTGCAATGTACGCGGAGGAGCCAATCGAGCTTCAAGGGGCCGAGAGGAACAGTACTGGATCTTCCAGTTGTCTACTGCTGGCTGGAAGGATGGCTTATGGGTACCCTGGTCGGTCAGAAGCTGAATCAGAACACCCTCTTTAGCCAGCACCGCGAAATCCGTCAGGACCTTACAGTCCATATAAGGATCAACAATCCGGATGCTATTTGAAGCACGCTCAAGGACCTTGCCGACGGCACTCATCGCGTCAAAAGCGTTCCCGGCAGGAATGAATGCTCCCTGATTTTGGGCCGGCGCATCACGCTCAGCTAGAGCCAGCGCCTGGTACAATAACAACCTAATTCTCTCGGCGGCACCTGCGCTTGTAAATTCGTTGGGCGACACGACGCTATGGCACGCAACCGCAAAGTTGGCCTGTTCCGATAAATTTAGCG
>JBJOGJ010000061.1:0-17237 GCA_046048295.1 Pseudomonadota bacterium | reverse complement strand
CGTCGGCATCGTGCACGACGGCAAGCGGATTACCCGCAAAGGCCGTGGCCGTGAAGACGTCGAGTGTGTGAAATCTGAGCTGCATGTTCCATATCGCCGTGACCCCTGACCGCCAGGCACTCTGCCCCATCGAAGCCCGCCCGCCAAGCAGCACGCGCAGCCGATGTGGCATTTCACTCCGGATAACTCGTGAGTACGTCGCGAACGAGCCCCTTCGCATAGTCGGGCACCGGCAGCGCGGCGACCTCTTCGGCTGAGTGGACCATCACGCAGGCTTCGAGTTCCCCGTCAGGATGGCGCCCGATATGTGCCTCGGCAATCCGCAGCACGTCCGTCGAAGTGAGCGCCAGCCGCCAATATACGCCAAGCGCCACGATCCGTCCGGCAAGGGAAATCCGAAAAGTCGGGCAGGGCCGCACGTCCGAGAGGTCGATCCCCGTCTCCTCGAGGATTTCCCGCTGCGCGCTTCCAATGATGCCGATCCGTCCTTGGCTGTCGACGTCCCGGCGGTCGATGAACCCGCCAGGTGGATAGATAAAACCCGCGTTGAGGTTTCCTGCCCGCTGGCGGCCGAGCAGGATGCCGCCGTCGCTGCTGACCACGAGGCCCGCCGCAAACGAGTCACGGATGTCCTCGTCCGGGAATACGCCGTCGCGCCAGGCAATGAAGCAGGAGAAGTCCGTCTCGATGTAGCGGCCGACGAACGCGCCGCCCTCGAAGCGCATGTCAGCGAGTACGTACACCCGGCCGTCGAAGAAAGAGGGGTTATCGCGGATCCGCTTCCGCCAGTACCGGTCGACACTGGCGCGATGGGCGTCGGCGGCGGGCCAACCGCCATCCATCACAGATAGGTCCATCCGTGTGGCATTCAGGACCTTTTGTATCGTCTTCATGCGTGCTATACGGTCATTCCATATTGCGGCTTATGTCCGCCATGAGACTTTCACAATCGTTTCATTTTGTTGCGATGATTTGATGATGATGGCGCGAAATAGCCCTCGTCCTGTCACTCCAAGGCCACCATTGCCGGGCGATATCACCTCCGTAAGCGATTGACCACCGCCGGACGCAGAAAGGTCAGGCTCGTAAGACGGACTTGGATCACCCGTCGATACCCCTGACCGGATTGTTCCGAATATATCGGGCTTCGGCGCTGCGCGGTGACAGACTGGGGGAAGATGAGCTGGCGCAACAGCGCCGCTCGAGGGTTGCAGACTTCCCGGACTAGGTTTGAGCTTGCGCGTCATGCCGATGCGCAGCGACGAGTTACGCCGCGTCGTCGGGGCAACCTGATGGCGCAGGCGAAGACCAGGCAGCAAGCTTGGGGGACGGTTACCGCTGCCCCCCAAGCCGGACACCGGGAGGTCCCCGCCTTCCCGGCGTCCGGCCCGAGCTTTGCTCGTGATCGGCGCAGTCCGCTTGCGTGCTCAGCTCGGATCCGGATGGCTCGTTGCTTCCGCACCGCCACACACCTCCCTCCCCACGCGGGGGCGCGAGTCATCCGGTGATATTCCCTTCCGCGCCCAGATACAACGCGCCACCTGCGAAGATTTGTTTTCCGCTTCCGGAACGAATGCCGTTGAACCGCGCCCGCGCGCGCGGGATAATCGGCGCACAACATCATGGCCGGAGGAAACGACAATGTGCGCCAGTCCCGTATTCAAGAAGCTCGCCGTCGCTGCCGACAGGATGACGGAGGCCGAATGGCAGATGCGCGTCGATCTCGCCGCCTGCTATCGCCTCGTCGCCCACTATGAGATGGACGACCTGATGGCCACTCACATTTCGGTGCGCGTGCCGGGCGCCGAGGAGCATTTCCTGCTGAACCCCTATGGCGTGCTGTTCAGCGAGGTCACCGCGTCGAGCCTCGTCAAGGTCGATCTCGATGGCAACATCGTTTCCGATACCGAACACGTCATCAATCCGGCCGGCTTCGTCATTCACTCTGCAATCCATGCCGCCCGCCCCGATGCCAAGTGCGTGCTCCACACCCACACCGTCGCGGGCATGGCGATCGCGTCGATGGAGGAGGGGCTCCAGCCCTGGTTCCAGAAGGCGACGCGCTACTACAAGCGGCTCGCCTATCACGACTTCGAGGGCAAGGCGCAGGACTTGGACGAGCGCGAGCGTCTTGTCCGCGATCTCGGTGACAAGAACTACCTCGTGCTGCGGAACCACGGCCTACTCGTATGCGCGCCTTCCATCGGCCAGGCGTTCCGCGAGATGTATGCCATGGAGAAATGCTGCAAGACGCAGCTCGAGATGATGAAAGCAGGCGGCAAGCGCATCCCACTCTCGGAGAACCTGCTCGAGCACACTGCCCTGCAGTTCGAGAACGACGCGAAAATATCCAAGGAACGCCCGAGCATCTGGCCTTCGATGAAGCAGATGCTGGACCGGGTGAACCCCGGCTACGACGCCTGACGCTGCCTGCAACAAGAAACAACACGGAGGAAACACTCATGCGCTACGACATGATCGACGCCGACACCCACCTGCGCGAGGGCTACTTTCTTGATGAGGTCTATAAGCTCGAGGGCGAGTTCGCGCACTTGACGCCGAAGAAGGTCGGCAGCGGCGGCTATCATCAGGTCAAGTTCGAATACGACCTCGAGCCGTGGGGCCAGGAGGTCGAGAAGCATGGCAGCCACCGCCAGCTCTACAGCCCCGACCGGCATGGCGGCCGCATCGCCGACATGCAACCCGGCGGTTGGGATCGCGACAAGCGCATCGCCGATCTCGAAGCCGGTGGCATCTCGAAGCAGATCCTGTTCGCGACCAACTCCGGCATCCCGCTTCTTAATGAGGGACCGCTCGGCCTGGCACTCTGCCAGTCCTTCAACAACTGGGTCGCCGGCTTCGTCAAAGGCTACGAGGACAAGCTCTATCCGACCGCCGTCATGCCAGCCGGCTATCCCGAGGGCATGGCCGGAGAACTCCGCCGCGCCGTCAAGGACCTCGGCATCCGTGCCGCCCACATCTCCGGTTACTCGAAGACGCGATCTGCCGACGATCCCGCTTTCGATGAGTTCTACGCCACGGCACAAGAACTCGACGTGCCGCTCTTCGTCCACCCCCACTCGCGCGGCCCGATCGCCAACCGCCACACGAACTTCTACCAGATGCACGCACTCGCCCGCCCGACCATGGCCGCAGACGCACTTGTCTCCTTCGTTATCGGTGGCGTCTTCGAACGCTTCCCGAAGCTCAAGGTCGGCTTCTTCGAGTGCAACGCTGCCTGGATGCTCTATTGGATGGACCGCATGGAGATGGGCTACGACTACTTGAAGCAGGACTACGCGCCATACCTCAAGCTGCGCCCCTCCGAGTACGTACGCCGGAATTGCTACGTCACGGTCGAGTCGAACGAGAAGTGCCTGCCCGAGGCTTTCGAGGAAATCGGGGAGAAGAACATCATGATGTCATCGGACTATCCGCACTGGGACTGCGGGTTTCCTGGCTGCGCCAAGGAAGCCGCCGAGCGCTCCGACCTTTCCGAATATCAGCGAGAGAGGCTGGTTCGCGCCAACATCGGCGAGTTGATGAAGATCATCTGAACGCATTTGGGCGCGGCAGAGCCGCGCCCGGTTGCTCTCGCTGGTTGCCGGCGCCTCATGCACCCGGCGTCGCTTTATCGTCATCGGTCATGTGTTTCGCGATGTAGGCGGGCTCGCCCATTCGCTTAAGCAAGTCGATCTGCAACTCGAGCCACGCCTTGTGGCCCTCCTCGTCCATCACGATCTCCTCGAACATCTTCCGGGTTCCGATATCTCCGTCGGCGAGTGCCTGCTGCGCCGCCTCGGTATAGAACCGTATCGCCTCGTCCTCATCGGCAAGGTCGGCCTCGAACATGTCGCGCAGCGATTGCGCCCGCTGCGGCGTCTTTGCTGCCTTGATCTCGGGATCGCCCTTGAGGAACATGATGCGGGCGACGTACTGCTGCGAATGGCCGAACTCTTCGTGCATCTCCTCGCGCATCTTCGCAGCGAGCTTGCCGAGCCCCCAATCGTCGAGGACGTGTGCGTGCAGCATGTATTGGTTCACGGCTGCAAGCTCCATCGAGACGGCCTTCTGCAGATTGGCGATGCTCGCGTTCTTTGCTGACATCTTAAGGCTCCTTTCGTGGGGTTCCGATGTTGCCGATTTAACTCCGGCGGACGTCAGCGTAAGTGACAATGTCACGCACTGCCATGATCTGCGGCAATCTCCCGAGAGCGGCTGCCCCCAGGGCGAAGGCCCGAAGCTGTCCTTGCCGCGCGCCGACCCTGTAATCTGTCGCCCCGAGGTCCTACGTAAAGAGCAGAGCCGTCAACCTGCTGGAGGAGGCGACAATGAGCTGGCGTCCTTGCCCCGAACCTGTCGAAAAGCCGTCCCTGGACAACATCGCACATGTCATCGTCCCCCGTGCCCGCGACCTCGGTGGATTTGAGGTCCGCCGGGCGCTGCCATCGAGCCAGACCCAGATGGTCGGCCCATTCATATTCTTCGACCAGATGGGCCCGGCCGAGCTTCTCGTCGGCGGCGGTGTCGACGTCCGCCCGCACCCCCATATTGGGCTGGCGACGATCACCTATCTCTTCGAGGGCGAGATCTACCATCGCGACAGCCTCGGTTCGGCCATTGCCATCCGCCCGGGTGCCGTCAACCTCATGACGGCCGGTCAGGGGATCGTACACTCCGAGCGCGAGACCGCCGAAGCGATGGCCAAGCCGCGGCGCATGTTTGGCATCCAGGCTTGGGCGGCGTTGCCAAAGGCCCACGAAGAGACCGCGCCGACCTTCGCGCACCACGGCGCCGGCGAGTTGCCCGTCCTGGACGAAGGCGGCAAGACCGTCCGGCTGATCGTCGGCGATCTCTATGGCGAGAGCTCGCCGGTGGCATTTCCGCATCCGTCCTTCTATGCCGAGGCGATACTCGACGCAGGCGCGGAACTTCCGCTCGACGCCGGCTTCGACGAGCGCGCCGCTTTCATTGCCTCCGGCGCGATCACCGTCGCAGGCGACACTTTCGAGGCCGGCCGCCTGCTTGTCTTCAATCCGGGCGAGTCCATCACCATCCGCGCCGCCAGTCCTGCCCGCGTCATGCTCCTTGGCGGAGAGCCGATGGATGGCCCGCGCCACATCTGGTGGAATTTCGTCTCGTCCTCCCGCGAACGAATCGACGCCGCCAAGGCCGATTGGAAATCCGGCCGCTTCCCGCTCGTGCCCGGCGACGACGACGAGTTCATCCCGTTGCCGGAATAGGCCCGCACGTCATCGACAAGGCCCGGGAAACCTGCCAATCTTCCGCAGCAATACGGAGGAAGCGCCATGAATGTGCAAACCACGACGAAGCCCGAGGGCGCGACCCGGACGCTGAGCGGCGAGAAGATTCTCGCAGCGGTGAAGGCGGCCGGCGTCGAGTATGTGCTCTCGGTGCCCGACCTTCACACCAGCCAGGGCGTCCTGAAACGGGTCGCCGAAGGCAACGATTTCAAGCTGGTCCGCGTCTGCAAGGAGGACGAGTGCTTCGGCATCGCCACTGGCCTGTCTTACGGACCGAAGCGCGCGCTGATCCTCATCCAGTACACGGGTTTCCTCTACTCGATCAATGCCATCCGCGCCCTTGCCTGCGAGCACAGGATGCCGATGGTGATGATGATCGGCCTTCTGTCGAAGGAGCCGGACATTCCGCCGAGCCAGTCGAAGAAATGGGGCCTGACGATCGTCCAGCCGATGCTCGATCTTATGGGCATCGAGCACCACTACATCGACGTCGACGACGATGTGGCCAAGATCACGCCGGCCATCGAAAAGGCATACAAGACGCCGGCTCCCGTCGCTTTCGTCGTTGGCAGGAGGCCTGTCTGATCATGATGAACCGCACGGCCATGCTCGAGATCCTCAAGAAGCATCTCGGCGACGACGAGATCGTCATATCGTCCTTCTCCACCGCCTCCGAGTGGGTGGAGATGAGCGACCGTCCGCTCAATTACTATTTCCACGGCGCCATGGGCCTTTGTTCCTCGCATGGTCTTGGTCTGGCGCTGGCCCGCCCCGAACGGCAGGTGATCGTGCTCGACGGCGATGGCGGCCTCCTGATGAACCTCGGCACCCTCGTCACCATCGCGGCGGCCAAGCCAAGGAACCTCATTCACTTCGTGTGCATGAATCGAACCTACGAGGCGAACGGCGGCCACCCGATTCCCAACCAGCAGGTCGACTTCGCCGGTATCGCGCGCTCGTCCGGCATCGACAAGGTATTCGAGATCTCCGACCTTGCCGACTTCGAGGCCCGTCTCCCCGGCTTCCTGACCATGGAGGGCCCGGCCTTCGTGACGCTCAACATCGAGCAGGGCCCTCTTGGCCCCCGTTCCTATGTCGAGATGTACCGGAAGGAGCGCCGCCAGGCTTTCCGTGACGCACTTGGCGCCCAGTTCTGACCTGCCCTCGCATGCACCGGGGCGCTGTCGTATATAGTGGTGTGAGGCAACGAACTGCGCTTCCGCCACGTGCGGCGGCGCGCATCCCAATCCGGGCGAGGTGGCAATGCAACTCTCGATCGCAACGGTATCCCTTTCCGGCGACCTCGCCGAAAAGCTGGAAGCCATCGCGGCTGCAGGCTTCAAGGGCGTCGAGATCTTCGAGAACGATCTGCTGTCGTTCTCCGGCACCCCTGCCGACGTGAAGGCGCTGGCGGCCAGCCTCGGCCTCGACATCCTGACCTTCCAGCCTTTCCGCGACTTCGAAGGCATGCCCGACGCCCAGCGAGAGCGCACTTTCGCGCGCGCCGAACGCAAGTTCGACCTCATGGCCGAACTCGGCTGCGACCTCCTGATGGTCTGCTCAAACGTCTCCCCGCAATGCATCGGCGGCATCGACCGCGCCGCCGCCGACCTGCGCGAGCTTGGCGAGCGCGCCGCCAAACGAAACATGCGCGTTGCCTTCGAGGCGCTGGCCTGGGGCCGCCATATCAACGACTACCGCGATGCCTGGGAAGCCGTCCGCCGCGCCGGCCATCCGAACGTCGGCCTCGTCCTCGACACCTTCCACATCATGTCGCGCGCCACCGACCTTTCGGCCATCCGCGCCATCCCCGCCGACCGCATCTTCCTCGTCCAGGTTGCCGACGCCCCCGTCCTCGACATGGACTTCTTGACCTGGTCCCGCCACTACCGCTGCTTTCCCGGCCAGGGCGATTTCCCGCTCACCGACTTCATGGAGGCGCTCGACGCCACCGGCTATGATGGGCCCCTCTCCCTCGAGATCTTCAACGACCAGTTCCGCGCCGGCTCCGCCCGCTCCGTCGCCGTCGACGGCCGCCGTTCGCTCATCTACATGCTCCACCAGCTCAGGATGCGCACCGGCAAGCCATCGGCCGTGATCCCCGACCTGCCCCTCCGCCAGCATCCCCTCGGCGTCGAGTTCATCGAGTTCGCCATCGACGAGCAGGGCCGCGAATCCTTCGAGAAGTTGCTCTCCGCGCTGGGCTTCGCCAAGACCGGCACCCACAAGTCGAAGGCCGTCACCCGTTGGCGCCAGGGCGACATCAACCTTGTCGTCAACACCGACAAGGAAGGTTTCGCCCACTCCTATCAGATCACCCATGGCCCCTCCGTCTGCGCCATCGGCCTCCGGGTCGAGGACGCCGCCGCCACCTTCGAGCGCGCCCAGAAACTGCTGAGCCAGCCGTTCTCCCAGGCCGTCGGGCCCGGAGAGCTCCAGATCCCATGCGTGCGCGGCCTCGGAGGCAGCCTTATCTACTTCGTCGATCCGAAAAGTGAGCTTGCCAAGGTCTGGGACATCGAGTTCGTCCCCGAGCCCGGTGCCGGCAAGGCCTCCCCCGCCGGCCTAACCGTGACCGACCACATCTCGCAGTCCATGCACTATGAGGAGATGCTGACCTGGCTCCTGTTCTACACGTCCCTCCTCGACGTGAAGAAAACCTCGCAGCAGGATGTCGTCGACCCCGGCGGCCTCGTCCTCAGCCAGGTCGTCGAATCCGACGACGGCGCCCTCCGGATCATCCTCAACGGCTCGCAGAGCCAGCGCACCCAGTCCTCGCGCTTCCTGCACGAGTTCTTCGGCTCCGGCGTCCAGCACATTGCGTTTGCGACCGAGGACATCTTCGCCACCGTCGCTCATCTGAGAGCATCCGGCGTCAACCTGCTCGACATCCCCGAGAACTACTACGACGACATCGAGGCCCGCCATGATCTCGACGCCGCCACCCTCGACAAGCTGCGTGAGCTGAACATCCTCTACGACCGGGAAGGCAACGCCGAGTACTTCCAGGTCTACACCGAGGCCTACGAGGACCGCTTCTTCTTCGAGGTTGTCGAGCGCCGAGGCTACAGGGGCTTCGGCGGCATCAACGCACCCATCCGCCTCGCCGCGCAGGCGCGCGTTTCCGGCCGCGACGACATCGGTATGTGAGCGGGAACTTCGTCTGGTACACCCCTGAGCGATCAGCCCGCCCTGTCATTCACAGAACGTTCGCCCGTCGAACTTGAAGCAGGGCGGTGAGGCCAGCGCCTTGCGACGCTTGATGTAATTTCTGCCCCGCCCCCTGTATTTGCTCGCGGCTTGCGGTTTGACATTGCGCCGCCGCGTTACCAGCGGAACCCATGCATAACCGGCGCTTGCGTCAGCAGAGCCGCGAAGCCGCTTCAGCAAAAATGTCTCGCCGGTGCACTTGTTGATCAGCATCGGCGCGGCAGGTTCTATGTTTCCACTGCCTCTGATGACCTCGAAACAGGGCACCAGGGTCGGCGATTTTGCATCCTCCGCGATGCTCGGTCCCGCCAGGCTCGAACCCAGAAATGCAACTGCTACACACTTGATAATGTGTGATTTCGTCACGTTGCTGCCTCTTCGGTGTGCTCAGTCGGCAAACGCATTGCCGGTCGCCACGCTGCAGGACACTCCATGATACTTTGCAGATCTAATTTCGACACGGCGACCTGAAGTGATCAGCTTCTTTCCGATCGATTGCGACCCCACTTGCTTCGCCACCAGTACCCGCGCACTGCAGATCGAATAGTTACTCGAGAAACTGACGATTAGTCGGCCTGCGCCTCCCGCGCCCCAGTTTCCCGTGAGGACGGCGGTCCGGCCTGACCATTGCACACCGCCGCGGTTGCCTCTCTTGACCTTATCCCTCGAACCGGTCCTTCGGGGGCCGCTGGAGGTAGTCCGCATAAAGATGCCCCCGGTGCTGCTCACATAAAAGGCCTTGGTGTGAGACTTGCTGATTTCCTGCCAGCTGCCACCGGAACCGGACCGCCAGGAATAAGTGCCGGTGAAGTTCACGGTCACAGTCTTCCCTTTAAGTCCGGATGGTGCTGACGCAGCAACTGCCGATACGGGCACACAACCCAGCAGCCCGGAAAATAGAATTGCACAGGGGTACCCGCTGAATGGCCGGAACATATCAACTCCTATGATGTGACGACGCGAATGCGACTTGTGTCAGAGCCAGCACCTGAAATTCAATTCGATCCGCACATTTGCTGATCAGTCTTCGTTGTCCTCGCAGATGCTGCCGAAAACATAACAGTCCGCACAGACATCAATTCGCAAACGCATTTCCGTCCTGAACGCTGCAGGAAACGCCTGATATTCTCGCCGAGCGGATCTCGATCCGCTTTCCGGTTGCAATGCTCTTGGAAACGATCACCTTGGCACCAACTTCCTTTGCCACGATCACCCGAGCACTACAGCCGGAAAAATTCCCATTGAAACTGATCGAGATCCGGCCGGCGCCTCCCGACTTCCTGACTGCAGTAATGGTCATTGAATTGCCGGACCACTGGATCCGCCCAGGCCCGCCGCCGTAGGTCATTGCGCCCTTTCCCCGTCCCTTTCTGACCCTCTCGATTGAGCCACTCTTGCCGCCGCTACTATCAGCACTCGTCCGAAAGAATAGCTGTCCCTTGGTGCTCACATAGAAGCGCTTTGTAAATGAACGCCTGACATCTTCCCAATCACGGCCAGGCCCCCTTTTCATGTTGCGGACGGCCGTCCAGCTCACGGTGACAGTCTTGCCTCTGAGCCCGGCCGGGGCCGAAGCGGCATATGCTTGTATTGGCAGGCCTATGGTGAGCCCAATGGACAGCGCTGCCAGGCGGTGGAAGTTTACTTTTCGTAACATTTGAATGCCTCTCGAAAAGATTATTCGCAGAACGTCTTTCCACTGAAAGTAAAACACTTTCCCCCGCCTCGCCCGCCGCTCGACTGACGGGCTGGCCGCACCTTGCGCGCCGTTGTGGTTCGCGGTTTCTTGGACTCCACAACGCGGTCCTTCTTCGTCGATGCAACTTTTTCTCGCGCTTTTGCCGCCGCCTCTTTTGCAGCAAGCCGCTCTGCTTCCGCTTTGGCCAGCGCTTCACGAGCCTTGCGCGCTTCCTCGCGGGCCTTGTTCAATTCGTCGGCCTGTTTGGCCAAAGCGGCATTGCGCTCGCTGATGAACTTGGCGCGAAGCGCAGCCGATTTGGCCGCCTCGGCCTTTCTGAGTTCGGCCTCCTTCTCGGCAGCATTGGCGGAATCCTTTGCCGCCTCGGCAGCCTGGCGCGCGGCAATTCTCTCCTGTTCCGCCTTGGCCAGCGCTTCTCGGGCCTTTCGGGCTTCTTCGCGCGCTCTCTTCAATTCATCCGCCTGCTTTGCAAGTGCCGCCTTGCGTTCGCTTTCGACCTTGGCGAGAAGTGCGGCAGCTTTGGCGGCCTCGGCCCGCCTGAGTTCAGCCTCCTTTTCAGCAGCAATCTGCTCCTCGCGTGCCTCCTTCTCCAGCTGATCGATCAGCGAACGCGCCTGTGTGGCGAATTTCCCATCGGGATATCGATCCAGGTACGAACGCAGCAACTCCTGGCTATCCGTCCCCTTCACGGCCTCCCACAACGAGAGCTCGACCTGCTCCTTGTAGGGGATCGCCGGTGCCTTCGGGACTGGCGGCGCAGCCATGTAGACATGAGCCGTCAACGCCGAGTGATCCCAGGGAACCTGACGCCGTCCGGTTGCTGACATGACATCGTTGCGCACGTTGATCAGGATTGAGGACAGGTCCTCGCCGGGCTTGTCGAGATGCCTGACGAGTGCACGCGCAAATGGCGAATTGCGGCCGCCGCCGTCGAGCGCAACATTTCCTGGCTGGGTTGAGAAACTGATGAGGGTGCCTTCGCCCGATTCAACCGCCGCCAGGCCACGCCCGATGCTCGCAGACCTCGTGCCAAGTGCGCGTGCGAGATTTCGGGCCAACGGATTGTCTCGGCAGGCATCGAGGAACAGCACATTGGTTGGTGACTGCTGCTCCATGGTGCGATGCACCAGATCGAGGCTGACCATCTCGAAATCGAGCCCGATTGCAGTCGTAAGCTTGGCGTCTATGGGGACGAGATAATTCTTACCCCCAACCTGAAGCCCATGTCCGGCATAGAAGAACACGCCGAGTTTTGCTCCGGTCATTTTCTCTGCGAACGACCGAATCACCTTCTCCATGGCCGTTTTGTTCAGGTCCGTCCCGGAGACCACCTCGAAACCAAGCTTCTTCAGCAAGGTGCCAACGTCCGCGGCATCGTTCCTGGGATTGGCCAGGGGTGAGGTGAATTCATACGATGAATTGCCGATAACCAGCGCGACCCGCTTTTCCGGTTCCCTCGAAGCAGCGCTTGAACTGTTCAATGAAAGAACAAGAAACATCAGAGCAATGCCGGCAGTTAAACGCCGCATTTTGGTCTCCCGGAATTGGGCACCCGAAATTCACTTAAGATACATTCCGGAGTGAGGGTATGCCTCTCTGCGAAACCAAGCAACACGTTTATGCGACCCGAGCGACGGGTGCGTCGAGCCCGCTGGTGACAGCATATGTCGGCCTGGCGGATGCCGGTGTCCCAGTCAGCTATTCCGGCACTCCACTAACCAAACTTCATAGAGTTATCCCCGCACAATCCGCCTGCCGCATAATCCCACGCATCTCGTCTCGCGAAGGGCCGCATCCGGAGGTGTCCTGACTGTGGGAGTCGGGACGGCAGAGCGGCGCGCACGGGCGACACAACCGGCCGCGTCGGGGCTCGCCACGGCCGCTTCGGTGCAAGTCCGAAGTCGGAGACCGTTGAACGCCGTGGGTATGCCAATGGATAAAATCTCTGCGCGGGGCGGGCCTCGTCCGCCACACCAAACTCATACGCGACGCGGACAAGATTACCCGCCCCGCACCCCTCACGGGGGAAATGGACGAAACTGAATCTCCGGAGCACGGCTCGCGGTGCTGGCAGGCATGCCCGGATTCTTGCGACTTCGCCCGCTCAACTTGACTCGACGGGTCACCTCCCTATGCTTTCAGCCACAACCAAAACAACGGCCGCCAGATCGCGGCGGAGGGAGAGAGCATGCTTAAGCGCACACTGGCAGCGGCCGCCATCGGCCTTTTCGCGATGCAGCCCGCGATTGCGGAAACGCCAGCCGAGTTCTTCAAGGGCAAGACCATCAAGCTTCTGGTCGGCTACAACCCGGGCGGCGGCTACGACGTCTACGCCCGAATACTCGCCAACCACTACGCGCGCCACATTCCCGGCAGTCCGAACATCGTGGTCCAGAACATGCCGGGGGCCGGCAGCCTGAAGGCCACCAACTACCTCTATAACGTTGCACCGAAGGACGGTACGGCGATCGCCACCATGTCGCGCAACATCCCTTTGCTTGGTATCCTCGGCGCCAAGAATGTGCAGTTCGATCCTTTGAAGATGAACTGGCTCGGCTCGTCCACCAGCGGCGAGGCGGACTCCTATATTCTCTGGTACCGCGCCGACCAGGGCATCACGTCGATCAAGGACATCATCGGCCCGAAGGGTAAGGAGGTCGTGCTCGGCTCTACGGCCCCCGGCTCTACCGGCACCGACGTACCGCGCGTACTCGCGGACACCATCGGTCTTCGCCACAAGATGATCCTCGGATACCGCGGCAGCGATGACCTGTTCCTCGCCATCGCGCGTGGCGAGATCAAGGGCCGTACCGTCGGCCTCTCAGCCGTGAAGTCGTCGCAGGCCGCCTGGCTCGACCGCAAGACGATGATCCCGCTCGTGCAGTTCGCCCGCGTCACCCGCCACCCGGAATTTCCGAACGTGCCGACCGCGCGGGAACTTGCCAAGGATGCAAAGGCGTTGCAGCTCATAAAATTCAACGAGGCGTCGTTCCAGTTCGGCCGTCCGTTTGCCGCTCCGCCGGACATGCCGGCTGACCGTCTGAAGGCGCTTCGCACTGCATTCATGGCAGCCCACGCCGACCCGGCCTATCTCGAAGAAGCCAAGAAGCTGAATATCTCCGTCGATCCCCTCGATGGAGAAAAGGTGACCGAGGTCATCAAGGAGATCGCCGCTTCCGACACGGACCTGATCGAGTACATGCGCAACCTTTTCGCCGAGGCCGCCAAGGCGAAGAAGAAGAAATAAGACAGGCTTCGCGCTGCCAACGGACGCCGTCAGTTGTCTGCCGCAGCCAGGAGTTCGCGGAACTTCCCGGCGAGGCGGCGTCCGAAGGACGCGGTAAGGTGGTGCTCGTCGAACATTACGACCTGCCCGTCCAGAACCGCGTTGCAGGTTCCTCCCGGACATACGTCGCGATTGAGGTCAACGATCCTCGCGTTGGCCGGAAGGTCTGAGGCTTTCGTCCGCGGATAGGCATTGCTGGCGAGCAGCTGTGCCAGCGGCCACTGGCATTGATCCGGGCTCCGGGCGATGCGCAGGCACTTGAGCGGATCGACCGGAAGCCACGGCGTGTCGCGCATGACGACCGTGCGGCCAACGGCCGCCAGGCTCCGGATGACGCGGGTCTCCGCTTCGAGATCCAGATTGTGTCCCGTGCCTGCCACCACGATGAGCTTCGGCCTCATCGCCTTGATTTCAGAGAGCGTCCGCTGCAGCCATTCCGAGCACTCGTGATAGGGCCGCGGCCGCCCGCCCTCTGTCACGATCTGCGCGGTATCGATCGGCCGGCACGACGACTTCGTCCGCACGACCAGGCGCCATCCCTCCTGCCGCGCTGCAGCATCCAGCGGCTCGAACCAGTTCGCAGCATGGGAATCGCCGACCAGCACGACAGTGGCGCGTCCTTCGGCTGCCCCGTACGCGCATGGCGGCGACTGCGTGGCGACAAAGTTCACATGGCAGCGGTCGGAGTAGATCCGCGCCCTGTCCTTTCTGATCAGGTCGCTGCTGACATAGACGCCGCCACCGGTGTGAATACCGTCCGGCGCCAGGTGCCGCATGCCGATGCCTGCGACGAGTCCGCTGACGATCAAGACGGCGCCGAGCCCGTAGGCGTGCCGCGGCGAGGTCGCAAAAACCGGTGCATGACGGACGGGCCGTTCAACGAGTGCGTAGGTGATGACCGCAAGCACAAATGAAATTGCAACCGCCGACAGGATCACGAACAGCGTGTCGCCATAAAGCAGTCGGGCGAAGACCAGTAGCGGCCAATGCCAGAGATACCACGAGAACGAGACCCGTCCGACAAACCTGAGCGGCGCATTGCCGAGCAGCGTCGCCGCATGCGAGTTCTGGCAAGTATTGAAATAGATGAGTGCGGCCGTTGCGAATGTTGGCGCGCAGGCGGCAAGACCCGGATAAGCAACGGCATCTGAGATCAGCGCGAAGCAGCCGATGAGTACACCAAGCGACAAGAGGCTGACTGCATCTGCACTACCTCCGTGCCGGTAGCGCACATGTGGCTCCACAATGGCGAGCAGCGCGCCGCAAAGAAGTTGCCAGGAGCGCGACGGTGTTCCGAAAAACGCCCATGAAGGGTCTCGAGCGGTCAGATGGATACTGTAGGTGAGCGACGCGGCAAGCAGCACGGCAGCCAAGCCCGCAAGCAACTTCCACCGCCTGTCTTGCTGCGACGGTAGAAAGTAGACCGCTGCCACCAGCACCAGCGGCCAGACAAGGTAGAACTGCTCCTCGACCGACAACGACCAGTAATGGAGCAGGGGATTGTCCTTGTGGTCTGCTCCGAGATAGTCGGTCGCCGACCAGGCTTGCCGGATGTTATGGTAGAATAGCGCTGCCGCCGCTATATGCCGGCCGAGAACCCTGGCGTCCATTGCTGGTATGAGCAACACTGCAAGCGCTATTGCCAGAAGGACGAAAGTAGCTGCCGGCAATATGCGGCGGATGCGTCTCTGCCAGAAACCGATCAGGTCTATGCGCCCCGTAGCGCCGAGCTCGTTCATCAGCAGGCGGGTGATCAGATAACCGGAAATGACGAAGAATACATCGACACCGGTAAAACCACCGGTCAGCCATTGTGGAAACGCATGGTAGAGCACGACGGCGATAACGGAGACGCCTCTAAGGCCCTCGATATCGGCTCGGAAACCCGCCGCTGAGCCGTCTGCACGTGCCAATGCGCCCCCATTGTCCTGCAAGAGTCGTGAATCAGGTGCCAATCCGGGATGTCTACGCCGCCCAGGGGCTCCCCGCCACTACGACACGATGCATCACGCGGCGTGCCCCGTGATAGTCGTTGAGGGCATAGTGGTTGGCAGTGCGGTTGTCCCACATCGCAACCGATCCTGGCCGCCAAGAGAACCGGCAGGTGTTTTCAGGCCGGTAAGCCTGCTCGAACAGGTAGTCGAGCAGTGCCCGGCTTTCCGCCTCTGTCCACCCATCGATCCGAGCCGTGTAGTTGGCGTTGATGAACAGCACCTTGCGGCCGGTGTCTGGATGCCGCGCCACCATCGGGTGTTTGGTTTCGCGGTGGGCAAGTGCATTGAACCGCGCCAGCAATTCCGGGTCCGCCTGCCGCTCGGCACGCTTGTCGGAAACGGCGGCGTTCCGCTTGGAATGTACCACGCTGAGACTGGATAGCGTCTTCTTTAACCCGTCAGACAACGCGTCGTAAGCCGCTGCCATGTTGGCAAACATCGTGTCGCCACCGCGCTCTGGAAGCTCATGCGCATAAAGCACCGAACCGAGCGGTGGGATCGGGTCGAATGAGTGATCGGAATGCCATTGCCCGCCGACATTGCGTGTTTCCTCAGGTTCCTTCTTGATGAGCCCAACCTCTGGCGTACCCTCCACGGTCTCGAGGAACTCCGCCGGCGGCACCTCGCCGAATCGCCGGGCGAAGCCAACCTGCTCGGCAGGCGTAATCTTCTGGTCCCGGAACGTGACGACTCCCCAGTCGTTCAGCGCCAGACGGATTTCCCTGTAGGCGGCATCGCTGAGCGGCTTGGAGAGATCGACATCCAGGATTTCCATGCCGGTTGTGGCTGACATTGGCCGCATGGAAACGGTCGAGTTCTGCATGTTGGGCTTCCTCCGTGGCGCCCACCTGTCGCGGGCACATGGCCATTACGGTAGCGCAGAATCCCCGCCCCGGCGAGCGACCGTTGTAGACCCTGCCAAGCTGCCATAGTTGGCAGAAAGGCCTTGTCATTCCCGGCTGCCGGACTTCTGGACGGAGAAACCAGCGACTACTTCAGCAGATATCCGAACTTCTCCATGGCCTCGCGGCGCACTTCAGGCGAGGACTGGTTGACGTCGGGATACTGATCTTTCCACGCATAGGGGCGGGTGGCGTCGATGATGGCGCGGCTGTTGGTGAAGTCGCCACGCTCTTTTCGCCAAGGCTCGATGCGCGGGTCGAGTGGTGTAGACCACGCGTTCGTAATGATGTCGATGGAGGTGGCCGGATCCGATCGTGTCAGCACCGCCCACATCACCTCTTCGAGGTTCGTAACGTCGATGTCGTCGTCGACGACGATCACATAGCGGCCGGCATAGGCGCCGGAGTGGCACATCGAGGCGACATGGCCGGCCTGCTTCGAATGCCCGCCGTAACGCGTCTTGATGCCGACGACAAGCAGGAGGCGGGATGTTCCGCACTCGTGCGCCCACACGCCTGTCACGTCGGGCACTCCGGCCTTGACGATGTTCTCCTGGATGATGGCCGAGCGCGTCAATGCCCGATAGCGAGCAATCTCGTCCGGCGGGCGCTGCGGCGCACACCCGAGGAGGATGGGATCGTTGCGGTAGTAAATTGCTGCGATGTCCATAACCGGTTCGTTACGCTGATCAGAACCGTAATAGCCCATCCACTCGCCGAACGGCCCTTCGGGCGCCACGTTTCCTGGTTGAACGTAGCCCTCGATAACGATCTCTGCGTTTGCAGGCACGGGCAGATTCGTAATCGGCGTGTGAATGATCTCGACTGCCTCGCCGCGAATGCCGCCGATCACGTCGTACTCGCAAACGCCATAGGGAATTT
>JBJOGJ010000060.1:0-17460 GCA_046048295.1 Pseudomonadota bacterium | reverse complement strand
TGGTGACAGGTCTAGGGCCTTTTTCATCGCAAATACTGCCTTCTGACTTGCGCGCGCCTCGACGCCGGTAAGCAGATTAGGAAAAAATAGAAACAACTTAATTTCGATTGTCGCCTCCAGACCACAAAAGCTTGGTCAAGTAAATACCGCATTAGCCAAGACACAGCGGGAACTCCACTGTAGTTCTGAACGAAGTTTAGGAACTACTTTGGAGATCAATCAACATGTCGTTCAACGCGCTTCCGCTTGCCAGCAACATATGGTGGGGCATTATACTGATCCTGCTGATGGGTCTACTTCTGGTAGGATCTATCCACCGTGGTCGAAAGCGCCAGCGACGCGCCGCCCAAGCGCGCAAACTGGAAACTCTTCGTCGGTGGGGGGCATGATGCGCTCAGCCGTTGAACTGAAAACTCCGGCTTTCGCCTCTGAAATAGTGGCCCGCGACTCTACCGCTGCTGAAGTGAAACCGAGCCGCCACGTGGCTCCAAGCGCATTTTCGGGATTGTACCTCCCGCGCTGGGTCGATGAAAAATCAGAATGGATGATGCCGATTGAACTGCGCAGGCTGTTGAGACACGTCCCTACAAGCGTTTCATCAAGCTTTACCTGCGTCCAACTCTTAGCGCTCGCCCAGGCAGCGATGATTGAACTGCCAAGCGCGCAGGAAGCGGAGCAGGATTTCCGCAAGCAAAAAAAGAAGGTTCCCAGACTTCTCTTATCAGCATCGATTCTTGTTTGCCTCTCAGTTGCTTTCGCTGCGGCGGGTATCGCGCTCTATCTCATTAAGTCCGCAATGAAGATTGATATCTTCGAAGGACCGTCGTTCTTACACAACTTGGTATTTTGATTGCCACCAGAGCTTGAAGGACAATTGCAGGGGGGGCTACAACAGAGATTAACCGCAACGGGGTGATTTATGAATAACGTATGCTACGAGGATTGGATCGAAAGCCTAAAGGATGAGCGACACAAGGTTCTGCAGAGATTAAATGAAATCGATGAGGAAATGGCAGCTCTGAACCTCGTGACTAATTTGCTGGATACAGGGACCAATAGAGCGGCTGAATATGCCAGAACCATTGTAGACAACATACTCGCTTCTAAACAGGCTAACCACCATTGACGTGCTCGACCAGTTCGAAGTCCTTACTGACTGCATGGACGGCACCTAGCCCAAATCTTTAAATCGTACTTCGGAACATTGGGCGACGCGACCGGAGGCTTTCCTGACATTGTCTCGGGAAAGCCCGACTGAGGTGGACGAGTTTTTGGGGAGCGGGACACCGTGCCAGCACTGATTCCCCGTCGCGAATTGGAAGCCTTGGAGAGCGACCAGAGCGGCGGCCATGCCGGCGAGAGTCACGGCCGCAAGACCGAGACGTCGGCGTATTAGCGACATATCGGTGTGCTTTCTCGATTGTCTGACCCTTACGAGCGACATGCCGATGATCGTACCGATGACGGCGGCACCGGGCCTGCGGCCTGTGACGGCATCGTGGGCGACGGCGGTTCAAGCTTGCACGAGGATTGGGTTGGGGCGCATTGTTACCCGAAAGCTCTGCTTAGGAAGCTTGGTCACGAAAGTCCGGGGATGGTTATGAACGCCACAATGACAGATGCAAATCCGCGCGCCACAGCAGGGCAATCACGCTTCTTCCTGTGGACCGCGGTGGCGATGGCCGCTACGGCCTTTCTCGGCTTTGCGCCGACTTTCTGGATTCCCTTGGCGCAGGGCGTGCCTGAGCGGATACCTGTGCTCGCGATCCATGGTGGACTCTTCTTCAGCTGGACGCTGCTCTTGATCTATCAATGCTGGCTAGTCTCGACAGGCCGCATCGTTCGGCATCGTGACATCGGGTTGCTTGGCATTTCGCTGGCAACGGGGATGACCATCTTCGGTACGATGGCCGCGATCAACTCGGCCCGGCGCGCGGCCGCTACTAATTATGCAGTAGCCGGTGAAACTTTCATGATCGTACCGATGGCTGCCATGCTGCTCTTTACCGTCTTTGTAATTGCGGCGATCTACAACGTTCGCCGTCCCGATTGGCACAAGCGGCTGATGCTTGCGGCAACGGCGGTCATCCTTGATGCCGCGATTGCACGCCCTTTTATCGCTTATATCGTGATGGGTGGTCACCTGCCGCCATTCCAGGGAACAGTGGGAATTGCAGGACTAGGTGGGCCGCCGCCGCCGGTTGCGGGCCTGTTGCTGCCATCCTTGGCTTGTTTGCTCTTTATCGTCGCTGGAATGATTTACGACTGGCGGGCGCTCGGCAGAGTTCATCCCGCCTACTGGTGGGCAGGCGGTTTTGCACTCGCCGTCTCGCTGTTGAAGATCCCCATCAGCGACACAGTGATGTGGCACGGAGCGGCGCGTTTCCTCATTGCACTTGCCGGGTAGGTACGCGGGCACGCTGCTTTCGTGGAAGCTGATGACAGTCCGCAAGTGACCTGTGGCGCGATTGGGCCCCAAGCTGAAGAACGCCAGCTTTCCGCTTCTGATTGTGGAGCGGACCTGCCCCGCCACAAAAATATGGCTTGCGCGCGAAGATGGGCGACGTCTGCAAACTCCGCAAACCCGCCCTCTCCCAATTGCTTCGCATGCGAGGGCCAGCCCTCGCGCTCCCGCCAAAGGACGCCGTCCTTTGGAAACCTTTGCACGGCCCGCTGCTCCGGCACACGGCCTGCCCCACAACTGGCGTCACCCCGGCGCAGGCCGGGGCCTGGACACGTCACTTCTGGAAATCCGTACACCCTGCACACGCCATTCAATTTCCCAAGAAAATACTTATCCCCGCATTCTCCGCCTGCCGCATAATCACTCGCATCTCGTCTCGCGAAGGGCCGCATCCGGAGGTGTCCTGACTGTGGGAGGCGGGACGGCGGAGCGGCACGCACGGGCGACACACCCGGCCGTGCCGGGGCTCGCCACGGCCGCTTCGGTGCAAATCCGAAGTCGGAGACCGTTGAACGCCGTGGGTATGCCGCAAATCTCTGCGCGGGGCGGGCTTCGTCCGCCACATAGTATTACCAGCGACGCGGACGATACCTCCGCCCCGCACCCCTTCATTCCGGGGGAACGACTGCCGCAAATCTCCGGGGCGATCCGCCCGCGGATACGCGCAAGTGCGCCCGCCGCCCGTCAGTCGACGCCGCGCGGCGCGACGCCGAGCAACGGCGCAATGCGGCGGACGACCTTCGCGGTGAGGGGCGCCGCGTTGTGGCCCGCCGTGATCTTGCCTTCGGACTCCGCGACCGGCTGCGGCTGGAACAGCAGCACATAGGTGACGTAGCGCGGCTTCGACATCGGGAACGCCGCCAGGAAAGAGGAGATGACGGATTTTTCCACGTACTTGCCCGCCACCGGCTGTTCCGCGGTCCCCGTCTTGCCGCCGACCTCGTACCCCGGCACGTCGGCGCGCTTGCCGGTGCCCGTCGCGCCGGCGACGTTGTCGCGCAGGATGGCGCGGATCCTGGCGCTCGTCTGCTGCGAGACGACCTGCTCGCCCTCGGGCCGCCGCTCATTCTCGCGCGCGATCACCGTCGGCGCCACGCGCCTGCCGCCGTTCACCAGCGCCGCCGCCGCGACCGCGAACTGCAACGGCGTCACCGCGATGCCGTGCCCGAAGGCCGCCGTCGCGATCTCCGCCTCGCCCCACCGTTTCGGCAGCCGCATCGTCGCCACCGGTCCGGCCTCGGTCTGCATCTGCCCGCTGAGCCCGAGCCTTGCGAAAAAGCCGGTCAGCCGCTGCTCGCCGAGCATCAGCCCGACCCTTCCGAACCCGACGTTGGAGGACTTCAGGAACGCCATGCCGAGCGGCAGTTCCTTGCCCGCCGGGTGCAGGTCCCTGATCTTGTGGCCGCTGACCTCGAGCGGCCCCTGCACGTCGACCGCCTGCTCGAGCCGCATCCCCGCCTCGAGCGCCAACGCCAGCGTGGCCACCTTGAACACCGATCCGAGCTCGTATCGGCCTGTCGTCATCCGGTCCAGGCGCATCGGGTCCTGGCTTTCCATGACGTGGGCCGGGTCGACGTCTGGCAGGGAGGCGATGGCCGCGATCTCGCCGGTCTCAGCATCCAGCACCACGCCGGCCGCACCCTGCGCGCTGTACCGTGCAACCGCCGCTGCAAGCTCCTCCTCCAGCGCATGCTGCACGCCCACATCGACGGTGAGCCGCACCCGCTGCCGGCTTCCCGCTTCGCCCGTCACCGCCATCTCGATGCCGACTGCCTGGTCCACATGGCGCTCGATCCCGCTGAGACCATGGTTGTCGGTGCTGACGACGCCCAGCAGGTGGCCTGCGAGTCGGCCGAGCGGGTACGTGCGCTTCGGCTCCTTGTTGAGCGCAAGGCCCGGAATGCCGAGATCGTGCGCCCGCTGTGCAAGTCGTGGCGTCAGCCCGCGCTTGATCCATTCGAACCGCCGGGCCGGATCGCCGAGCTTCTGCCTCAGTTCCTTGGCGTCAAGGTCAGGAAACACCTTGATCAGCGATTCCGCCGCCCGGTCCGCGTCGAGCACGAGCGAAGGATCGGCATACAGAGAATGTCCGACGAGATCGGTGGCGAGCAGCCGTCCCGCGCGATCGACGATATCCGGCCTTGCGAACGTCTTCGACACCGGCGAGTTCATCGCGACGCGCGGTCCGCCCTCGCTGGCATCGTGCCTGAGCCCCAGCCGCACGAGCTGCCCGGCCAGTACCATGAACGCCATCGACAGTCCCATCAGCAGCCATATCGTGCGCCCGCGCGCCCGTGCCCGCGCCCGCAGCCGCAGCTCGATGCGATCGCTGGCCGAGGTCGATTGCCGTCCGCCAGTTGCGGGGGATCGCGGGCGTACCGTCATTTTGGTGTCCCGATGGCAGAGACCTTGCTGGCATCTGTCTGCCGGGGCAGCTGGCCGATGTCCGCAGGCCGCATTCCGAGTGCGCGTGCGGCAGCCTCTATCCGGCCGGGTCTGGCAAGGAATGCACGGTCTGCACGCAGGATCGCAATTTCCTCGACGAGCTTTTCACGCTGGCGCTCGAGCTGGGAGACGTCGCGTTCGAGCTGACGTGTCCGGTAGTTGGTAACGTGCAGGGTGAAGGCCGAGGCGAGCATGAGAAGCACGCTCAGTGTGGTGAGAACCCGCATCATTTGCCCCCGCCTCCATACGGCACTCAGGATCGGAGTATCGCCGGTACAAGCGCTTCGGAGCCATCAATCGGCCACGGCTCGCTATCGGTCCGGACAGCGGCTCGAAGTTTCGCCGAACGCGCTCGTGGGTTGCGCCGGATCTCCTCCTCTGAGGGAGTAGCAGGTCGAGAGTTAACAATTCGGAAACTTGCGACCCTGATTGAATCGATTGGAGGCAGATGACGTGACACGCGGCCGCCTTTTCCAGCCCTGGCAGCAAGGAACTGCTTCACCATTCTGTCCTCGAGAGAATGGAAGGTTACCACAACGAGCCGACCGCCCGGCTTGAGCAGCCGCTCTGCTGCACTCAACCCCCGGAAAAGTTCGCCAAGCTCATCATTCACGAAAATCCGAAGCGCCTGGAAGGTCCGGGTCGCAGGGTGGACCTTGTCTCCCGCATGCCTCCCGATGACGCTCACTACTAAATCCGCTAGATCGAGCGTACGCTCGAACGGACGCTCCTTTCGTCGCTTCACGATGGCGGCTGCGATATGCCTCGAGCGACGCTCTTCGCCGAGCTGATAAAGAATATCAGCAATCTCCGATTGATCGGCTGAATTGACGACATCAGCGGCAGATGGACCTGCCTCGCTCTGCCTCACACCTGGGGCAGCCGACATACGCATATCGAGCGGTCCGTCCTTCTGGAATGAGAAGCCGCGGCTGGCCTCGTCGATTTGCATGGAAGATACACCGAGATCGAGCACGAACCCGTCAAAAGACCCTGCCATTCCAGGATCCTGGACCAACCGGAGAAGCAGGTTGCCGAATGGCATGCACGCAAGATCGAGCCGTGGCCCGAAGGCCTCGATCAGCGCTCGCCCTCCCTCAATCGCGGAAGAATCCCTGTCCAGCGCCCAAACATGGCACTCTGCCGCCTCCAAGATTGCCCGTGTATAGCCACCGGCTCCGAAGGTTCCGTCGATGTAGCGCTCACCGTCCGCCGGTGCGAGATGTGCGATCACTTCTGGAAGCAGCACGGGATGATGACGCTGAGGCACGGCGCCCCCGTGCCGTCCATTTCCCGGATCCGGGTCGGTCATCAGTCCCGTGCTCCTCCATCGCCGCCATCTCCGCCCTGGGCAGCAGATGGTCGCTGTGTAGGCCCGAGTATTCCGCGCTCCGGCAAACCTGCGCGGTATTCTGCGAGCCGTTCAGGCTGCCAGATCTGAAACTTGTCACCAAGCCCGACAAAAGCAACCTGGGTCGTGACACCGATTTTGTCGCGAAGAGCCGGAGGAAGGACAATGCGTCCGTCCCCGTCGATCGCGAGTTCGCACGCATCGGAATAGAGCGCGTGAGAATATGCGTCCCGCTGCTCCGAATAATCTGGGAAACGCGAGACAAAATCATCCATCTTGCGTGCAAGTCTTTCGCCGCCAGCATCAAGGGCTGAAACGTCGAGCGCGGGGTAGCAATAGAAGCTTCCACCGCTGCCCTCCCTAGCGAGTACTTCGCGGAAAGCGGACGGGACAGAGACGCGCCCCTTGCTATCGATCTTGTTGGTGTATGTCGAGACAAAGCGATTCATCCCCCGGTTCTGCCCTCGATTGACGCTTTACGACTCGACGCTGACCCACGCGGCCAATGGCCGCCGACACACTGAGACACCAAGCCCGTCCGCATCGCCCCGCAGGCCACACCGCCGGCCACGACCCCTTTGGCCGACACGGCTTGAAAAACTGGAACGTGGGCGTCGCCGGCTCCACCGGCCCTCTAACGGTGGTGGCGCCGCACCACGTTCCGATGCCCGACGCGGACGGGCAATCATGGGATCTCATGGAATTTTATGGGCGTCAATGGGCGAACAGGCAATTGTTAACGAATTCCTAGTACCGAAACGGATCCATTACGGACGTTGCAATTGAGACACGGGCTGCTAGCGGCATTGATGGAATCAATGCCGCTGCCAGCATTCGTCCTATGTCGTGGAGCAGTAGTGGCCTCGAACCAATGCCCTGGGGCCTTGGTGAGCGCTGACGCAGTAGATCTAAGGACGATTGAAGAGCACGATGCATTAAGTGCGCGATTTCTTCCCGTCCGTTCGGAGCCTGCAGGCTCGCATCTGCATCATGGAACTGGCAATTAAACGGCAACCGCCGCAGCGTGGGAACTCTGCCAGCCCGCCAAGTCCCGCCGCTCGGCACCATCGAGGCATGACGCTGCTCGACCGCTGGCCGAAGTTGGTTGCCTGACGAATAAAGGGGCGCGGTCGATATGACCGCGCCCCTCGCCCCCGCATCGAAACCGGATGTCAGAACTTGTAGGCCACGCCCACCGAGATTGTCTGCAAGTCCGTCTGATAGAGACGATCGGTGAACGTCGGCGGCATTGCGAGTTGCTCATCGCCGAAGTCGTAGTAGCGATATTCCGCCCGGAGCAGGATGTTCTGCGAGTAGAGGTATTCGAGGCCGCCACCTATTGTCCAGCCAGAGAAGCCGGAGCTGATGTCGCCGCTTGCATCCTGATTGTGGCTTGCGTCGGCATAAGCCCAACCAGCCGTACCGTAGAGAAGCGTGCGCCCGAGCGACCAGCCCACCCTGCCCCTGAGCGATGCAAACCAAGCGATATCACCGCCAATTCCAGCTCCTCCAACGAAATCCGAACCAGCTATGCCCGAACTGTTGATGTCGCCCTCGACGCCGAACACCCAATTGCCGGCCTGCCAGTTGAATCCAACATACGCGCCCCCGAATATTCCATCCGTCGACCATTCAGGCACGAACGGGTCGAAAGTCGTGCCCGCACCTGCGAGATCGTCGATCTCGCCATTTCCCCAGCCGTAGCCGAGTTGGGCGCCAATATACGAACCATTCCAGGAATTGATGACCGGCGGGGGAGCGAATCCGAAGGCGCTGAGTGGGTCATACGCATCCTGCGCAATTGCTGGACGGCCAGCGGCGAAGAGCGCGAGCAACATTAGGGCTACCGAAAGAATTCCAGCACGCAAGGACTTGCGACGCATTGAGCTTACTCCGACTGTTATGATCAGACTGTCCGCAGTACTTGCCCACTGTGCTAGCGAGTTGACCCGGCAGACGCTGTAGCTGCGCTGGCACATATACTTGAAGCCGCAGGATGGTCCGCCTCGGAGCCATGCAAACTATTGTCGGAAAGAAGAAAACTGCACGGACATGATGGTCCGCCAAAGTTGCATGAACAGTGCAGAAGCTGTTGAGACGCTGGGATAAGTATCGCAGCATCGAGTGTTGCGAAAGGTTTCGCCAATGTCCTAGAAATGGAGCAGCTTTCCCCCACCACGACCAATCGATCGAGAGGAAACGCCATGAGCGACGGCAGCGACGAGCGCACGGAACTACGCGATCCCTATCTTGAATGGGTGGCGCGCCAGGGCGTACCCGTCGTCGAGGATTTTGGCATCGACATCCGCCAGGTGCCCGTCGCCCACTGGGACCGCTATGGCATGAGCGGCGCCTTCTGCCACCTCAAAGGCCGCGACGATTTCCTCACCATCTTCGCCTTCGAAATCCCACCCGGCGGCCGCTCTGAGCCGCTCCATCACATCTACGAGGAAGTGATCTACGTCATATCCGGGCACGGCGTGACTACAGTCACAACGGACGACGGCCGCAAGCACAGTTTCGAATGGGGACCAAAGAGCATCTTCGCGATTCCGCTTAACGCCCACCACCAGCATTTCAATGGTTCTGGCACCGAACCCGTTCGGTTCGCGTCTGCGAACAACATGGTCTTCGTCATGAACCGCTTTCGCAGCGAGGAACTCGTCTTCAACTGCCCGGTGAAATTTCCGGAACGCTCAGGCGGCGAGAACTACTTCGCCGGCGAGGGCGAGTTCATCGGCATTCGCCCGGGCCGTCACCAGTGGGAGACCAATTTCGTCCCTGATCTCTCCGAGTTCGAATTGAAGTCATGGGCCGCGCGCGGCGCCGGCGGCTCTATGCTGCGCTTCATGCTTGCCGGCTGCACCATCGGCTGCCACACGTCAGAGATGCCCGTCGGCACGTACAAGAAGGGTCATCGCCACTTCGATGGCGTCAGTGTCTTCGCCTGCACCGGTCAGGGCTACTCACTCCTCTGGCACGACGATGACGAGGACTTCGTCCGCGTCGATTGGGAGCATGGCTGCGTCTATTGCCCGCCAGACTCCATGTTCCATCAGCACTTCAACGTCGCCAACGTTCCATCCCGATACCTAGCTCTTCAGATCGGATCCGTCCGCCATCCCCTCTTGAAGATGAAGAGAGAAATCTGGGACGTCGGCGTCGACAAGGACGTCAAGCAGGGCGGCGCGCAGATCGAATACGAAGATCAGGACCCCCGCGTTCACAAGTTGTGGCTCGAAGAGATCGCGAAGCAGGGCGTTGAGTCGAAGATGGGTAGGTTCATCGACGAGACGCCATTCGAAAAGCAGATATGAAGGAGGACGAGCCAATGAATGATCCGTTGCCACATGAACTCGTCCAGGAGGCTCCCGCCGGCACCTATCTGGTCGATGCCTACGAGGATTGGGCGAAGGCCGAGTGCATACCGATACATACCGGCCCGTCCATAGACATGCTGACGGCCGACGTCGGCCCATGGGCAAGGTTCGACGCCAATGGCGCTTTCTGCCACGTCGATGGCCGCTGCGACTTCCTCTCAGTTTTCCTTCTGGAGATCGAAGCCGGCAAGAAGACCGCGCCTCAACAGCACCTTTATGAGGAGCTCTGCTACGTACTGTCTGGTACCGGCGAGACGGACATCGAGACGCCCTCCGGCAGGCAAACCATCGCCTGGGAACCGCATTCCCTCATCTCCATGCCGATGAATGCGCGCTACGTGCACAGGAACACCGGCGGGAATCAAGCACGCATCGCCGCTGTCAACGACATGCGATATCTATTCAACCTTTTCCGCAATGAGGCGTTCATCCACGAAACTCCGATCACATTCCCGGAACGGACCATATCCAATGCTGTCATTGACATATCTGGCTCCGAGATGAGTAAGGCATCATCCGTCGATGGCGCCAAGCGGCTACCGGTTACCATGTGCGAGGGTACCATCTCTGCCGACGTCTGGCAGTTGGAGGCCGGCACGTACTCGGATTCCAAGAGACAATTCCAGGGTGTGCACCTCCTCGGGGTATCTGGCGAGGGCTATACACTGGTGACCGAGGATGGCACGAGAGACGCGGCACGTTCGGACTGGCGTCACGGCGTCCTTTTCTCCGCGCCTGCCATGCAATACTATCAGCATTTCAACTCGGGGAAGGTGCCGGCACGCTTCCTGACCTTGGAACTCGGCTCGGTCCAATATCCCATGTTCCGCCATCGCCGTGTCGATTACGGCGACACTTCGGTGTACGCGGCCGGCCGTGCCAGAATTCCCGCCGCCGATCTCAACTCTGGCCTCCGCGCGGCATGGGAAAGCGAAATAGCGGCAAAGGGCGTCAGGCCTTCGCAGTAATCGGACGCCCTCCGATCTTTGTGCGCGCCGGCCCGGGCGGATCGGCGCGCATCTTATTGGCAATCACGGTCCGATCACACCGCCATAACCAACCATCAACAGACCTCACGAGCCCGCGAGGACGTATGGATTCCGGGTACCGATCGCGTATCTTCTCCTCATCGGGTGGCAACACTCACCCGGTTAGAACAGAGCAAGCCACAAAGTGGAGATGATCATGAAGACCTTCCTCGCAGCGATTGCCGTCTCGTTTGCCATCCTTGCCGCCACCGCTCCGTCACAAGCAGGCAATGGCGATCTCTACCCTCAGGAATGGGCTATGGAAGCCTTCACACAGGGTGACAACTGACACCGCCTCCACGGTCGACCGGTTGCCCTTGCAACCGGTCGACCTCCAAGTCGGAGAACTCGTTGAAGGCTTTGATGAAGATCACTCTCGCCCTGACTGCACTCGCGATCGGTGTGCTGTTGGCGGTGCGAGTCCCCGAACATGCAGGACGCGGGGAGCCCGTTCCCATCGGGAGCGCTCCCCATGCCGGCAAGACGGCACTGTATGAAGCCGCCCGCCCTTAATCTCGGACGTCTTGCGTAAACCACTCGCGCGGCAACGCGCGCCCCATCCCTGCCGCTTCCGCCTTCTTCAGTGCCAGCCCACCGACGGCCGCGAACTGAAGCCCCTGGTTTCCGATGTTATGATAGAATGTAACTTGATCGTCTGATGTCCGACCTTTAACGCGACCATAGACAAGGTCGCAGAAGTCCGGCCAGTCGCCACCGAACCCGGGCCCACTGCCTTTCTCCGGCAGGCGTTTCATCTCCTCCTCGTTCCCCGCGATCCACGCAATCGGGCTCATGCCGCGCTCGGCTTGAATGCGTTCAGTGTCAGGCAGCTTCAACCCGCCGATCCCCTGCCTGATGACCACATCGAATCTGGCGAATGCCTCTTCTGAAATCTCCATGTTGGAGAGATTGACGATGTGCATGCCGGGCTCAAGCCAGGAGGCCTCGAAGGTCGGCGTCATGCTGTCGGTGGAACTCGATAGGATATCGCATCCCATGACGGCCTCTCGTGCCCCCGCCATCGGCACAACCTCGATACCGAGCTTCTTACTCATTTCATCGGCAAAGGCCTCGCGGTTCGCCTTCGTCGGGCTGTAGACGTTGCACCGTTTGATCGGCCGTACGGCGCAGAAGGCTTCGAGATAGGTGCGCGCCATGCCGCCGGAGCCGAGCATGCCGACGATCTCGGAGTTCTTCCGTGAGAGATGTTTGACACCAAGTCCTGCCCCTGCACCAACGCGCATGTGTTGCAGGATTCCGTCATTGATGATCCCGAGCGGCGCACCGTTCTCCGACGAGAACAGCATTATCAGGCCACAATAGGTGCCCGGCTCCACGCAATACTTGTCCTCAGTCCAACCGCCGTTGTCCATACGCGGCCAGGTGATGACATCCGACTTCATGCGGATGGCGAAGATGCCGTTGTACCAACCCTCCATGGTCCCCCAGCGATAATAACCGTCCTTCGGCTTCGAGGGCGTGTACATATCGATACGCGGGCGGTGAATCGCCTGGCCGTCCTCCATGGCCATGAATGCCTCTTCCTGCACATCGATGCATTCCTTGATGGTGAGCAGTTTCTCGATCATGTCGTTGTGCAGGAAAAGCATCGGTTTCGCTCCCGGTTCGGTTTGGTTCGGCTCGTTCTATGATCAGTTCATACTATTCAGCGACCTGCTCTTCGTTGGCTATGCCCATCGCCTCGAGAAATTCCTGTCGCACGCCTTCCGGCTGACCGTAGACCCAGCGGTTGCCGGCGAACCGACCTGAAAAAATCGGGTCGGTCCGGCACTCGGCGAGCGGCAAACCATCGCGAAACAGCTCCCGGGTCGGCGTCGGCAGTTCGACAAATCCTGCCACGGCGGGGTCGCGAATGATGCCCGACGGATCGCCTCCCACCGCAATTGCATCGAGGTCGCGCAAAAGCCGCTGGCGCATCATCGTAACGCCGCGATCGCCGGCACCGAGTGTCTCCTTCGTGCGATCGGCAATGCGGCCCTGCCCTGCCCAGCCAATCGCATCCTGGTTGATGATATGACTGGTGATCCATCGTCCGTCCTCACCCGTCATGGGTCCGTACCATGCAGGAATTCTCTCTTGCTTGTATGGCCCGAGATCGTTCGGCCGCCGGGTAAAAAACCATGACATGCACAGCGTGCTTTCGTCATCTACGGGAACCCGCCACTCGAAATGCGTGCCGAGAAAGAAACCGTTTGGCCAAAGCGCAACTCGGCCTACCTGCCAACGCGGGTCGGCCTCCGTCATGCCTTCGCGTATCCGCTTGTAGACGAGACCGTATTCGAACTCCTCGAATGCCAGCTTCACGTGCCGTGGCGCGTAGGGCCCAAGTTCCCCGGCGAGTCTCACGGACCAGTTGTCATGCATCCACTCGAAATGCACAGGATCGATCGAGTTCTCCTGGCACTGCAGCCAGTTGCAGGGAATGTGCACTCCGACGACCTCAACAAAACCGTTCTCCCACGTGAACGGCTCCCAGACCGGCAGCTCTGGCGCCGGATCCGGGCCCATGTAGGCCCAGAGCATTCCGGCCAGCGGTCGCACCGGATAGGCAGGTGTCCGGCACTTCGCCTTGAGCCCCGAGCCCGGATTGACAAGATCGTCATAGGGCGCCTCGATGAGCTTGCCATCGGCACCTATCAGCCACCCGTGATAGCTGCACCGGATACCCTCCTGCTCGACGAAACCGTAGGAGAGATCCGCACGCCGATGCGGGCAGTGGCGATCGACGAGGCCGAAGTTGCCGGCAAGATCCTTGTAGAGGACTAGATCCTCCCCGAAGAACCTTACCGACTTCACCGGATTTTCGTCGAACTCGCTCACCCCCGCGATCGGCTGCCAGTAGCGCCGGAGCAGATCGCCCATCGGGGCACCAGGCTCGACTTCCGTAAGAAGCTTGTTCTTCTCGGCGCTAAGCATTCACTTACACCTCGAGATGTGCCGCGGCCCCGGAGGCCAATGCCGCCTCGATCTTCTCGATGAGTGCCCGGGCCGAAGCGGCACTGAGTTCCACCGCGACCCGCTCCGTCCCGCCTTCGGCAGCGTTGACGAAGTCGATGTTGAGAGTGTGATCAAGATGCGAGTGATAGGGATGGTCGAAGTAGACATTGGCCGTGTCAACTTTCATCCAGCCTGTCGGCCCTTTTGCGCTGCCCTCGATCTTGGTCTGTTCCGTAATGTATGAACACATTGCACACCCCCCTTACTTCAGGTGCTCGTTCCAGAACGCATAGATCTTCTTCCACGCATCGATTGCCTGCTCTGGCCTGTAGGCTGCCCGGTGGCTGTCGAAGAACGAGTGCGCAGCGCCATCGTAACGATGGAACGCAAATTGCTTACCGTGCTTCTTCAGCTCGCTCTCGATAAGGTTGACGTCGTCCGGATTGGGATTCTTGTCATCATTGCCGAAGATGCCGAGCAGCGGGCAGTTGAGCCCTTCGGCAAATTCAATACCAAGATGCGGCTTGTTCGGCGTGATGCGGGCCGGATCACCTGGCACCATGTTGCCGCCCCAGCAATCGACCGCCGCATCGACGTCATCGATCTTGCACGCCGAAATGAAAGTATAGCGCCCGCCCGAGCAGAAGCCCATTATCCCGACTTTGCCGTTCGACTCCGGCTGCGCTCTCAGGAACGCCATCGCACCGGCTACATCGCCAACCACCATATCGTCATGCGTGCCGCCTGCCGGACGGGCCTTGGCCGCAACATCATCGGGGCTGCCAGGTCCGAATCTGAAATAGAGGTGTGGCGAAGCGGTTGCGAACCCATGGTGCGCGAGGTTGCGGACCGTCTCCATGGTCCAGTTGTCCCAACCCGGCATGTGGTGGATCAAGACCACGCCAGGATACTTACCGGGCGCGCTCGGCCGAGCATAATAGAGTTCCCCCTCGTCGCCGCCGTGCGCCTTGAATTTCATCGTGTCGGCAACAATGCTCCTGTAAGACATTCATACCTCCTTCGCCCGCTTCGCCCTGTGTCGCAGCCGGCAGTTATTGCAAGACAATGGTTCCAGGCGCATTCTAAGATCAATTCGGATGAAATCCCAATCCCCCGGCCGGGCATTTTTCGAAAGCTGCCATGCGTGCGGCTGCCGCCCGGCAGCCTTGCCAGGAGACCGTCGTGAGCAGTGAGACCCTGAAACCCGCACCGGGTTCCGACCTCGACAAACTGTCCAAAGACATTTCGAAGATGAACATGATGCCGTTGTGGGAGCGGGCCGGCGGCATGAAGCCCGGTGACAACTGCGTGCCCGCCCGGTGGCGATACACAGACGTCCGCCCCGAACTCGTCCGGGCCAGCAAGCTGATAGCCAAGAAGGAGGCCGAGCGCCGCGTTCTGGTGCTGGAGAACCCCTCGCTGCGCGGCACCACCTATGTCACCAGCACACTCTACGCCGGACTGCAGATCATCCTGCCGGGCGAGATCGCTCCCTCCCATCGCCACACGCCCAATGCCCTGCGCTTTGTTGTCGAGGGCGAGGGAGCCTACACCGCCGTCGATGGCGAGCAGTTGAGCATGCACCCCGGCGACTTCATCGTTACGCCGAACTGGGCCTGGCACGATCATGGCAATCTCGGTAGCGACCCTGTCGTCTGGCTCGACGGCCTAGACACCCCGTTCACAAAGTTTCTCGGCACCACCTTCCGCGAGGATATGACCGAGGAACGCCAGAACCTATTCCGCAAGGAAGGCGACAGCTTCGCCGCTTTCGGCTCCAACATGCTGCCCGTGGACTTCAAGCCGGATAGCCCGCAGTCACCGGTTCTACACTACCCCTACGCCCGCACACGCAAGGCCCTGGCCCATCTCGCCGGTACCACCGATATTCATCCGGCACACGCCACCAAGCTCCGCTACGCAAACCCCGCTACAGGCCGCCACCCGTTCTCGACCATGGCCGTCTTCATGCAACTGCTGCCAAAGGGTTTCGTCGGCAAGGACTACCGCTCGACGGATGGCACCGTGTTTTGCATCGTCGAGGGAAATGGGCGTTTTGTAGCCGCAGGAGAAACCTTTGAAGTCGCCGAGCACGATGTTGCCGTTGCACCCTCCTGGACGAGCTACCACTTCGAGGCTGACACCGAAATGGTAATCTTCTCCTATTCGGATCGCGCGGGCCAGGAAGCATTGGGCTTCTGGCAAGAGCAATATCCCGTGCAGTAGGTCGGCGACCGACATGCCGCAGGATACAGAACCGCGAAAGCCGGGCAAGCGACACTTTGCTGCTCGGCTCAGGCTCATGCGGCGGCGTGTGGCGAGGATTCGCCCAAATACTGAATTGGCGCGCAGCAAGTGGCTGAACATCGTGGTCGGGGTCGCGGCGCTGTGGTCTGCTGTCGTTTCATTCGTGGCAACGTCCCGGGCCAGCCTCGATCGCGCGTTTACGGATGTCGACAAACGCCTGCATCTGCCGCTCCTCGGCCACGCCGCACTGACGCAGACCGCCGGAAATCTGTTCAAGGTGACGATCGTGTATCGCGCTCTGGAACTTGAGCTTTCTGTCGTTATGCTCGGCCTGATTTCCGCGACCTTCTCCCTGTTGCCTGCATTTATTGCCATTCCCCTCGGTCGCTATATGGATCGCGGCCATGATGTGACCGTGTGCTGGACCGGTACCGGCATTCAGATTTTCGCCGGCATTGGTTTCTTGCTCTTTCCTCATTCCATCGCGAGCCTCTTCCTGTTCACCGCGCTCTACGGCGTAGGCCATATCCTCAACATTGGCGCCTCGCAGATCATCTGTGTGAGATCAGCGAGTACCGAACGCCGGGACTTCGCTTTCGGTAACTACATGATCGCCAACTCGATCGGTCATGCCAGCGGCCCGATGCTGCTCGCCCTATCAGCCGTTGGCACCGCGCATCCGCCAACAGGCTTCCTGTTCGCTGTCTGCGTTGGACTGGCCATTACGGCATTTGCTATCGCGATGATCATGCGCCCCGCGCTGGCCGCCGCGAAATCGAAAAAGGATGCGCCATCGATACCCCTCAGGGATCTCGTGACCATGCCTGGCATTCCGATGCTGATCGTTGTAGGCGTCATCACCATGACGGCAGTCGAACTGGCACCCGTCTACCTGCCGGTGCTGGGTCAGGAGACTGGCATCACAGCCTTCAGCGTCGGACTGCTCCTGACGATGCGTTCCATCGCCAGCCTCATATCTCGGATATTCTACGCGAGCCTTGTACGCAATTTCGGGCGCCAACCCTTATTCATTGCCTCCCTCACAATGTCGGCTGCCGGCTTCGGTGCTTTCGCCCTGCCACTACCTGTTTGGGTGCTCTACTGCACGTCGGCGATGCTCGGATTTGGCATCGGGCTAGCAACGACACTGAGCGTTACCAGCCTCGTCAATGCCGCCCCGCCTGAAGCACGCGCCACCGTCGTGTCGATGCGCATGTTCGGCAACCGCGTATCGCAGATAATATTGCCCGCCCTTGCCGGCCTGCTTGCGAGCCTCACCGGCGCAGCCGGCGTATTTGCGATCCTCGCAGTGGCCCTCGGCATTGGAAGCTACGCCGTTCGGCGCGATCCCAAGGTGGCGCAGGCTGGCCGTTAAGGCGTACCCGCAACAATATAGATCCACGCGTTAATTCAGTTCGTTCACCAATTGAAAAGTACCATCTCTCGCCTCATCGGCGACCATGCTAATTCAAAAATGAAATGCAATTTTCCGCTACCTTGCCACAAGCAATCGCCGACATCCTCTCTCGCAAAGAGAATTGCGCGGAGACTGGAATTGATGACAAAAATTTTTCTCGAAAGCGCCAA
>JBJOGJ010000059.1:0-17735 GCA_046048295.1 Pseudomonadota bacterium | reverse complement strand
TTGCGCAGGTGATGCGAAACCTGCTGGTAGGGAATGCCCTTGAAGTTGAGGGCGATGCGCGTGCGGTAGGCGGCGCCGCTCCTGAAATAGCCGTGCAGTGTAATCATGGCGCCGGCGCCTCCTCTGGCTGGTGTTTTCGATTGGTTTGACAGCATACTTGTTGAAAGTATACGGTCAATCCTCAATTGCAGGTGGCAGCAACAAGGCCGCCCACCAGAGACGAAACGCGAAAGGAAACGGCCATGGCTGAGGACACGCCGGAGCGTCAGGCCTTCTACAGCAAGATCCGCGACAAGAACCTCGATGCGCTGTGGACCGTGCTCGCCGACCTTGTCACGCCCGAGCCGAAGAGCAACTGCCGCCCGGCCGTCTGGCACTTCAAGGAAATCCGCGACGCGATGATGGAGGCCGGCGGCCTCATCACGGCCAAGGAGGCCGAGCGCCGCGTCCTGCTGCTCGAGAACCCCGGCTTCAAGGGCGAATCCAAGATCACGACGGCACTGTTCGCAGGCGTCCAGATGGTGATGCCGGGCGAGATCGCGCCTTCCCACCGCCATTCGCAATCGGCGCTGCGCTTCATCCTGGAGGGCCAGGGGGCCACCACCTCGGTCGATGGCGAGAAGACGGTGATGAACGTCGGCGACTTCGTCATCACGCCCGCCAACACCTGGCACGACCACGCCAATGAGACGGCCGAGCCGATGTTCTGGCTCGACGGCCTCGACATCCCGATCGTCAAGGCGCTCGACGCCTCCTTCATGGAGCACTACCCGGAGGACACGCAGCCGATCTCGCGCCCCGTAGGCGACAGCCCCATGCGTTACGGCAACAACCTCATGCCGGTCGACCACAAGCCAGCGGGCCGTACCTCGCCGGTCTTCAACTATCCCTACGCCCGCACCCGCGAGGTCCTGGAAACATTGAAGAAGAATTCGGAGCCCGATCCCTGTCACGGCTTCAAGATGAAGTTCACCAACCCGGAGACCGGCGGGCACGCCATGCCGACCATCGGCACCTTCATCCAGTTGCTGCCGAAGGGCACGACCACCTCGCGCTATCGCTCATCTGACGCCACGGTGTTCACCTGCATCGAAGGCCGCGGGCGCACGCGCGTTGGCGACGGCATAGTGCTGGAGTGGGGGCCGCAGGACGTCTGGGTGGTGCCGAGCTGGATGCCGGCGTCGCACGAGGCGGACGACGAGAGCACCGTCTTCTCGTTCTCCGACCGCCCGGTGCAGGAGGTGCTCGGCCTCTGGCGCGAGGACCGCTTCAACAACTGAGCCGTGAACCGGATCCGTTTGGTCGGATCACCGGCTTGGCAGCGAGCCGCAATCAAAAAGAGCCGCCCCAAGGGACGGCTCAAGTTGAGATTGGGGTAGTCTGTCAGCAACTCAGATCAGAACCTGATCTTTGCGCCGGTGATGATGGCCTGGAAGTTCTCGGTGTCGAGTTCGACGCCACCCTGCTTCAGGTCGGCCTGAGAGTTGTAGTACGCGAGGTAGAGGTCCATCGCAGCAGCAGAGACCTGCTGGTTAATGCCGATGGACCACGTGGTGCTCGCGTCCTCGTCGCCGATCAGGTTTAGGTTGTTCTCACCCGAGTAGTAAGTACCGTAGAGGGTCGTCTTGCCGAGCGAGATCCACTTCTGCTCGATACCGGCGGACACCAGCCAAGCAACGTCCTTCTTGCTCGCCATCGTGGCCGGACGGAGGTTGTCCGTCATCTCGCCGTAGCTACCGGAGACGAAGAGACCGGTCGGGGTGTGCATGACGCTACCGCCAGCCATCCAGCCTTCGCAATCGACCTCGTTGTTGATGGTCGAGCAACCATCGTTGTGGTCGCTGTTCTTGTCGTTGCTCCAGGTGTAGGCAGCGCCAGCGGCAACGCGGAAGCCGCCAAACTCGCCGGCATAACGAAGCGACGTGGCCCAGTAGTCGTCCTGACCCCAGCTCGCAGCGAACTTGAAGCCCGCGAACGTCGGCGAGTCGTAGCGAACCTGGTTCGAGCGCGAGACGGTCGGAGCGTCATAGCCGCGCTGCGGAACCGTACGGTCCCAGCGGGTCAGGAAGCTACCGTCCGTACCACGAACGTCCATGCGGTTGTTGAAGTTCTCGAACCGCGGGGCGTTGATGCGGGCGAGGTTGATGTCGAAGATGCCGCTGTTGACGGACGATTCGCGACCGACGGTCAGCTTTCCGAAGGTCTTCGACTGGAGGTACCAGGCCGACTTGCGGAGGTCGAGGGTGAGGGTGTCACCGTCGAAGTCCTGGGTCCAGCGGTCGGACCGAGCGGTGCGAAGGCCGATCTCGATGAGGTAGCCAGCAGACCAGTCGCTGTTGATCTTGGCAGAACCCTTGAAGCCGAAGCGCGAGCGGCTGTCGTCGTTGACGCCGACGTAAGCATTGGTCTCGAAGCCGTCGTCCCAGAACATGACCATCTCGTTGACCTGGCCGTAAACGGTCAGAGACACCTGCCGGTTGCCCTTGCGAGCAGCGGTGGCCTCGAGCTCGGCAACGCGCTCTTCGAGGTCGGCGCAGCAGTTGCCGCCGAGATCGGCAGCGGAAGCGGCCGTTGCAAACATGCCGGCAGCCGCAACGATGGCGAGCCGGCTGACAGTCTTCAGTCCCTCAAACATTCCTGACACTCCACTTTGTAGAATACCAACCCTTTGCCCAAGACACGGCGTTCGCCGGAATCACCGTCGTTCGCAGTCTTGAGCGCTCTCAGTTTCTGCCAGTCGAACCGCTGCGTAGAGACGTCTTCGTTAAGGGGACACCTGGGAGGATGCCCCAAGGACCACCGCGCCGCCCCACTGCTAGCGGGCACCCCTCAGTTGCACTGTGGATACGAAGCGTTTCTCTGCTAAGTCCCCCGCTTGAGTTCAGATCTGCCGCTGCGTCACCGCAAAAGGCCTCTGGCAAAATCGCCTTGGGCAGAACTCGCACGAAGCCAACTCCAAGGTCCTTGGACCTTTTAGGGGGCATGAGTTGCCGCCATATGACAGATATGCAAACAACCTGAATATGTTGCGTAGGAACAACACAGTGTGGCGACGCGCATAGGGCTAATCCCTGGTTTCACAAATCGGCTTCTTCGATTGCTTCCATGTCGTCGTCGGAGAAGCCGAGATGATGGCCGATCTCGTGTACCAACACATGCGTCACCACGGCGTCCAGTTCCTCGCCCGTGTCGCGGACATAGGCTAGGATCGGCTCGCGGTAGAGGTAGACCGTATCAGGCTCGACCGTGATGTCGTGCACGCTCTTCTGGGCAAGGTTGATGCCGTGGTAGAGGCCCAGCAGGCCCATCGGATCGGGTGCCTCCAGCGCACGCATCACCTCATCGCAAGGGACGGCCTCGACACAGATGGCTAGGCCGTCACACGCCTCGCGGAAATGCGCAGGCAGGTTCTCGAACGCCTCTGCAACAAGTCTGTTGAATTCGGCCTCGCTCGTCATGTTCAGCTCACGAAAGTGCGAACATTTTCTCGGCATTCAAATGACAGATCTTCGCGCGTTCCTCCGCCGTCAGATCGAGAGATTCGATGACAGCAATAGTGGCGCGGATATATCCCTTGCCCTTCTCCGGGTCGAATGGGCAGTCGGAGGCAAACAGAACGTTGTCGGCGCCGAAGAACGATAAGCCGCATATGGTTGGCCCACGCGCGCCGGCAAGCGCCGTATCGCCATAGAAGCCCTTGAAGTAGTCGAACGGCCGCCTCTTTAGGTTCTTCAGGATATCACCGTAGTTCTCGTCCGAAGTTCTCGCGCCGAGTTGGTCGAAGCTGTGCCCGATGCGGCCCTCGAAATAGGGGATGATTCCGCCCAGGTGGTGAGAAATGACCTTGAGGTCCGGATATTTGTCCATGATGCCGGAGAACACGAGGCGGGAAAGCGCGACGCCCGTCTCGTAGGGCCAGCCGAGCACCGAGCAGATTTCGTACTTCGATTTTTCCTCCTTGCGGAAATCGGGCATCTCGCGCGTGCGTGCCGGATGTAGCAGGATCGGGCGGCCGGATTTCTCGATCACCTCGTAGAGCGGCCAGAGATCTTCGCCGTCGATCGCCGCGCCATCTATGTTGGTGTGGATCTGGATGGCATTGGCGCCGGCCGCAAGGACACGCTCGGCCTCGCGGGCTGCTTCCTTGGGATTGTGCATTGCGAGTGATGCCGCATATCCTGGGTATCGCTGGGGATCCTTGGCGCAGATTTCAGCCAGTCCATCATTGCCGATGCGCGCGAGTTCTGGACCATCTTCCGGCGAGACCAGGCGGTCGATGGCCGGCATGCCGAGACAGATGACCTGCGCGTATTGTTGTTCCGCGCTATTGAAGGAATCGACGATTTCGTTGCGGAGGTCCAGATCATAAAGCGCGGGTATTCCCATCATGCGCTTACCAAGATCCTTCTGGCCCGCGGGAAGGGCCACCATGCGATCGAAGAACCGCTTGGGAAAGAAGTGGTTGAAGGCGTCGATGTAGCGCATTTGCAGGTTTCCTCCGAATTGGGCAGGTTCTAGTTTGTCCGCAATGGCGCACGAGACGCCGTTGGACTGACCTGTGCACAGCAGCCTACACCAGGATACGTTGCATGAGCGAGAGCGAGACGATCGCGCTGATTGGTTTTGGCGAGGCAGGCCAGAACGTGGCCGCGGGGTTCGCCAACAGGCCTGACGTTGCGCTGCGGACCTACGACATCAGGTTCGATGACCCTCGGGACGATTTGAAGTCCCGAACCGAAGCATTCGGCGTGCGCGCCTGCGCCAGTTCCGCTGAAGGCGTTGACGGAGCCGGCATCGTTTTCTCGTTCGTCGTCGGCAGCCAGGCTGTCGCGGCAGCCAGAACGGCGGCGCCAAGCCTGAAGCCGGGCCAGCTCTACATCGACTGCAACTCCGTGTCGCCCGGTACCAAGAAGGCTGTCGGCGAAGCGCTCGAAGGTACGGGCTGCCACTATGTCGAAGCCGCCGTGATGGCGCCTGTGCCCCCGTACCGGCACGAGGTGCCGATCCTGCTTGCCGGCCCCGAAGCCCGGGCTGTCGCGGAGCGACTGAACGCAATCGGTATGCGGTGCGAGGAGGCGGGAAGCGAGATCGGTCAGGCGTCACTCAATAAGATGCTGCGTTCAATAATGATAAAGGGTATCGAGGCGCTGCTGTTCGAGAGCATGGCGGTGGCGCAGAAGTACGGCATCGAGGAGCGTATCCTAGACTCGGTAGCCGAGACCCTGCCTGGCCTCGACTGGCGACAGCTCACCACGTACGATCTCGGACGCATCGCCATCCATGGTGTCAGGCGCGCAAGCGAGATGAAGGAATCCGCGGCGACAGTAGCTGAATGCGGCTTCGATCCCATCATGGCTGAGGCGATTTCGCGCCGCATTTACAAGGCCCATGCACTCATCGGCAATCATGACTGGCCGCACGGTGAGCCCCGGGACTACAAGGAGATCTTTGCCGTGCTCAACGCGCGGCTTGCCGCCAAAGGAGGCAGTGAATGAGCAAGGCATTCGAGTGGTCCGATCCGTTCGATCTCGATTCCCAACTGTCCGAGGACGAGCGCATGCTCCGGGACAGTGCAGCGGCCTTCGCCAGAAAGTCGCTCATCCCACGCGTCGTTTCAGCCTTCCGGGATGAGCAGACAGACCCGGAAATATTCCGCGAGATGGGTGCTCACGGCCTGCTCGGGGCGACTCTGCCGGAGAACTATGGCTGTGCCGGGTTGAACCAGGTGAGCTACGGGCTGATCGCCCGTGAGATCGAGCGCGTCGATTCGGGTTTCCGGTCGATGCTGTCCGTGCAGTCCTCGCTAGTCATGGTGCCGATCTATACCTTCGGTTCCGAAGAACAGCGCAAGAAGTACTTGCCGGCACTCGCCTCGGGCGAGCAGATTGGATGCTTCGGACTGACGGAGCCTGACCATGGATCCGACCCGGGCGGGATGCGTGCCCGCGCCAGCAAGGATGGCAGCGGCTGGCGGCTCACCGGCACCAAGACCTGGATCACGAATTCACCTATTGCCGACGTGTTCCTCGTGTGGGCCAAGACCGATGACGGCGTCATCCGCGGCTTCATTCTCGAGAAGGGCATGAAGGGGCTCACCGCTCCCGTCATCCACGGCAAGGTCGGGCTTCGAACCTCCGTCACCGGTCAGATCGTCATGGAGGACGTCGCGGTCGGCCAGGAGCATATCCTTCCGAACGTATCGGGATTGAAAGGTCCGTTCACGTGCCTGAATTCGGCACGCTTCGGCATCGCATGGGGAGCGCTTGGCGCAGCCGAGGACTGCTTCGCGACGGCGCGACAGTATGTGCTCGACAGAAAGCAGTTCGACCGGCCGCTCGCCGCCAACCAGTTGGTCCAGAAGAAGCTCGCCGACATGATGACGGAGATCTCGATTGGGCTGCAGGCCTGCCTCCGGCTCGGTCGCATGAAGGACGGTGGCAATGCCTGCGTCGAACAGACCTCGATCCTGAAGCGCAACTCCTGCGGCAAGGCGCTCGACATCGCCCGTACCGCCCGCGACATGCTTGGCGGCAACGGCATCTCGGACGAGTACGGCATTGCGCGCCATCTCGTGAACCTCGAGGTCGTCAACACCTATGAAGGCACCCACGATATCCACGCCCTTATCCTGGGTCGCGCAATAACTGGCATTCAGTCGTTCACGTAGCGCAGGGAGACGGATGGCATGGCAGGCGGACAACTTGACGGCAGGAGGATCCTCGTCACCGGTGGCGCCTCCGGTATTGGCAAGGCGACGGTGGAACTCTTCGCCAGTGAGGGTGCGGCTGTTGCCGTCCTGGATATTGACGGCGATGCTGCCGATGCTGTTGCAGGCCGGATAGGGGGCAGGAGCTTTCAAGGCGACGTCAGCGATGAAGCAAGCGTCTTGGCGGCGGTGAATGCAGCAGCCCAGGCGCTCGACGGACTCGATGGTCTCGTCTGTGCTGCCGGCGTCGGCCAGCGGTCGACTTTGTCTGAACTCGATAATGCTGAATGGCAGCGGATCATCGGGGTGAACCTGTCCGGCACCTACCTCGTCTGCCGTGCTGCCCTGCCTCACCTGCAGGAAGCGCCGGTGGCAACCATCGTAAATGTATCCTCCGGCGCCGCTACCCGTCCTGGACCGACCCGGTCCGCCTACGCAGCCTCAAAGGCCGGCGTGGTGGCGTTCACGCGGGCGATCGCGCTTGAGCTTGGGCCGAACATTCGGGTGAATGCCATTCTGCCCGGGGCCGCCGACACGCCGTTGATGCGCAACATGCTTTCGACGCCGGAGGCGCGGCAGGCTGCCGCAGCGCGATATGCGCTCAAGCGAATTGCGGAGCCCGCGGAGATTGCAAATGCAATACTGTTCCTGACGAGCGGGCAGTCTTCGTTCGTGAATGGCAGTCCGTTGATTATCGACGGTGGGCAGTAGTAGAGACGGATGGTAGGCATCTTTATTGCCCGCGGCACTTGCTATCACCCGGCACAGTCTGCCAAAACTCTCTTCGACCCCGCCTCGGCAGTCGCCCCGCCGTTTGGCCCTTTCACGAAGGATTCGGATGCAATTCGAGAACAGCTTTGAAGTGCCGTTGCCGCCTGACGAGGCCTGGAACGTCCTGCTGGATGTGCCGCGCATAGCGCCCTGCTTCCCAGGCGCGGAACTCACCGAGACACTGCCTGACAACCGTTTCAAAGGGCGGGCTGGCGTCAAGGTGGGACCCGTCAACCTGTTTTTCGCAGGTGAGGCCCAGATCGTGGACCGGGACGACGACGCCCGCACCGCCCGCGTCAAGGCGCGAGGCAACGACACCAAGGGTCGGGGGCAGGCGAGTGCCACGGTCGATTTCGCGCTGGTGCCGGCAGGCAGTGGCAGCAGGGTCAATGTCTCGACCGATCTGAACATGACAGGAGCCGTTGCCCAGTACGGCCGTGCTTCTGGCCTGATGAAGGAGATTGCCGGCGCACTGATCGACGAGTTCGCTCAAAATCTTGCGCGCGAGATCCAGGGCTCGAACGCTGCTACGGCATCCGGCGCTGCGTCTGCGGCCGATGGAACCGCAGGTGGGACTTCGGCGGTCGGCGGCACTTCGGATGGCGCTGCCACGAGACCAGCATCGGTCTCGCATGCGCCTCCTGCGGCCAAACCCATTTCCGCCTTCAGCCTGCTCTGGAAGGCATTCACCGCTTGGATCTCGGGCCTGCTGGGCCTCAGAAAAGACAAAGCCGGGAGCTGAAACCGATGAAGCCTGCGCCCTTTACCTATCATGCGCCGACGACCGTCGATGAGGTCGCCGGGCTGTTGGCGAGCCTCGAGACGCCGAAGCTGCTGGCTGGCGGCCAGTCGCTGATGCCGATGCTCAATATGCGTTACGTGTTCGTCGATAACCTCATCGACCTCAACCGCGTTGCGGGCCTCGACGGCGTATCGACCGCAAACGGCGCGATCCGCATTGGTGCCATGACCCGGCAGCGCACCCTCCTGCGCGATCAGACCATAAAGGATCAGTTGCCGATCATGCAGGAGGCGCTGCACTGGGTGGGCCACGTGGCGACGCGCAGTCGCGGAACCATTGGCGGCAGCCTCAGCCATCTCGACCCCTCCGCTGAACTGCCTGCATTGACGGCGCTGTTGGGCGGCACGCTCGAAGTGCAAAGCAAGCGCGGCAAGCGCGAGGTGGCGGCCGCGGACTGGTTCCAGGGTTACATGACCCCTTCACTCGAGCCGGACGAAATTCTGACCGCGGTGACGCTGCCCGTATGGCAGAAGCCCTATGGCTACTCGTTCATCGAGTTGGCGCGGCGCCACGGCGACTTCGCCATCGCTGGTGCCGGCACGTTGCTCGCTATCGACGGCAACACGATCAAGCGCGCGGCCATCGTTGTGTTCGGCGCTGAGGTGGCGCCGGTGCGACTGACCGAAGCCGAGAATGCACTTGTCGGCCAGAAGCCGGACATCGAGACGTTCAAGGCCGCCGCCGAGCATGCACGGAAGCTCGACGCAATGACGGACGTACACTTCTCAGCCGACTATAGGAAGCAGGTTTCCGCGACCCTCGTTCGCCGCGCGCTCGTGGAGGCTGCGGCCAGGGCGCAAGGGGGAAAGTAAATGGACGCCACGAAGAAGATTTCACTCACGGTCAACGGCAAGAAGTATGAGCGCGAGGTGAGCCATCGCTTCCACCTCGCCGACTTCCTGCGCCAGGAACTCGGCCTGACCGGAACGCATCTGGGCTGCGAGCATGGCGTTTGCGGCGCCTGCACCGTCATCGTCGACGGCGTTCCAGCGCGCTCGTGCTTGATGCTTGCGGTGCAGGCGGACGGTGCCGAGGTGAAGACCGTTGAGGGTCTCGCCAAGGAAGACGGGACGCTGCACCCGCTCCAGCAGGCATTCATGGACCACTACGGCCTCCAGTGCGGGTTCTGCACGCCGGGCATGCTGATGACGCTTGCCTCGGCCATCGAGGAGAAGCCGGACATGGACGAGAAGGAGATCCGCGAGGTGATCTCCGGCAACATCTGCCGCTGCACAGGCTACGAGTCCATTGTGGACGCAGCGCTTGCCGCCGCCAAGGTCGTCCGCGAGACCGCCTAACCCGTTCAACAGACGGAGACGATCATGAGTGCCCGCTACTTCGGCGCCCGCGTCCACCGGGTCGAGGACCCGAAGCTTGTGCAGGGCGGTGGCCGCTATGTCGACGACATCAAACTCTCGAACATCGCGCACGCGGCGTTCTTGAGAAGTCCACTCGCGCATGCACGCATCCGCTCAATCGATAAGGACGCAGCAAGAGCCATGCCCGGCGTGATCGCTGTGTTGACGGTCGATGATCTGGGACCGGCTGCGGCCAAGCCGACACCGTGCACCGCACCGGCGCCGGCCATCAAGCAGATGAAGACGCCATGGCCGCTCGCAAGAGGCGCCGTCCATTACGTTGGCGAGACGGTCGCCATGGTCGTCGCCGAGACCCGCCATCAGGCCGAAGACGCCGCCAATCTGGTACTCGTCGAGTACGACGAGTTGCCGGCACTCAACGATTGGCGCGACGCGCTGAAACCTGACGCGATCAAGGTGCACGAGGACGCCGAGAACAATATCGTCGCCAACCTGAAGGGCGGCTTCGGGGACTGCGATTCGGTCTTCGCCTCTGCCGCTCACGTATTCAAGGAGACGTTGACCCTGCATCGGGGCGGCTGCCACTCGATGGAGTGTCGTGGCGTGCTGGCCCGCGTCGACGAGGTCGACGGCAGGCTCGATGTCTGGTCGTCAACGCAGACGCCGTACACGCTGCGCCGCGTCCTTGCCCAGTATCTCGGTCGTGACGAGCGCACGGTGCGCGTCGAGGCGCCAGACGTTGGCGGCGGCTTCGGGCCCAAGGCGCCCACATATCCCGAGGAGTATGCCGTAGCGCTTGCTGCGATGAAGCTTTCCCGGCCTGTCAAATGGATTGAGGATCGGCGCGAGCACTTCCTCGCGACTAACCAGCAGCGCGACCAGGTCTGGGACGTCGAGGTCGCGGCCGATGCCGAAGGGCGGATGCTGGCAGTGCGCGGCACCTGCCTGCACGACCATGGCGCGTATGTACCGATGGGCATTGCGGTGCCGATGAACTCCCTGGCCTCGTTCCCCGGGCCCTACGCGCTGAAGGCTATGGACCTGAAGCTGGACGCGGTATTCACGAACAAGGTACCGGTGACTCCGGTGCGGGGTGCTGGACGGCCGAACTGTTGTTTCGTTCTCGAGCGCCTCGCCGACCGCATCGCGAAAGAGCTTGGCATCGAGCCCGAGGTAGTCCGCCGCAAGAGCCTCGTCAAGGCTGAGCAGATGCCCTATCCGACGGGCGTCGTCGGCCGTGACGGCAAGACGCAGATCACCTACGACAGCGGCGACTTCAACGCCTGCCTCGATATGGCCGTGAAGCCCTTCGCGGATTTTCGCCAGCGCCAGGCCGCAGCACGCAAGGAAGGTCGGTACCTCGGCCTCGGCATTGCGAGCTACGTCGAGGATACGGGACTCGGCCCCTACGAGGGCTGCACTGTACGCATCCACACCAGCGGCAAGGTATCGGTCTACTCTGGAGCTGCAGCACAGGGGCAGGGGCTCAAGACGATCCTTGCCCAGATCGTCGCGGACGAACTTGGTGTCGCCATCGAGGATGTAACGGTCGAGACGGCGGACACGGCTAGGTTCCCGATCGGTATGGGCACGGTCGGCTCCCGCGTGGCGATCACCGGCGGAGCTTCTGCACACCTCGCCGCGAGCGAACTGCGCGATATAGTGCTCAAGACCGCAGGCGAACTCCTGCAGTCCGGCAACAAGTTCCTCAAGATCGAGAACGGCGTGATCTCGATCGAGGGCGAGCCCGACAAGAAAGTGAAGATCGGCCAGATCGCGCAACGCCATCAGAATTCGTTCGGTGCGCCGCAGCCCGACGGCATGGTGCCGGACCTGGCCGTGACGCGCTATTTCGAGGTGAAGCGCCTCACCTATGCCAACGGTGCCAATGCCTGCGAGATCGAAGTCGATCCGGACACTGGTGCGGTGAAGCTCCTCCGCTATGTCGTTGGCCACGATTGCGGCCGGATCATCCATCCGGGAATGGTCGATGGTCAGATCCGCGGTGGTGTCGTGCACGGAATCTCCAACGCGCTCTTCGAGCACATGAAGTTCGACGACAACGCGACGCCGGTGACGACCAACTACGGCGAGTTCCTGTTGCCGATCGCGACCGAACTCCCGCGCATCGAGATCCACCACATGGAGACGCCGTCGCCACTGAACCCGATCGGCGTCAAGGGCGTCGGCGAGGGCGGCACCATTCCCGCCACCGCCTGCGTCATCGCCGCAATCGAGGATGCGCTCGCCCCGTTCGGCGTGAAGATTGCCGAGCACCCGCTTTCACCGTCGCGCATCGTCGAGTTGATCGCAGAGGCACGGCACAACGAGGCAGCCTGATCCGCCTCTGGTGTTGGCAGGCTCGCGCTGAGAGAATGCACGCGCCAGCCGCGTCACGGTCCGGCGGGTCATTCGGATCATCGCCACGGGTCGATGGAGATATGTATCGCGCGTTCGCCGGTCTTCCCGCCCATGGTTCGGATGGCGTGATCGACATCGCCCAAGGCCATCACCTGCGTCGACATCAGTTCGATGGGGTAGCGGCCGGACGCCATGGCCTTCAATGCGAGTTCTACGGCGGCATAGCTGTGGCCGCGCGTGCCGCGGACGTTCAGCTGGTTTGCGATCACGCGGTCCATGTCGAAGTTGGCGACCGCGCCCTTGCGCGAGATTGCGAGCATGGTCGAACGCTTGCGGAGCAATTGCAGCGAAGGGTTGGTGTTCGACGGGCCGACGCCCGAGGTGTCGATGACGAGGTCGGCCATTCGCCCGTTCGTCAGTTCCGAGACTGCCTCGAGGAGATCGACCTGATCGACGGCGACGGTGTGATGCGCGCCGAGCGCCTTGGCGAGCGTGAAGCGTTCGGTGTCGTGCGAGAGGCCGGAGACGATGATCTGGTCGGCGCCGGCTACGGCCGCGGCGAGCACGCAGCCGAGCCCCTGTTGTCCGGGGCCCTGGATCACGACCGTCTTGCCGGGGCCTGCACCGCCGTCCAGGAACGCCCACTGGAACCCGTTGCCGATGGGCAGGCACATGGCGGCGATGTGCGGCGGCACGCCCTCCGGCACCTTGTGGATGACGGTGCGTGGCGGCATGTAGACGAAGCGGCTGTAGCCGCCCCAGAGTGACGGCGCGACAGAGAGCGCCGTCGAGCCGTAGCGGATTGCGCCGGGCCGCGTCTGGTCCGTCTCGAGGCAGGAGCGGATCTCGCCCGAACGGCAGTATTCGCAGTGACCGCAGGGGAGGTATTCCTCGAGCGCCACGAGGTCGCCTTCCTTGACGCCCCAGCGGTAGGCGGCGGCCTTGCCGATCTTCTCGATGGTGCCGACCATCTCGTGGCCGAGGATGCGCGGGCCTGGTGCCTCGCGGTTGTACTGCAGCCAGTCGCTGGAGCAGATGCCGTTAACGATCACGCGCAGGATGCCGTCGTCGGGCCCGACGTCGGGGACTGGCAACTCGCGCACCTCCGTCTCGAGCGGTTTCGTCATCACGGCGGCAAGTGTCGTACTGGCGCCCATGGGCTCCTCCCGTTGAATGGCCTGCCCGGCTATCGACCTTTGATCGCGTTCCCTCTAGTCTGGCCGCCAACAGGACCAACGCCAGGAGGAAATGAAACGATGGGCGCCGAGCATCTCGAACTCAGCATAGCATTGCCGAACAACGACCGCACCCGGCCGATCATCGATGGGCGCGTCAAGGCGAAAGGGATCACGCTCTACCCGACGGTCGTGCACCCCTCCGAAATGTTCTGGCGCCAGCTCAAGTACAAGGAGTTCGCGATCTCGGAGATGTCGATGTCGTCGCTGACCATTGCGACGGCTGGCGGCAACCGCGACTGGGTGGCGATCCCGGTGTTCTCGGCCAGGGAATTTTTCCACACGCGCATTCTCGTTCACAACGATTCCGGCATCAAGAAGCCGGAGGACCTGAAGGGTAAGCGGGTCGGAGTGCCGGAATACCAGCAAACGGCGGCGATCTGGGGGCGTGGCGTTCTACAGCACGAGTTCGGTGTGAAGCCCTCCGACATGGAGTTCTTCATGGAGCGCACGCCCGAAAAGAGCCACGGCGGCTCGACCGGTTTCGCTGCGCCTCCTGGCGTTACGGTCAATCGGATACCGGAGAGCACGAACATCGGCGAAATGCTGATGAAAGGCGAACTCGACGCGACGCTGCTCTACCTGACCGACAAGAACCTCGTCGACAGGAGCCGTATCGAGATCTCGGACCTGCCTGTGCGCAGGCTGTTCCCCGACATGGAGGCTGAGCAGCAGCGCTACTACAACAAGACCGGTATCTTCCCGATCAACCACACCATCGTCATCAGGCGCGACGTGCACGAGAAGTACCCCTGGGTGGCGCTTAATATGTTTACGGCGTTCTCCGAGGCCAAGCAGATGCAGGAGGACGAGGCGAAGGCCGTCATCAAGCCCTACATGGAAGTCGGCCTGATCGACCCGAAGCAGGCGCGGGCCGCCTTCGCTGCCGACCCGAAGAGCTACGGCTTCAAGAACGCGCGCAAGGTGCTGGAGACCATCACCGACTATGTGCACGAGCAGGGCCTTTGCCCGCGAAAGGTCCAGCTCGACGAGATCTTTGCTCCGGCCTGCCTGGAGCTCTGATCCGGAGACTGCAAGGGAAGGAGGCACGACAATGGGTGAGCGGATTGCCAAGGTCGAGACGTACCGCGTGCGCCTCCCCTACAATGGCGAGGTCAAGATGCGCTCGGTGCAGGACACAACGTGTCCGTACCTTCTCCTGCGCATAGAGACCGTGAACGGGGCGGCCGGAATCGCCGAGATCTACGCGCGTCCTGCAATGTCGGACGGCACCGATACCGCGATCCTGGCGCACCAGATCAATCAGCTGTTCAAGCCGGCGCTGCTGGGCGCCGAGGCAGGCGACATCTGGCGGATCATGTCGAAGGCACGGGTGCGGGCGTCATATGCGGCGCGCTCGCTGATCGACATCGCGGCATGGGACCTGAAAGGCAAGCTTATGGGCGTGCCGGTCTGGAAGCTCATCGGCTCGGGACCCGCCAAACCGGTGCCTGTGACCAAGGTGGTGTTCGGCAACACGGCGCCGGAAATGGTGGAGGATGCCGTCGCGTCGGTGAAACGCGGCTACCGGAGCCTCAAGATCAAGGTCTGGAAACGGAGCCAGGTCGATATCGACATGGTTCGGGACATACGGAAGGCGGTCGGCGACGACGTCTACATGTACGTGGATGCAAACACAACGTATACAGAGGCCGAAGCGCGCCGGTACTTCCCGAAGCTGCAGGAATATGGCGTGGCGCTGCTCGAGGATCCCTGCCTGTTCACGAGCATTGATCGCATGGCCGACATGCAGCGAGATCTGCCTATTCCGATGATGGCTGACGCCTATAACGACGGGTTGTCGGCGGTCTACGAACTCATCGCGCGGCGGGCGACGGGCGCGGTATCGACCAAACTCCGCCGGCCGGGGCTGACGGACACTCTGAAAATCATCGGCCTTTGCGAGGCGGCGAACATTCCGGCGGTGATCGGCACTGACCTCGAGTCGCGTGTCGGCGTGATGGCGCGGATACACCTTCGGACTGCTGTGCCCTATCTCGAATCGTGGCCGGCTGAACTGCAATTCTTCGAGCAGCTTGCCGACGACTGCCTCGACGGGGATATCGCGGTTGAGGACGGTATGATCCAGGTGCTCGACAAGCCTGGCTTCGGAGCCGGCCTCGACATGGCGAAAGTCGAGAAATTCCTGGAGCGATAGGACATGGCGCGGATTGCGGACATCGATGTGGCAAGGCTAACGGCGCGGCAGAAAGAGGTGTACGATGCAATTGCCGAAAGCCGAGGGCAGGTGGGCGGCCCGCTCAGGGTCTGGCTCAACAGTCCCGAGCTGGCGGCGCGCGCGCAGGAGCTTGGCGCATTCTGCCGCTATCATTCGAGCCTGCCGCCAAAACTTTCGGAGGTCGCGATCCTCGTCATGGGGGCGCACTGGAAAGCGAAGTACGAGTGGAATTCCCATGCCCCGATCGCGGCAAAAGCGGGCGTGCCGGCGGACGTAATCGAGGCGATTAGGACAGGCAGGCGACCGACGTTCGCTGATCCGCAGCAGGCAGCGGTCTACGATTTTGCGACGGAGCTGCTGGAGAAGCGCCAGGTCTCGCAGGAGACCTACGACAGGGCGCGACGCACCCTGGGCGAACTTGCTCTCGTCGATCTCACCGGCATCCTCGGCTACTACACTCTGATCTCGATGACGTGCGTGGCGTTCGACGTCGAGCCGGGCGGGGAAGAGGATCCATTTAGATAGTGTGATCACGCCTAATCGAACGACATTGGCAGTCTTATCCACAGGCACGGCCTGATTATCAGATGTCTGCTTAAAAGCTGCGCGCTCTTTCACGAATCGGGGCAATTCTCCGCTCGGTGAAAAACAGCGCGCGGGAGATTGCCATGCACAGATATGTCGCCTTGCTGATCGGGATGCTGTTGCTGCCAGGCTGTGCCGGGCGCGCACCGCAGCTCACGGAGGTGGTCCGGGCTTCTGACCAGCAGCTCAGCTGCGACCAGATTGTCGCGGAGATCAACGCGAACAATCGGCAAATGGAGGAACTGGCGAAAGAGGAAGGGTTGAAGGTGACTCAGAACGTCGTTGCCGGTGTCGCTGGCTTTGTCGTTCCAGTACTCTGGTTCGGCATGGACTTCCAGGATGCAGCCGGTAAGGAAGGCAAATCGCTGTCTCAGCGCAATCAGTACCTCTCCCAAGTTGCCGCCCAGAAATGCGGCCCTCCAGTTACAACAGCCAGCATTCGATGACGGTCTAGCCTGATCTCTACCGCCGGCCGTCGACCATGAAGGCCGCGATGGCAACCGAAAGGATGCCGAGGATGGCGGCGACGAGGAAGCCTGCTCGAATGCCGAGGCTCGGTGTCGCGACAACGACTGCCATGATCATCGGACCGATGACAAAGGCGCTGTCTCCGACCATGCGCACGACACCCATTGCAGATCCGAATTGCCCCTTTGGCGCCTGGTTGGCTGCAAACGCGCTCGAAGCAGGCCCCGTGAAGCCGGTGCCGATGCCGACGATGAATGAGGCAGCGAGATAGGCCGCCATCGTCTGGCCGAGGGTGTACACGATGAGCCCGATTGCAGTGATGATACTACCGACGCCGAGCCAGCGCATGGCGCCGTGTCGGTCGATCAGGCTGCCGATGAAGAACAGCACCAACGCATTTCCAGCGGCGATCAGTGTCATGCCGAAGCCGATGATGCCAGGCGTGAGGCCATACTCGAGCTCACCCGCGAGCGGCATCAGGTACTGCGAAAGCGCGGTGCGGTCGAAGAAGATCGAAAACGTCACGACGCAGGCGGCAACGAAACCGATGTCGCGCATCATGGTGAGAATTCCGGAAAAGGACTGGCCGCGAGCGCCAGCTACCCGGACCCGCGTCTCTTTCTGGAAAACGAGGATGATGGCCGCCGCCCCCGCCATCATTGCCGCCTGTAGCCAGAAGGGGGCGGCATAGCCGCCGAGCGATGCAGCGAGACCGCCGACAGCCGGGCCGAGCGCCCAGCCGGCAAGCGCACCGCCCTGCACCAGCGCCATTGCACGTCCACGATTTTCGGCCGTGCTGAGATCGGCGATCGCCGCCATTGCAACGGTCATGGATATGGCGGAGCCAACCCCCAGAAGAAGTCGCGATATGAGCAGCATGGTGAACGTCGTCGAGAGTGCCGCGACGAGACCGGAGATCGCCATGATGACCGGTCCGGCGACCAGCATAGGCTGGCGGCCGACTTTCTCGGAGAAGGCGCCTGCCGGCCAGTTGCTGATGAGGCGCGCGAAACCGAACACCGATACCGCAAACCCGGCGACTGCAGGATCGCCTGCCAGTGCCGTTGCGAACTGCGGCAGTACAGGCGATGGCACGGTCATGCCACACATGACAAAGGCGAGCATGACAAGCAGCGGCATGAACCGCGCGTCGGGCAGGTCGAGTGAAATACGCATCAACAACGGGCCTGGTGGGCATCGCCCATGACGGTGAATTGCAGTTTGCACCCTGCACAACGCAGATGGCCGCGTAAAGGTGCCCGCCCGAACGACGTTAGCCGTCGCTATTCTTGAAGCCGGAGCCGCCCTC
>JBJOGJ010000058.1:0-17769 GCA_046048295.1 Pseudomonadota bacterium | reverse complement strand
CGTACTCGGCTGGATCCGCCCAGGTGCGGCCTGGGTCGAGCAGCTTGGAATCGATGCCCGGCACCTCCGTTGGCACCTCGAAGCCGAAAATGGGATCTATCCGCATTGGCCGGGTTGCGAGTGACCCCGAAAGTGCTCCATGCAGCAGCGCGCGCGTCACCTTGATCGGCATGCGATGGCCAACGCCGTACTTGCCACCGGTCCAACCGGTGTTGACCAGCCAGCAGTCGACATTGTGCTCAGCCATCAGGCGACGCAGCATGTCGCCATAAACACTCGGATGTAGTGGCAGGAAGGGATGGCCGAAGCAGGTCGAGAATGTAGCTTCCGGATCGCTACCCAGCCCCTTTTCGGTGCCCGCAACCTTGGCGGTATAGCCCGAAAGGAAGTGGTACATGGCCTGATCGGGCGTCAGCTTGGCGATCGGCGGCATGACGCCGAAGGCATCGGCTGCAAGCATGAAGATATTGCTCGGTTGGCCACCCATGCCGGTTGGCAGCGCGTTCTTGATGAAGGTCAGCGGGTAGGCCGAACGCGTGTTCTCCGTCAGGCTTTCGTCATCGTAATCGGGCACCGCCGTCTTGGGATCGAGGACAACATTCTCCAGAACCGCGCCGAAACGGTTCGTGGCGGCCCAGATCTCGGGCTCGGCTTCTTCGGAGAGCTTCACGCATTTGGCGTAGCAGCCGCCTTCGAAATTAAAGACGCCGTTCGGCGACCAGCCGTGCTCATCGTCGCCGATCAAGGCGCGGTTGGGATCGGCAGATAGCGTCGTCTTGCCGGTGCCGGACAAGCCGAAGAACAGTGCTACGTCGCCGTTCTCGCCCATGTTGGCGGAGCAGTGCATAGGCAGCACGTCTTTGCCGGGAAGGATGTAGTTGAGGTAGGTGAACACCGATTTCTTCGTTTCGCCGGCGTACGAGGTGCCACCGATGAGAAACAGGCCACGGCTCAGGTCGCAGGCAATGACCGTCTCGCTCCTGACACCGTACTTCTTAGGGTCGGCGCGGAAGCTCGGAAGATTGACGATGGTGAACTGGGGTACATAGCCTCCGAGCTCCGCATCGGTCGGGATGCGTAGAAGGTGGCGGATGAACATGGCGTGCCAGGCGTATTCGCAGAAGATGCGTGTATTGATCCGATACTCGGGATCGGCGCCGCCATGCAGATCCTGGACAAACAGGTCCAGAGACTTCGCATGGGCCTTGAAATCCTCGAGGATAAGGTCGAAATTTTCCCGCGAAATGGACTTGTTATTGTCCCACCAGACGACCGGCTCGGTAACCTCGTCTGAGACGACGAACTTGTCCTGGACGGAACGGCCGGTGTGCTCGCCGGTCTCGGCCACGAGCGCGCCGCAGGCTGCGAACCGCGCCTCGCCCCGACGAATCGAGATCTCCGCAAGCTCCGTCGTCGTCGTGTTATGATGAATTTTTGCGGCTGCAGTGAGAGGGAACATCTCCGTTGGCATCGCTCTTCCCAGATCCGGTCGCATCATTGATGTCGAAAAAAGGCGGAAACGGCGACGTGCGCGGCCGGAAATCCGCGTACGCTCATCGGTATCTCCACCTTCAATGCAAATCGAGGCGCCGCGGAAAGGGGCAGCGGCACCCATACCCCTGTGCCCTTCTTATAACACAGCGGGGCCATACTCAAACCATGGGATTCAAGGTGTCAAGCGCGGCCGTTTAATAAGCCGCAGTATTGGTAACAATTTGACTCTTCTGGTAAAGCGGCCGGAATACGCATGCCGGGCGTGCTTGCGGTGGTGTGGCGGGCCCTGGTCGGCAGTGCGAAGGCGCGTCAATTCGCAACGCGAAGGCGGCCAACTCTACACAGCCAATTTCGACGCTGGCGAACCGAGGCCCATTCAGGCTACATTAAGCATCGGGATGCGCAGTTTCGGAAGTCACGACTGCCACATTTCGCCCAACTTGGGGTCATAGACGGCGCCCGTCCTCGGATCAGTACCGATATCACGGCCAGGCGAATCCAAAAAACAGGCGGGAGCAAATGAAAGAAAAAAGCACGATTGCTCTGGTGGATGATGAGCGGAACATCCTGACGTCGCTGCGCATGGCGCTGGAGGCCGAAGGATACAGGGTTCGTACCTATAACGATGGTGCATCGGCGTTGGAGGCCCTGAGCGAGGAGCCGGCAGACCTCGGAATCTTCGACATCAAGATGCCGAGGATGGACGGGATGGAGTTGCTCAGGCGTATCCGGCAGCAGTCGGATATGCCCGTCATCTTTCTCACGTCGAAGGACGAGGAGATCGACGAGTTGTTTGGTCTGAAAATGGGTGCCGACGACTATATCGTCAAACCCTTCTCGCAGCGGCTGGTTGTCGAGCGGGTGCGAACGGTTTTGCGCAGGGTGCAGCCGAAGGACGCCGCCGCGACACAGGCGGAGGCGGCTCGTGTGCTCGAGCGCGGGAAATTGCGTCTCGATCCGGAGCGGCATACCTGCCACTGGGACAACCGGGCTGTTACACTGACGGTGACGGAATTCCTCATTCTGCAGGCGCTTGCCGCGCGCCCTGGTGTCGTCAAGACACGAGATGCGCTGATGGACGCCGCCTACGACGATCAGGTCTATGTCGACGACCGGACCATCGACAGCCACATCAAGCGGTTGCGCAAGAAGTTCAAGCAGGTCGATGATGCTTTCGATGTAATCGAGACGTTGTACGGCGTCGGCTACCGGTTCAAGGAAGCCTAAGGCCGGTTGTTTGCAGGGAGCCGTCGATGACGTTCGATTCCCGTCCTGCGGTCCGCTCGGAAGGACTTCTGGTATCTTGGTCCCGACGCGGCATGCAGTGGTGGCGCAGGGCGCGCGAGCGCGCCGGGGAAGTCGCCGCCAGCACCGCCGGAAGGCTACAGCCCTATTTGCGGTGGCTGGAACCGCTTTCGCCGCTGGTCAGCGGGATTGCAAGGCGACTGGAACCGGTTGGCGAATTCGTCAAGAACGGGCCGTTGATCCGTTTCATCACGGCGAGCCTGCTCAGGCGCATATTCGTATCGAATCTCATCGGACTTCTCATCCTGCTTGGTGGCTACATCTACCTCTCGCAGCAGCGGGCGTGGTTGATCGAGGCGAAGACCGAAAGCCTCAAGGCGCAGGGGGAGATCATCGCCGCGGCAATCGCGTCCAATGCCAAAGTGGATGGCCAGAACCTCCTGATCGACCCCGATGCGCTTCCTGTCGAAGGGGCGCAGATCCCATATCGCGACGATGGTTTCGCCACACTCGAGATGGTTCTCGGACCAGAGCGGGTGACGCCGGTCCTGATGCGACTGATCCCGATCACATCCAATCGTGCGCGGGTCTACGGTCGCGATGGTTCGCTGCTGGTCGACACGGCGCGAATTCCGACATTAGGTAGGTTGACGGCTCCGCCGAGTGATCCTGCAGCGGACAACCCGCGTCCCAACACGAAGAGCTTCTGGACGCGCCTGCTGCAGTATGTGTCCAGTTCCGATCTTGGCGTCTACAAGGAGATCGGCAGTGCCAACGGGATGCTCTACCCTGAGGTGCGGGAGGCGTTGAAGGGCAAGGCAAACCCGCTGCGGCAGTTGACGCCGGAAGGCGAGCAGATCGTGTCGATCGCGATCCCGGTCCAGCGAAACAATGCTGTGCTCGGTGTGCTGCTTCTGTCGACCCGACCGGGTGAGATCGACGACGTGTTGGCCGAAGAATACTGGGCAATCTTCAAGATCGCGCTGCTTGCACTAGCGGCGACGATTGCGGCCTCCTGGCTGTTGGCCCGGACTGTTGCCGGCCCGATGCGGCGGCTCTCGGCGGCGGCGGAGCACGTCAGCCGGCACATCAATGCCCGCCAGCGTTTGCCCGACCTGCTGAACCGACAGGATGAGGTGGGGCAGATGGCGCAAGCGTTCACGACGATGACGACGTCGCTCTACAATCGCATCGAGGCCAGCGAGAAATTCGCCGCCGACGTCGCCCACGAGTTGAAGAACCCGCTCACGGCGGCGCGATCGACCGCGGAGTCTCTCAGTTACGCGCGCACGGACGAGCAGCGCGACCAACTCGTCTATCAAATTCAGGAGGAACTGAAGCGGCTCAACCGGCTAATTACCGATGTTTCGAATGCTTCCCGTCTCGATGCCGAACTCGCTCGCCAAGAGACGGAGCCGGTCAAGGTTCGCATCCTGCTGCAAGGGATTGTCGATACCTTTCGTGACCTGTTGAGCGACGACAGCCGCAAGATCGAGTTGAACATAGCCCAAACCGGCATCAGCGGCGCTTTCACTGTCGAAGCCCACGCGGGCAGGCTTGGCCAGGTGATTACGAACTTGATGGACAATGCGATTTCGTTCACGCCGGAGGATTCGACGGTCACCGTCTCTGCAAGGCGCGGCGGACAGTACGTCGAGATCGCCATCGAGGACGAAGGGCCGGGCATCGAGCCGGACAAGCTTGAGACCATATTCACGCGCTTCTACACTTATCGGCCAACGGCGGAGTCGAGCCGCGGCAACAACTCGGGTCTCGGACTAGCCATTGCACGGGAAATCATTCGGGCGCACGACGGCGATATATGGGCGGAAAACCGCTATGCTTCAGGTGTTCAACGCGATGCGCCAGGCGCTGCTCGGCCAATCGGTGCCAGATTTGTCGTACGGCTGCCGGTGGCCGGCAGATCGAAACGTCGGAACCGAGTGGTGACACAACTTGGACGGCACGGCTGAATACTACCATGCGACGACTATTGCGCTCAGCGGCCGGGCAGCAATGATCCGGGGCGCCAGCGGGGCTGGGAAATCGGACCTCGCGCTCAGGTGCCTTTCCGTGCCGGCGGGCTTTGCCGCAGGGGGGAAGGCGAAACTCGTTGCCGACGACCAATCGATTGCGACGCGAGACGGAGACGACGTTATCGTCTCGGCTCCGGCGGCGCTCACCGGCATGATCGAGGTCCGGGGGCTCGGCATCTTTCGGGTGCCTGCGATTACATCGGCCCGGCTCGATCTCATCGTCGATCTCGTCGCGCGCGATGAAATCGAAAGAATGCCTGAAAGTGTGGAAACTGTTTCCGTCGCGGGGCGGCCCGTGCGGCGGATCGCGCTGGATCCTTTTGAGGCTTCGGCACCGCTCAAGCTGTTGCTGGCGCTTGCCGGAACGCCGGCATTTCAGGGTGATTAAGGACTGATTGCCACCTGTGCTTGCGAATCTTGAGCCAACGCGCATTATGGGGGCTTGTGCGTGGGCACGCCGAGGTTAGGCTGTTTCATTCGGCATTGCGGATCGACGTCATGATCGGGCTTGTAATTGTTACGCACGGTGGGCTTGCGCAGGAGTTTCGCGCCGCGCTCGAGCATGTTGTGGGACCGCAGCAACAGATCGCGACGGTTTCGATCGGACCGGACGATGACGTGCAGCAACGGCGCGCCGAGATACTGGCTGCAGTGGCAGAGGTCGATAGCGGTAATGGAGCGATTATCCTCACCGACATGTTCGGCGGAACTCCCTCGAATCTCGCGATCTCCGTGATGGGGGAAGCCTCATGCGAGGTGATTGCTGGCGTCAACATGCCGATGCTCGTCAAGCTGGCCAGCGTGCGGGGGGGTAACGAGATGGCGAAGGCGATCGAGGCTGCCCGTGACGCTGGCCGCAAGTATATCTCCATCGCCAGCCAGATCCTCAGCGGTGAATGCTGACGGCCACTGATAGCGCCACCAACGGAGCAATATGGACAGCCAAGGTCACGGCCACAGGGCGCGGACAGTCACGATCCGCAATGTGAAGGGGCTGCACGCGCGAGCCTCTGCCAAATTCGTCAAATGCACACAGGGGTTCGAGGCTACGGTGACGGTTACCCGGGACGGCCAGACGGTCGGGGGAACCTCGATCATGGGGCTCATGATGCTCGCTGCAGGGCCCGGTGCGGAGCTGCTTATCGAGGCCGAAGGGCCGGATGCCGAAGCAGCCCTCGCGGCAATCGTCGCGCTGGTTGAGGATGGATTCGGCGAGGCCTGTGTCGATTGAGCCGGCAAAGTGAGGCGTATCCGGTACGGCTGGGTTGTCCATACCCTGGCTGCAGGGCATGATCGTGCAGGGGCTGCCGAAGTGGAGCCCTAGACCAATGCCCTGACTTCTTAGGAGGAACCAACGTCCATGCCGCTCTCGATCCAAGCCAGAGCCGTAGCCCTACTGGCCATTTGCCTGATGCTGCCAAATTCTGTGGGGGCTCAAGGCTCCGACGCGCTGAAGGGCAAGACCATCAATCTCATCGTTGGCGGCAATACGGGGGACGGCTACGACGTCTATGGCCGCTTTCTGGTGCAGTACCTGCCGAAATACATTTCGGGTAATCCGCGGTTCGTCGTCCAGAACATGCCCGGAGCAGGCACACTCGTTGCCGCAAACTACATCTACGAAAAGGCCAAGAACGACGGAACCGTGATCGGAACTGTCGGTGGCGGTACCGCGACGGCAGAGATCTTCAAGACCAAGGGTATCCGGTTCGATCCGCGCAAGTTCGTATGGATCGGCAGCCTCAACAGCGAAGTCGGCATCGTGCTCTCCTGGCATACGCAGCCTTTCAAGTCCGTCAAGGACGTAATGGAGAAGGAGATGCTGGTTGGGGGCGGTGGGCCGACATCCGGCAACGTCATCTTCCCGTTGGTTCTCAATCGTGTGGTCGGCACGAAATTCAAGATCATTTCCGGCTACCGCGGCACTGGCGCGATTGCCCTCGCAATAGAGCGGGGTGAACTGCACGGCACGGGCAGCTACCACTACTCTTCAATGATCACAAGTCGGCCCGACTGGATCGAGAAGAAGCTCATCACGCCCCTGATCCAACTCTCAATGTTCAAGCACCTGGTGTTTCCCGACGTGCCGAACATACCTGACCTCGTCAAGACCGAAGAGCAGCGTCAGGTGCTCGATCTCGTATTCTCGCGCCAGCAGATGGGGCGCCCGTTCCTGCTGCCGCCAGGTGCGTCACCGGAAATCGCGAAGATCTTCCGCGATGCCTTCAGCGCCGTGCTCGCGGACCAGGAGTTCCTGTCAGAGGCAAAGCGGCGGCGTGTCGATCTAACCAAACCGATGACGGGACAAGAAATCCATGCGTTGATCGACAGTATCTACAAGTATCCCGAGGCAGTCATCGATAAAGCCATTGCGGCGAGCGACACGAGCCAGTTCCGAAAGAAAAAGTAGGAATTGTCAGGGGCCGAGACCGGTTTATCCCCGTTCAATCGCTTAGGCATAGTAGCGCGGCCAAATATCTGGCCGCGCTGTGTTTTTTAAGCAATTCTTTGCCGAGACATGGTAATAAAAACGTTGTTAAGCTGTGGACAATTGTAGTTGCGTAGTTCGGCTGAGAGCTGTTGCTGGCTACTGATTCGCGGCCTGACGTCATAAGAGGTCGAAAGTCGAGCGATGCCCTCCCCTGATATCGTTTCTGCGTATCGTGCAGCCTGCTTTTGTTGTGTCCGGAAGTTCATTGCGCTCGCAGTGATCGCAGCTCTCGGATCCGCCGGGTGTGCCCTTAACAATGATCTGCCGTGGCATGAAGGGAGCCTTCGGGGGCCGGAAGCGGCAGATGTCGTCAAGCTGCGCGTCGGCGATAAGATCGACATCCGAGTCTATGGCGAGAGCGAACTGACCGGCGTCTACGAAGTGGGCGCTGATGGTCGCGTCTCCCTGCCTCTCGTCGGCAACATGCCTGCCGCCGGCTCAAGCCTGGCCACTTTCCGGAGGCGCGTCGTCGGCAAGCTGTCTTCAGGGTACATGACGACACCCAGCGTGGCGATGTCGATCGCAACCTATCGGCCCTTCTACGTGCATGGCGAGGTGCGCAACGGTGGAGAATATGCGTTCAAGCCAGGACTGAGGTTGCTGGATGCAATCGCTGCCGCTGGTGGCTTCAGCTACAGGGCAGAAGAGGGCTACGTCATCCTGAGGCGGGCCAGCATCGGCCATGCTGTTCGCGTCGCCGCTGAAGACAATATCGAGATCCTGCCGGGCGACAACATTCGCGTGCCGGAACGGTTCTTCTAAGCGGCTGCGATCGATGGGAGTATCTGGAAGCAGGCGCGACGGACCGGCTTGGAGGGCGATGCTGGCAGCGGCCGGCGTAAGCCTTGCTTTACCGGCGACGGAGGCTGCGGCGCAGAGCGTGGCAATAGAACGAAACGGTACCGTGGCGCGCGCCGACACCCTCAAGCGGTATGATGAAGCCAAGGTCGACGGCTCCGAGTTGAGGGTCCCCTACCGCCCGGAAGGCATGACAGTCGGGAATTTCCTGATGTTTCCCGAGGCGTCTGTGACGACCATGTTCGACGATAACCTCTACGGCACCGCCGATAGCAAGGTTTCGGACTTCAGGACCGACGTCGACGGTGTCTTGAGGCTGCAGAGCCGGCTGCCGAGGCACATGCTCAATGTCGGTGTCGGCGGGCGGATGGCCCGGTACTTCTGGAACTCGGAACTCGACCACGACGACGTTTTCGGGCGTGTACAATCGGCGCTTCACATCGATCATGCTCACACGCTTAGCTTCAACATGCACGCGAGCCGTCAGCACGAGGAAACGACCGGACCGCGGGTTCCGGCGAGCGCAATCGGAAAGACACCTATTTCCAGCCACATGGCATCTGTCGCCCTGGAGCGAGATGCCGGGCGGCTTCATGGGGCGATAGGGGCGGCTGTGCAACACTGGGATTTCCAGAACGTGCAGGCCTTAGACGGTTCGATCATCGACTTCGACCGGCGCGACCTCACTGTCGCCACGGGCCAGCTATCGCTCGGATACCGGTTTTCGCCAGGTTACGAGCTCACCGGCGATTTCCGGCTGTTGAGATATCTCACCGCTGAAAATTCGACGAAAACCGGAGACCTGGATGCGACCGGTTTCGATGTGCGGGTTGGGGTCGCCGCAGAAACCGGTCCGCTGTTACGGTGGAAGTTCACCGGGGGATATGCGAGGCGCGCCTACGATCGCCAAGACCTGGAGTCTACCAACTCGGTACTGGCAAAGGCCGAAATCACCTGGCTGCCGACGCAGAGCACGCGCTTCTATTTCGGTGCCGAGCACGGGATCGTCGACACTCCGGTACTTACTTTCGATCCCACCTTGACGGATCAGCCGGGCCTCGTCGACAGTTCGATAGAGGGGGCGCTTGCGCGCGAGGCGCGAGACACGAGCCTGTTGACCTTCTCCACGCTCAAGTCGCGTGTGGAATTCGATGTCCTGCACAACACGGTCTTCAGCGCCGGAGCATACTGGCTGCGGACCGATGCGGATTTCGATGGGCCGCGCGATACCTATCTCGGTACGCTGCAGCTGGACTACTTTCACACGAAGAACTTTTCTGTCGGTCTTCGGTATGAGCACCAGCAGCGGCATACCGCCGACGAAGACACGATGTATCGAAACAGGGTCTGGGCCACCCTCAAATTCAGGTACTAGTGGGGCCTGGAAGGCCTGAGACGCCTTGATGGGGCATGGGATTTACCTTCTGCCGCGCCCGCGCCCGTTTGCTCAGCCGCGGTTAAAGACGCGTGCTTAAGGCCAATTGCGAAGAGCTTACGGCAAGGCGCAGAGACAGCGGTTGTCACGCGACACTCAAGCCGACTTTCGAGTTGGCAGGCGGTGCCAGTATGCCTCATATGGAGGCGACTGGGGTCCGTGGAACAACCAAATTGCGACAGGGCCTTTGAATTGTCCGGTTTGCCGTCGCACGGGGCTGACCTGTGCCCTAGCACATCGGATCACGGCTTCGAACCCTGGTTATTCCAAAATTGATGGTATAGGGTCTGCAGCCAGCGGGGTTCAGTACGTGCCCCGGCAAAATCAAAAAGGTCCAAAGGAGGCAAGGATGAATAATTCCCGCCTGATGTCCGTTGCGCTTACCGCTGCTGCTGCGACTGCCGCCATGTCGGGTGCTGCGACCGCACAATCGGTTGCGGAGTTCTACAAGGGCAAGACGTTGACCATACAGGTCGGTTATGGCGTCGGTGGCGGCTATGACACCAACACGCGCATGATGTCGCGCTATTTCGGCAAGTACATCCCCGGAAATCCGACTGTCGTGGTGCAGAACGTGCCGGGAGCCGGCTCGATGAAAGTGGCGAATGCACTCGCCAAGGTTGCGCCGAAGGATGGCTCTGTGCTCGGTGTGTTCGCCTCGTCGACTGCTCTAGAGCCGCTGTTCGGAAACAAGGCGGCCGTCTACGATCCTCGCGAATTCGAGTGGATCGGCAGCATGCATCGCGACATTGCAGCATGTGCGGTCTGGAAAGGTGCCGGTCAGGGCATCAAGTCGCTCGAGGATCTCATCAAGGCCAAGAAGGAAGTGGTGTTCGGTTCGACTTCGCCGACAGCTATAACCAGCCAGCATCCGCTGTTCATAAAGAACATGTTCGGGGCCAAGATAAAGGTCGTGTTCGGTTACAAGGGCACGAAGGGCGTCTCGCTCGCGATGCAGCGCGGCGAAGTGGATGGCAGCTGCGGCATGTTCGAATCCTCGGTGCGATCTGCCTACGACCAGCATGTGAAGGATGGTGACCTAAAGGTCATCGTGCAGTTCGGCAAGAATGCGACTGTGCCCTACTTCGGCGATGCCACGCAGATGTACAAGCTTCTCAAGACAGAGGACGATGTGAAGGTGGCGGATGTGATCTTCCGCCAGACCGAGCTTGCGCGACCTTTGGCTGCGCCGCCAAAAACACCCAAGGATCGCGTCGAGGCACTTCGCAAGGCGATGCTCGATACATTCAAGGATCCGGATTTGGTGGCCGAGGGCAAGAAGGTCGGCGTGACGTTCGATCCGATGTCGGGTGAGGAGGCTGAGGCATTGTTTGCGAGCTTCTACAAGACTCCGCCAGAGTTGATCGAGAAGGCACGCAAGTTCACTATCCCCGAGAACTAGTCGGCAACTGATCCATCGATCAATGGCGGGCGGTCCATTGGGCCGCCCGCGTTTTTTCAAATCGTCTCCGCAGGGCTGCCGGTATCACGGCGTGACCTATCGAACACCAGTTTCTGGTACACCATGCCGATCGCGATGAGCACGCCACCGAGGCAGAGGAACGACAGTGCGCGCCAGACCCCGGTAACGCCAGAGAGGTCGAACAGAGCCACCTTGGCGATGGTGACGGTAAGCAGCAATCCCGAGGCGGCGCGTGCCGGCAGCGACCCGCGCATGAGGCCATAGGTGAGCCAGACGATTGCGAGCAGGAGCCAGGCTATCGTGTAGGACCACATCTCGGCGTCGCTCGTGCCCCGGAACAGGCCGACGTGCGCGCCGTGGTAGGCGTGGCGCACCTCGAGTGTCACGTAGAGGAAGATGAGAGCGAGCGACAAGCTCGCGGCGGCGAGCGAGTACCATCCGGGCGGCCGCCCTATTGCCTGGCGCGCAACGAAGAGCGCGAGCAGTCCTGGCAACAGGTATGACGGAAGCAGGGTGTTGAGGATGGCACCACCGACAATCGCCTCGTCGCTAATGGCAGGGTTGTGAACGAGGACCAGGCCGGCGAGTACAAGCAGAGCCGAAGCAGTCGATGCAATCGTGCGCGCAGCCTCGAAAACTGGATTTTCACGCATCAATCCGATCCGCCAGAGCCCGTAGGACATGGCAATCGCCAGCGTCGCGAAGAGGCCAATCTCGAGGTGCCCAGTGGACAGGGCCAGGGCGTCGCCGGAATGTACGAAGTGACGGATCTCGAAGAAACCGAGTAGCGCCGTGAACAGGACTGCCAGGGCATCGCAGATGCGGCTCGCCGTGTCGTCGGCGCTCTTGCGAAGCAAGTGGCCTGCAGCAGCGAAACATGCGGCGGGTACGCCATAGCCTAGGAGCAGCCAGTTCAGGACTGGTAGGCTGCCGACGTCTTCGCCCATGACCAAGGGATCCCAGACGATGCGTGCCAGCACCACGAATCCGAGGGCCGCGACGACGTTTCGAAGCATCGGTATGTCACGGCGGATCGAAACATAGGCGGTGCCATATGCGGTCAGGGCCAGGGCGACTGTCAGATAACCGTGCTGCAGTGTTGCAACCAGGGCAATCGAGAGGGCGGCGATGGCGGCAGCGGCAAAGGCGCCCGTCCGGATGCGTCGAGCTTCCATCTGCTTTTCGGCTTCGAGCCGTTGGAAGGTATCAGCGAGCCAGGCGAAAGCGAATGCGAGCAGTGCGCCTGCGGCCGAGAACGAATAGCCGGTGCCGAACCCGGTAATGCGGAGATATGCAACAACGAGTGCGGCGAGTGGTGTCAGTGTTGCGGCGAGAGCGATCAGGCCTGTAGTTCCATATGACAGGTCACGCCTGCGCCAGAGAGCGTCGATGGCAGGCAGTGCCACCAGCGCGGCGGAGGCAAGGGCGAATGTCAGAAAGCTTGCCACGTTCGTTGGCAGCCGTATCAGGGCTGCTGGATTGTCAAACGTGTGGCGCGCGGTAGCTGGATCGCCGACGCCAGGCCAGAAACCAAGTGTAAACGCTACAACAATTCCTGCAGCCAGGAATGCTACCGATGCTGCGGCTGAGAGCCAGGCTGTGGACACCAACAGGGCAATCATCGCCCAGCAGAACGGCAGGTGGAATGGGTGGGAATACGGCACGGCCAACAGGGTGAGAACAGCAAGTGCGGTGACCACGAAGAGGATCGCGCTCACTTCAGTGTCCGGCTGCGATTCATCATGCACCTTGCTGGCGACTGCAGCCGTAGTGGTTACAACTGCTGCGATGGCCGATTGCACGAGGACGTGGACCATCAGCGGCAGATCCCACGGTGTTTCACTGAAGGCTGTTCCGGCGATCATCAGTAGCGACCACAGCGCGATGCCAGCCAGTGCAGACTTTGTCAGCCACGGCCATGTTCTGCGTCGAGCAAGCAGGAGCGCCGCTGCAGAAACAACTGCAAGATAGATGACGAGGGCCCACGGGGCAGGCTTGTCGGTGGAAACGAGAAGCGGTGCGATATAGGAGCCAGCGAGGCCCAGGCCGGCAAGCGAGGGGCCATGCAAGGCGGCTGCCAGCATGGTTGCTATGCCGGTTGCGCCGAGCAGCAGGAAGGCGGCGGTCTGGTCGAGGAAGCCGTACAGGGCGTAGGCAGCGTAAATCGTTGCGAACAGCACGACCGTGCCGGCCGAGGAAAGAACGCTGGGGACATGGGCGCCGTTCACAGTGCTCACTGCGACGTCAATGTCCCGCAGCCGCATGTAGGTTCCGGCGGCCACAAGACCGGCACCCAGCAAAAGCCCGAGGAGGATGCGGGCAGCGGGACCCAGTAGCCCCATATCGATGGCGTGCTTGACCAGGAATATGCCGCCGAGCGTAATTGCGATGCCTCCGACGTAGACAGCCCATTTCGTGCCCAGGCGTTCCTCCAGACCCGGCTCGCTGTTCGAAGGAGGCGGTGCGTCTGGCGGGGAGGGCGGGCTCGACGGCGGGACTATGGGCGGGACAGCTGTTGCTGGAGGTGGTTCGACAGGTGCGGCAGGGGTTTCAGCGGGTGCAGTTCGGGCAAGCGGTGCATCGGGTGCATTTTCGGCTGGGGCCCGAGGTTCATCCGGACTCGATGCGTCGTCGACAAGGGCGAGCCGTGCCTCGAGAGTCTTTACGTTCGTCTCGAGAGCCGACAGCTTGCGGGCAAGGTCGCCGGCCTTGAAGCCGAGGTATATAACTCCGGCCAGAGCTGCTGCTACAAGCAATTCAAACATGACCTAAATCCCGAATGCGGCGCGGAAATCAGGATACGGTATCTGCATTAACGGTCTGTCTGCCGATATCAGCTTTCGCCAAGCGTTGCGAGCAGTCGATGCAGATCGGCAATGGTATTGGCGTCGGCGGGCTTCTTGTCACGCCGCCAGCGCAGGATCCTCGGGAAGCGCAACGCAATTCCGGATTTGTGGCGCTTGCTCTTCTGGATGCCCTCGAAAGCCAATTCGAAGACCTGTTCTGGATGGACACGGCGTACGGGTCCGTACCGCTCGAGCGTGTTGCGCCGGACCCAGGTCGCAATCTCACGAAACTCGCTGTCAGTCAGTCCCGAATAAGCCTTGGCGAAGGGCACCAGTTCGCCATTTTCATCACAGGCTGCAAATGTGAAGTCCGTGAACAGGTTGGCGCGACGGCCGCTGCCAGATTGGGCATAGATCATCACTGCGTCGATGGTCAGCGGGTCGACCTTCCATTTCCACCAGTCGCCTCGTCGACGCCCGGTCTGATAGGCGCTCCCCTTTCGTTTGAGCATGAGGCCCTCGCTCGCGTGTTTGCGGGACGCATCGCGTGCTTCCACCAGGTCACACCAGCTGGAGAAGTCGACAAGCGGCGATAGCCGTAGCGGCGCTTCGGCTGGGATCGTCGACGTCAGCCTTTCCAGAATTGCCCGGCGTTCGACCATCGGCATTGTTCGGACATCCTCACTCTGCCATTCGAGCAGATCATAGGCGATTATCAATGCCGGGGTTTCGGCGAGCAGACGCTTTGTCAGGGCCTTGCGTCCAATGCGCGTCTGCAAGGCCTGGAACGGCATTGGTTTCCTACCGCCCCAGGCCACGACCTCGCCATCTATCACCGTGCCATTGGGGAGTTGGCCGACAAGGGACGCGAACTCCGGGAATCGGTCGGTGATGAGTTCCTCGCCGCGCGACCACAAGAAGTGGCGGCTGCCGCGCAATATGAGCTGACCGCGGATGCCGTCCCATTTCCGCTCTGCAATCCAATCCGCGGGCGGGCCGAGCGCTTCGGGCTCCGTCTCGAGTGGATATGCGAGATAGAACGGGTATGGTCTCGAAAGGTCATGCTCCGGATTGTCACAACAGAGCAACTGCTGCCAAGTTGTCGCTTCGGGAATCCAATTGCCCATAAGGCGATGTGCGAGAATATTCTCCTCGATGCCTGTGGCTCGCGAGAGTGCCCGCGTCATGAGCTTCTGGGAAACGCCTACGCGGAAGCTGCCAGTGATGAGCTTGTTGAATAGGAAGCGCTCATCCGTCCCCAGTTGCCGCCAGGCAGAGACGACCTCGGCTCTCTTGTCGGCTTCAGTGAGGTCCTTCAGGGCGAGTGTGCGCGAAATCCAGAAGGCCAGGCTCTCATCGCTTGCCTTGCCTGGTGGCGGCAGAACCATGGCGATCGTCTCGGCGAGATCGCCGACGATAGGGTATGACTCCTCGAACAGCCAGAGCGGTATGCCTGCCTCCTCGGCGGCCCACTGGCGAAGCAATGTCGTTGTCACGCCCCGTCGCGGGCGCCTGCCTGACAGAAGCGCTATCGTCCAAAGCCTGTCCGGCTCATTTGCAGTCTCAAAATACGTAGCCAGCGCCGATACCTTCGCGTTGGTGCTCGTGGTGCGGTCGAGTGCCGCGTACATCTGGGCGAAGCGCTTCATGGTATTGTCGCTTCGACGTTGTCCGCACCATCCTCGTCGCCTTCGTAGCCGGTGGTGACTACGCGAGCGTCATACCCCTGCTCGACAAGCCAGCGGCAGTAGACCTGCGTGTAGCCATGGGTGACATACACGCGCTCGGCACCAGTTGCGCGTATCGCTTCTCCGAGCGCTGGCCAGTCTGCGTGGTCACTCAGGACGAATCCGCGATCGATGGAGCGACGACGGCGAATGCCGCGCAATGCCATCCAGCCGGAGGCGAAGGCCGTCGAGACGTCGCCAAACCGCTTCAGATTCGCTGCGTCCATTGCAGCAGGAGGTACGACGATGAGTGCACCGGCCAGATCGCCTGGCGATATCTCCGGCGTCAGCAGGCGAGCGGCAGAGAGCTTTGGTTGCAGTGCTGGCAGCTGCCGGTTCACGTTATCAATCGCCGCGTGCATGTAGAGCGGGCCGATGTTGGCGGAGACATTGGCGATAATGCGTTGTGCCTTGCCGAGCGCGTATGCACCGATGACGCTCAAACGCCCGGCCGCCTGGTTCTCGCGCCACCAAGTCTCCATATCGGCAATGACATCCGTCTGTGGCCGCCACTTGAATACGGGTAGTCCGAAGGTGCACTCGGAAATAAAGGTGTGGCAGCGGACGGGCTCGAACGGCTGCGAAATCCGATCGTCTTGAAGCTTGTAGTCGCCCGAAACCACCCATATCTCGCCGGATTTCTCGATCCTGATCTGGGCTGACCCCGGAATGTGCCCGGCTGGATGAAACGAAACTTTCACGCCACCAATCGTCAAGATTTCCGAGTAACCGATCGTATCGAGCAGGATGTTTCCCAGACGATGGCGGAGCACCGGTGCAGCCTCACTCGTGCAGAGATAGCTTGCGTGGCCCGGGCGGGCGTGATCGGCATGGCCGTGGGTGATCAATGCACGGTCTACCGGGCGCCAAGGATCGATGAAGAAATCGCCCGCGGGGCAGTAGATGCCCCTGTCGGTGAATTCGAGCACGTTGTCTCCGCTGCTGGCTGGTTCGGATCGCCTGCCGAGCATATAGGCAACCTGGCCTGCCATGGCGAGGCCAGATCATCGGCTTCAGCGTTTCGTCGTGCCGGCTTTCAGGGCTGCCTTGACGCGGTCGACGATAGCCTTCGGTGTGCTGGCGAGATCGGTGATGAGCGCGGCGACTTCCTCGCCCGTCATCGGACTAATCTCCAGTTTCGCCTTGCGCGCTTCCGAAATAAATTCCCTGTCGCCCATGGTGCGGTTGAAGGCGCGTCGCAGCGTGGCGACGCGGTCTTCCGGCACATCCGGCGGCAGGAAGAATGGGCGGCCGTACTCAAGGCGGCCGATCATCAGGCGCAGCGCACGCTTGTCGTCGTCAGACTTTGCAAGCTCGAAGACGGTGGGGACGTCTGGCAGAGTAGGGTGGCGGCGTGCCGAAAATGCCAGCAGTACGTTGATCTTCTTATCCTTCACCCAGTCGCTGTTGAGTGCCATCAGGCTCAGGAGTGCGTTCGAACCGATCGCCTGGACCTCGCCGCGTTCCATTGCGATATGGATGTCCTTCGTTGCCTTGTAGCCGCTAATCACCTTGTACTTCGTGCCAAGGAAGGCGTTGGCGACCAGGGGATAGTCGGTCTGTGTCGTGCCTGGGGTCGTGGCGCCAACCACGAGTTCGGTCCTCGTCAATTCGTCGAAATTCTTTACAGGTGTGGTGTGCGAGGCATAGGAGACCTGAGTGTCGCGGTTCGTAGAGCCGATCCAGATAAGCTTGTTGACATCGAAGCGGACGGACTTGGGGGTCAGTAGCGGCGCGGTTGGCATTCCATTGATGGCGGCACCAATGACAGTGCCGTCGCGCGGCGCCGTGTTATAGACGGCGTTGGTCATGATGACGCTACCGGCACCAGGCTGGTTCTGGATCACGAAGGTTGGCCGACCGGGAACATGTCTGCCCATATGACGCGCAAGTACGCGAGCATTGATATCGTAGCCTCCGCCGGTTCCCGAGCCGACCACGATCTTGATCGTCCTGCCTTTGTAGAACGGGTCTGTCTGCGCAAGGGCGGGAAGTGCCGCCCATGCAATCGCTGTCATCGCGGCAGCAGTCCTGCAAATCATCATCGGGCGTCTCCTCTATTGCTTTTCTGTCAGGGGCAATCGAACAACCTGCCAGGGCATCCGTGGCGATCGGTGCAGCCAACCCTACTCAATCCGTCCCAAAGCACCGCCTGATTGCTGGTAACCACGGGCTTGCCGAGTTCCGTTTCCAGTTCCTGGATCACGCTGAATACGGATATGTTGGCGCAACTCAAAAGGTAGGCGTCCGCTGAGTTGTCGCGCGCTTCGATCGCCTTCTCCCGCCAGTACGATGGCGGGGTCGAGCAATAGGCGTCGGAGCCGGGGAGATCGT
>JBJOGJ010000057.1:0-17864 GCA_046048295.1 Pseudomonadota bacterium | reverse complement strand
CCGACCGTCAGGCGCTATCGCGCGTCGAGATGGTGCGTGCGCTTCTCTTTCCCAAGAATGTCGTGATCCTGGGCGCCACTGACAAGCCAGGGACGTGGACGGAGCGTGCGTGGCGAAACCTTCATCGCTACGACTACCCGTATCCTGTGTATCCGATGAACCCGGGCCGCGACACGGTATGGGATACCCGGTGCTACCGCTCCTATGAGGAATTGCCGGAGCCGCCGGACCACGTCGTCGTGCTCATTCCCGCGCGTTTCGTGCCGGAGGCACTCAGGGAGGCGCATCGGGCGGGCGCGCGCAGCGCAACCGTCTATAGCGCCGGCTTCGAGGAGGCGGGTGCGGTCGACCTGGCGCGGGACCTGAAGGCGGCGATCGAAGAAACAGGCCTCGCGGTTTCGGGGCCCAACTGCCTCGGCAATCTCTCGGGCAGTGCATCGATGATGACCGGCACCGATGACCGGTACATGCGGATGGGGCCCGGACCGGTCTCGATCATCGCCCAGTCCGGCGGCATCGCGATGGCCTTCAAGCGTTCGCTCGAGGATCGCGGACTCGAAGTCGACGCCGTCATCACGAGCGGCAACGAGGCCGGCCTTACGACAGCCGACTATATCAGCTACTTCGCCGAGGATGCCGGCTGCAAGGTCGTCATCTGCTATCTGGAATCGGTGCGGGGCGATCCGGCGGACTTCGTCGCCGCCTGCCGCAAAGCCAGGGCTGCCGGCAAGGCGGTCGTCGTCCTCAAGCTTGGCACGTCGGATGAAGGGCGCAGTGCCGCGGTTGCCCACACCGGTGCGCTCGCCGGTTCCGCTGCGGCATTCGATGCCATCGCGGGGGCTGCCGGCGCCATCCGTGTCGATACCACCGACGATGTCGTCGAGGTCGCCGAATACCTTGCCCATGCGCCGCTGCCAAAGGGTGGCAACCTTGCCGGCGTCACGCTCTCGGGCGGCATGCGCGGGCTGCTGCTCGACGCCGCCGCGGCTGCGGGATTGACATTCAATCCACTCAGTTCCGAAACCCGCAAACGTCTCGAAACCGTAATCTCTGTCGGCACCTCGATCGGCAATCCGTTCGATGCGGGGTTCGCCGCGCTCACCAACCCCAATGTGCTCAAGATTACGGTCGAGGCCTTTCTCGAGGATCCCGGCATCGATCTCATTTTTGTGCAGGAGGAGATTCCCCGCGCCGAGGGCTCGGAGCGCAAGGAAGAGAGCATGCGGGTGATCAACGCGCTTGCCGAGAAGGCGGGTAAGCCGATCGTCTACACCAGCATGATCTCACATGGCATCACCGACTATGGCCGCAACTTCCGCAAGGATGTGCGCAACCTTGCTTTCCTGCAGGAGTGCGGCAAGGCACTGCGGACTGTCGCGCACGTCGTGCGTCACGTCGAGGCAGCAAACGCCGTGCCGCCGGAGCGCCAGCCGATCACGGCCGAGCGGCGGGCAGCGCTGGACTTGCTCGACAAGGCAGCCGGCGCCGGTACGCTCGACGAGGCGGCCTCCAAGAAGCTCGTCGCCGCCTACGGCATTGCTGGCACGCGGGAGAGCGTCGCGACGTCTGTTGATGAAGCCGTCGCGGCCGCCGACCGGATCGGGTATCCGGTGGTTGCCAAGGCCCTGAGCGCGATGCTCGCCCACAAGTCGGATGCGGGGGGCGTCGTCGTCGGTATCGAGAACGCGGGAGCACTGTGTCAGGCGTTCGACCGGATCCACAGCTCTGTTGCCGCCTACGACAGCACGGTGAAACTCGACGGCATCCTCGTTTCGGAGATGGTACGCGGCGGCCTCGAACTCGTCGTCGGTGCGACGCGGGATCCCGAGATGGGACCTGTCGTCCTGTTCGGCACCGGCGGCGTCGACCTCGAACTCATCCGCGATGTTGCGACGGGCGGAGCGCCGCTCGACGAGGTGGCAGCCATGGCGCTGATCTCCAGGACTAGGGCCGGCAAGCTCATCGACGGCTATCGCGGCCGGGCAAAGCTCGACGCGCGGGCTGCTGCTCGTGCGCTCGTCGGACTTTCCAACCTGATGATCGACGCCGGAGACCGGATCCAGTCCATCGACATCAATCCGTTCGTGCTCAGAGAAAACGGCGGCGTGGCACTGGACGCACTGGTGGTGCTCAAACCAGAAGCTTGAAACCGAGATCGGCCAGGGCTCTGCGCGCGCGGGTGCGTGTCAGGTGCTGTCCGTCGTCGGCCGCGACCTTCTCCCAGCCGATCGTGCCGGCGCCGCCCGCCAGCTGGCTTTCGACGATCTCCGCCGTCGCGTCCGAGGCATCGCCGACGCGGGCGGATACCCGTTCGACCAGTGTATCCCTGTCTGCGGTGAGCCAAAGGCCTGCGAACGGCACGCCTGCGTCGTGTGCAATTTTTTCCACGGCCTCCCTCTCTTCCGGCTTTGAGAAGACCGCATCGGTGACGACGGAGTGGCCGGCTGCAAGCGCCTTCGCCGCCTTCGCGAAGACGCGCGCGTAGACCGCGTCGCTGGACTGCCTGGTATAGCTCTCCGGCGGCAGGCGCTCGGTCTCTTCGACGCCCATCATCGCCTTTCGCTCGAGGTCGCTGCGGATGAGCAGCGCTCCGGGACAGGCGCCGAATTCCGGTGCGAGCGCACGTGCGAGGGTCGTCTTGCCGGTGCCGGAGAAGCCACCGATGGCCATGAGGCTCGGAGGGGTTGGCTTTACATAGGTCAATGCCTTGGCGAGGTAACGCCCGACTTCCGATGGAACGCCTGGGCGATCTGCCTGCTGTTGGGCTGCACGCTGCATCGCCACCATGGCCCGGATGCCTGCGCGTAGTGCGAGGAACATCGGGAGCAGTGTCAGTGACTCGAGGTCGCGCTCGCTGTTGCGGCGCCAGAGATAGCGGTTCAGTACCGCGTTCGCCTCGGCGCGCTGCCCGGCGACGTCGAGGTCCATCAGCAGGAACGCCAGATCGTACAGCACGTCGATGGTGGCGAGTTCCTCACTGAACTCGAGGGCATCGAAGAGCACGGGCCGGCCCTCGAGCATCACGATATTCCTGAGGTGCAGGTCGCCATGGCAGCGGCGGACATCGCCTACTGCCGCTCGGCTTTGCAGGATCGGGGTCGTGCGTACGAGATGCGCCCGGAGTGCCGCGAAGAGTTCGTCTGGCCGTTCTTGCCGCTCGTCGCAGCGCTGGGTGGCGAACGCCGGTTCGAGTTCCTCAATGATCCTGCGCACGGAGCCGGCGGCATCCGAGCCTGGGTGCCGGTCCGATGCTTCATGGTAGGTGAAGACAGCATCGGCAATGGATCGCGCGACGTCCAGGTCGAGTTTTCCCTCATCGGCCATTGCGCTCAGCAGAGCGGACTGCTCGAAACGATGCATGCGGAGGGCAAGCTCGACTGTTTCGCCATCGTGGTTGAACTGCAGGCCGCCTGCAGGGTTTCGCGTGATCGATGCGAGGCCGAGGTAGAGTTCGGGCGCGTGCGGTGCATTCAGCTCGAATTCCCGGCGGATTGCCTTTTCGCGCAGTTCACGGGTCGAGAAGTCCATGTAGTCGAAAGCCACAGCGCGCTTGATCTTGATCGCGGTTTCGCCGGCCAGGAATACGAATGCGCCATGCGTCTCGATGCGTTCGACGCGATCGGGTGGCGGATCGTAGCTTGCGGGCGATTCCAGGAACGCCAGGACCTCGTTCTGCTCAGACATGTTTCTCCCCGGAGGTTGCCGCGACCCTTGCAGCACGGCTGGCAGGGGAATTGATCGCGGTCAAGCCTCTCAACGCGACTCGCCTCTAGTCTGTTTCCAGTTGCAGTTCTTTGCAGGGAGCTCAACATGAGCAACGCAAGGCTTATGGTACTCGTCGCTGACGCCGGGCGGGCGCGCTTCTTCGAGCGTGAGAAGCCTGGAGCAGCATTCGTCGAGCGTGGGGATCTGGCGACGGAGACGGATCTGCCCCGCTCGCACGATATCGTCACCGACCGTCCCGGGCGCACGCACGATTCCGTCGGGCCGGGCCGGCACGCCATGGAAGCGCCGAGTGACGCGCACCGCGAGTTGAAGCGGCAGGCAGCCCGGACGATGGCGGGGACGCTTGCACGACAGTTGCGCGCGGATGGTTTCGAGCGGCTGGTGATCGTCGCTTCGCCGGCCTTCCTCGGTGATCTCAGGGCGGAGTTGTCGGCGCAGGTCGCGGATCGGGTGGCCGGTTCGTTTCCACTGGATATTACGAAGGTACCTACACATGAGCTCAGTCAGCGCCTTGCAGATCTTGTCGCGGCAGCGGACATCCGATGAGCGGGGCCGGAACCGTCGCGAAGTACGTTTGTTTTCCCCTCGTATGAACTTGCAAGCTGGAGCTGGAGCATGGACATTGCGCCCGAGAAAGTCGCCCACGTCATCATCAAGGCACGCGAATTCGATGCCAAGGTGGGTGCATGGGGCAGCACGGGTGACAGCGAGGACGACGTCGAGAGCGTCCTCGAGAACACCGCAAACGATCCTGTCTACGCAGAGCTAGCGGGATTCATCGATGCCCTGAACGATGACGAGCAGATCTCGCTCGTAGCATTGATGTGGGTTGGACGGGGCACCTACGAGCCCGAAGACTGGGATGAGGCCGTCTCGACGGCAGCGCGCGAACGTATCAACGCGACCTCGCGCTACCTGCTCGGCGTGCCGCTGCTCTCCGACTACCTCGAGGAGGGGCTCGAAAAAATGGGCTATTCCATCGAGGATGCCGAAGGGGATGTACTGTAGGGCATGATCCTACCCGATGGCGGGGCGGGTCGGTCTTGGCTAATTCCTTCCCATTGAGTATTTCTTGCCGGTGAACAATTCCCAGCATTGAACCGGCAAGATGACAGCAAATATTCCCGTCTTCGTCTCGAAGCCGACAAGCCTTTCGCCGCAGCAGGAAGCTGTGAAGGACAAGATCCAGGCGTTCATTGCGGACGAAGAGTTGCAGCTCAAGAATTTGGGCGATTTCGGTACTGCAATTCAGTTTCCGCTCAAGGAGGTCGCAATACTCGCGCGCGCCTGCTACGGCGGTGTTATCATGGGCTTTCGGCAAACGTATGCGCCAAAGATTATCGAGAAGCACGGCACGCCGCATCAGAAGCCTGAACGGGCGGAAGCCTACTTCCCGACACCCTGGAACCAGCTCGAGGCCGGAATGCTGTTTGCCTTGAGGCGCCCGATCATCGTTTTCGCAGAAGACGGCATCGAAGGCGGCATATTCGACAAAGGCAGCTCCGACCTCTACCTGAATGTTCTGCCGAAGGCGGCCGATTTCGATGACGTTCAGGTCAGTGTGCGCCAGATCATCCGGCAGTGGGCTTCCGAGGTCCGCACGGAATACCGCCGCTGGGGTTAGCCGGTCGCTGCTTCACTTTTCACCGCTTTCTGTTCGACCTCTCATCGCGTTTTCCCTTTGCGTTGTTTCCGGCCGCGCGCAGCAGCTACGCCCGCATCGGCGGCTTTGGCCACGTAGGCCGGGAGCGCGAAGGCTGCCTTGTGGACGGCCGGCGTATAGTACTTGAGCCCTGCGATCCTGCGGCGTGAGAGGCGCTGAGCCAGCGACTTTTCCGTGATGTCCACGATGTCGTCGTCATCCGTCGCGAGGTTCAGCGCGAACGGGCCGCCGAAGTAGCAGGGCTGCGTGCATAGATAGGGCTTTGCGTGCCCGAACAGGCTCGCGAAATACTCCGTGGTCTGCTGCAGGTGCTCGGGGAAGTGGAAGGGCAGGCCGTTCTGGGTGACGAGCGTGCCGCCTTCCTTCAGTGCGCCCCGGCAGTCCGAGAAGAACTCGCGCGTGTGCAGCACGGCCGAGGGGCCAATCGGTTCCGAAGAATCGACGATGATGCAATCGAACCGGTCCTTCGCCTTGGCGACAAACTTCAGCCCATCGGCTATGACGACTTCCGTGCGCGGGTCTTCGAAGGCCGTGCCGGGGATCTCCGGGTAGTACTTGAGTGCGGTGTCGATGACCTCGCGGTCGATCTCGCACAGCGTCGCCCTGGTGACGGAGGGGTGCTTCAGTACCTCGCGCAATACGCCGCCGTCGCCGCCCCCGATGACGAGGACGCGCTTCGGTCGCGCCGCGGCCATCAATGGTACGTGCGCCATCATCTCGTGATAGACGAATTCGTCGGAGGTGGTGAGCTGGCAGACGCCGTCGAGCATCAGCACCGTGCCCCAGGTTGCGTTCGTGAAGATGACGAGTTCCTGATGAACGGTCTTCACTTCGTGCAGGATCTTGTCCGCCTTCAGCCTGACACGCCAGTTTGGGTGAAACGTCTCCTCGACCCATCGATCCATTCCGAAGCCTCCTCAACAACGCAGGCGTGCGACGTCCGACAAGCCATGACCGCTCGCCGCCGGAACTGCAAGTCCGGCTACGGCGGTGTCGGCTCGTGCAGCGCAAGAGGTTTTATTCGTCCAGCACGAAAAGCGCACCCGCAGCAGCGGGTGCGCCGATACCGGGTCCTGTGGCCGCCTCAGGCGGCTTCGCGGACCTTGGTCTTTTCCTTGCTGCCCTTCCGGCTGCCCATCTCGGCCGCGCTGGAGCGATCCCTGGCAGCTGCCTGCCAAGCAGTCAGTTCCAGTTCCTCGCCGCGCTGATGCGTCTTGACGACGACATTGCGGGCACGGAACGCCTCGCGGAGCACATCCACCGTCAGGTGCGGATTTGCATCGCCGCACATGAACACGTCGAGTGCTGCATAGTTGGCCTCGGGCCAGCTATGGATAGAGATGTGGCTCTCTGAAAGAACCGCTACACCTGACACGCCACCGTTAGGCGTGAAGTGATGCAGATGGATATGCAGCAGTGTTGCGCCAGCGACTTCTACGCATCGCTTGAGCGTACGCTCGATGTGCTTGAGGTCGTCCAACCTCTTGGCACCAAACAGATCGATGATCAGGTGGTTACCAGCATATCGAACGCCGTCGCGTTCGATGAAGAAGTCTTTATTGTCGACTCGCGCTACATGCGCATTGTCTGCATTGTCTTCCTTTTGGGCGGTGCTTGAACGAGTCAAGTCCATCCCCAATTGGAAGAGGGCGTCGTCATAGGCCATCGGACCCTCCCCAACCAGTAGATAGAGTGACCCGCCCGCTCCTTACCTTCACGGTGTTGAGGATCACCCTCTACCTTTAGGGCAGGTGGTCGGCCGGAGACCCCGGTGTATGAGGCTAATGCCCTTTCGACGCAAGAAAAATTTTGGCTCTGGCGGCAAAAAATTTCTGCGCTCGTTCAACAAGCGTTAACCGCTGATTTGGAAGCGGCAATTTACGGGGTTCCGGGCTCTGTTCGCTGCTTGCTTGCGAGGTGGGACGCGCTGCTTGCCGCGTTGTGTCGTGCCGTGTGCGTCACATCGAAGGGCGGCGCTGGGCGGACCGAATCACCGAAACAGCTGCTTCAGGAGCTCCTGTGTACTGGGCTTGGCGTCACCGTTTTCCGATCCACCGCCGAGCAGGCCCTTGAGTGCGTCGCTGACACCCTTCTTGTTCTTGAACTTGTCGGCGAGGTTCTTTGCAGCGTCGACCACGGCGCCCGGGTTCTTGATTACTGCGTCGAGCACTGGGGTGAGTTTCGGGTTGTCCCAGGGGCCTGTGACCTTGAACGGGATCTCGATGCCGGAAAGCCCCTGCTGGCCACCCTGCCCCGAAAGGTTCGCGACCAGCTTCGGTCTTGCGAGATAATCGACAAGCCGCTGGCCAAGATCGACATCGCCTTCGCCGGTCACGCGCAGGAGCGGGCTCACGAGACTGAGGTCCTTGTTGGCAGCAATGCCACCGGCAATCTGGAACGTGGCGGTCAGCGAGCTGAAGTCCGTCCGCTCGCTGGTCAGGCGGTCGAAGTTCGAGAACTGGCCCTGTTGCAGGCCCCGCACGATCTTGGGAATATTGTAGCCGACGATGGCGCCATCGGTGAACGACACCGCCGATTTGCCCGAAAGCGAGGAGACGATGGCCTTCTCGGAGTTGCCATGGCCGGCGATGGCGAACTGGATGCGTGCCTTGCCGTCGACCCAGTCGAAATCGGAGGCGTCTTTCAGGAAGGCCAGTGCAGCCACGCCGTCGAGCGTGAAATTGGCTGCCACCTGGGGTGCGGCGTTGCGGGCGTCGAGCCGGACCTGGCCATTGCCGCGGCCGTCATAGAGCGCCATTTCGCGGAGGAGCGCCTGCAGCATGCCTCCCTTCAGATTGACGTCGAGCGCGGCGCGTCCGGTCTTTATCTCCTGGAAGATCAGCCGGCCCACGGAAAGACGGGCATCCGCGTCGAAAAGACGAAGCGGTGTCAGGTCGATGGGGTCCTCGCTCCAACCGGCGCGCTTCGTGTAGCCTTTGACCTGCGGGCTGAACCTTCCAGGGATCGGGGTGCCGCTCTCGCGCTTCAGAAGATCGTCGATGGATTTCACTGCCGGCGCGGCGCCTTTGGCCGGGGATGGCGCAGAGCGTGGCGCCGACGAGGTGGAGGTGCCTTCCATCGGCATATAGTCGTTGAGGTCGAGGACGTCGATGCTCAGGTTGGTGCGGATGTCCGGCCGCCCCTTGCCCAGCACTACGTTTATGTCGCCGGCGGCGCTCGCCTTGTCGAGCTTGATGGTGGCCCCTTTTAGGGCGACGCTGGCCGGAGTGGCGGCCAGCTGGCCGGTGAGCCGCAGCGGCCCGAGCCCGTTGACGGCCGGCGGTTCGGCGCCGAGCCACCTGACCAGTGCCCGCACGGACGGGCTGTCGACCGACAGCTTGCCATCGAGCTTGAAGGCCGGGCTTGCGATGATGCTGCCATCAAGGCCGAACTCCGCATGCTTGGTCATGAGATTGATTTCGAGGCGTGCCAGCTGGTCGGCAAGAACGGCCTTGGGCGTGGTGACGAGTGCCGAGAAATCGACGCGTTCGCCGCGCCATGTGATGTTGCCCGTTGCAGTGAGGGGATCGCTCAGCCGCTGGCCACGCAGATTGAGGTCGACAGCGCGCCACTCCTCCGACGTACCGTTGCGCTCATCCGCATAGCGCACGACGCCGTCGACGATGCGAATGTCGCCGAGGGCCACGTCCTCGAGTGGGCCGAGAGCCGCCCGTGGCCGGCCGAGGAGCGTCATGGCTGCGTCGGTGCGTATCGTTGCGGCTTGCGCGTATTTTACGAGGGGCTGGGCCTCGATGGCTGCGAAATCCCAGCTCCGGCGTCCGGACTTGTCGATCTTGAGGTCGATTACCGGCTTCGTCAGGACGAGCCTGTCGATTTGTAGTTGGCGGCGGATCAAGGGGAGCAGCGGAACATCGGCTTGTAGGCGATGCATGCGGATGGTCGGTGAGCCCGTCATGCCCGGCGGTGGCGACACGGAGACATCATCCATCGTCACCGAGACGTTGGGAAACAGCGACAACGAGGTCGGCCCACCGACAACGAGGTCGCGTCCCGTCTTGGCTTTCACCTGGGCGACGAGTTGGTCCTTGATGAAGCCGGTAGGAGCGAACATCAGCAGCAACGCGATTGCCACGGCCAGTAGGACGACCGCACCAGCAAGGGCCGCCAGCGTGATTCGGAGTGCGCCCCAACGGGGGCTGTCGCCGTGGTGCTGCGGTGGCGGGCGGCGCGGCGGGTGCACCGGTCCGCGTGGCGGCGAGGCCGGGCGCCTGGCGCCAGGATAGGCGTCGTTGGGCCGATAGGTGCCGAGGCTTGGTGGCTCGCGTTCCGCCATGGTTGGTCTCTCGTGGTCCCGCGCCCGCTCTTGGGCATCACGCCTTGTAGTTGTGCGCGCACATTATGTCACGGCGGTGGATGCGGGGAGGGATGGTAGACAGTTTTTCCACGTCAGCCTGCCAAGTGGTCGCCTGGCCCCGGGGAATTGCGATAGGGTCAGGCTTGCCCGGTTTCGTTCGCTGCAGCGACGGCCGATAATTCCCGCTCTACAAATTTCCCCGTCCTACCTCTCCACCAGGAATCGCCGATGCCGGTGCCGCACCAAGTCATGATCAAATTCACCCGGATCATGGAGGAGGTGGTCCGGCGCATCGACCCGCGGCCCGAGCGGCTACGGGGACTTGCCATAGCCTTTCTTCTGGCGGGAGCGGCCGGAATTCTGTTCACGGTACTGCACCTGCCGCTGCCATGGATGCTTGGGCCGCTGTTCCTGTCATTGGCGCTCAGCAGCATGGGCCGGCCACTCGAATCTCCCGACTTCCTGGTGTTTCCGGCGCGTGCACTCGTCGGCGTCGGCATTGGGGCGAGTTTCACGCCCGAGCTGCTCTCCAAGGGGGGCGGGGCGTTATTCTCGATCCTCATGATGATTCCCTACAGCCTTTTCATCACCGTTGTCGGCATCTGGTTCCTGTCGCGCTTCGCGCGCTTCGACCGGGCCACGTCGTTCTTCAGTGCGGCTCCCGGTGGCTTGTCTGACATGATGTTCTTCGCGCTCGATTCGGGTGCCGATATCCGCAAGGTCACGCTCGTTCAGACGGCGCGCGTGCTCATGATCGTGTGCATCGTGCCGTTCTGGCTGCAGTATGTCGGCGGGTTGCCACTCGGCGGCGCAATGCCAAAGTCGATCAGTATCGTCGACCTGCCCTTCAGCCATTTCGTCTCGATCTTCTTTCTTGCCGGGGCAGGCTGGTGGCTCGGGCTCAAGCTCGGCCTGAAGGGCGCTTCCATGATGGGACCGCTGATCCTCAGCGGCCTGCTTCACATCACTTCGTTCACCATCGTCAAGGTTCCCGCGGAGGCGCTTGTATTCGTGCAGGTCACTATCGGCATCGTCATCGGTGCCCACTTCGTCGGCATTACCATGCGCGAGTTCACGACCGTCTTGTTCTGGGGGTTCCTGTTCTCGAGCTTCCTGGTCGCTGCTGCCGGGGCCTGGGCGCTGGTGGTGGCGCCGCTTTCAGGGCTCGATGCGACGACGGTATTCCTGTCCTACGTGCCGGGTGGGCAGGTGGAGATGGCAATCCTCGGCCTTATCCTCGGACTCGATGTGGCGATCCTCGCCACGCACCACATCATCCGCGTCTCGATCGTCATCCTCGGCGCGCAGATCGTCATGAACCGCTACCCCGAATGGGCGGTCGAGGCGGAGAAGGCGAAGGCCCGGGCGAAGTCCAAGCCGAAGTCGGAGCCCGGAGGCGGGGGGCACTAACCGGGTCACCCCAGCTTCGGTCCTCTAACCGCGCGGACGATCTCGGCCATCACGGCGAGGGCGATCTCGGCCGGAGACTGGGCACCGATATCGATGCCGATCGGGTTCTTGATCTTTGCGATCTCTTCGTCCGTCAGGCCAGCTTCCTTGAGCCTGCCGACGCGCGCCGTGTGGTTCTTCTTCGATCCCAGGGCGCCGATGTAGAGGCAGTCCGACTTGAGCCCCACTTTCAGTGCCTCGTCGTCGATGTGGGCGACGTGGGCGAGTACCGCGAGCGCGGTATAGGAGTCGAGCCCCAGCTTGGGCAGGATATCCTGCGGCCACTCGGCGCGGAGATCGATGCCTGGGAACCTCTCTGCCGAGGCGAACGCCGTGCGCGGGTCGACGACGATCACCTCGTAGCCGGCGAGCTTGGCGATCTCGGATAGAACCTGCGAGATGTGGCCGGCGCCGATGGCGATGATGCGGGCCGGCGGTACCAGCGCATGGGTGAAGACCTGACCTTCGGGGCCTGCCTCCAGCGCACTCTTGGCGGTCGAGAAGCGGCGTGCCACATCGGGCGGCAGGTTGCTGTCGGTCCGCTCGAATACCTCGCGTGCGCCGGTCTCCAGGTTGGTGCGTACGACGAGGCCCTTGCGTCGTTCCCGCGCTTCGTGTTCCCGCCTGAGGAGATCGCCGCCCGGCCCCTTGTCGAAGCGTTCGACGAAGACCTTGATGCGTCCACCGCAGGGCAGCCCGACGCTCCATGCCGTCTCGTCCTCGACACCGAACTCCAGCGTTTGCGCCTTGCCGTTCTCGAACACATCCTCGGCCGCCGTCAGGACCTCGCCCTCGATGCAGCCGCCGGATACGGAGCCGACGAAACGGCCGTCCCTGGCGACGGCGATCTGGCCGCCGGTCGGCACCGGCGCCGAGCCCCAGGTGTCGACCACGGTGCCCATCACCACCGAGCCGTCTGCCTCGAGCCATTGCGTCGCGTTGGCGAGCACATCGACATCATCCTTGCGGGAAAGTGCGCTGCTGTCGTCCATGGGAGCCTCTCATCCAGGTGTGAGCTTTCTGCCTGAGGATAGGGTGACGGCCGGTCAACCGCAATGGCCGGGGACGGCAGAGGGGTGGCCGGGTTCAGGCTGCGTGGGCGGCGGACAGTGCCTGGTCGAGGTCGGCAATCAGGTCCATGGGTGCTTCCAGGCCGACAGAAAGGCGCAACAGGTCCGGTGGGCACGGGCTCGTCGGTCCCTCGACGGAGGCGCGATGCTCGATGAGGCTTTCGGTGCCGCCGAGCGAGGTGGCGCGCTTCCAGAGCTTCAGGTCGGCTGCCGTGGCGATCGCAGCCTTCTCGCCGCCCTGCACCCGGACCGAGAGCATGCCGCCGAAGCCCCCCTTCATCTGGCGCGCGGCGATGCCGTGGCCCGGGTGGTTCGCCAAACCCGGATAGAGAACGTCCGATACGTTTTCGTGCCGTGCGAAGTGTTCAGCAATCGCCAGTGCAGTCGCGCATTGTTGCCGGACTCGCACGTACAGCGTGCGCAAGCCCCGCTGCAGCATTGCCGCCTCGAACGGGCCGAGGATGGCACCAAGGGTGTTGCGCTGGCGCAGTGCGCGCTCGTGCAGGGCGTTTTCCTCCGGGAACACGAGGGCGCCGGCGACGACGTCGGAATGGCCGTTCAGGTATTTTGTCGCCGAGTGCATGACGACGTCGGCTCCGAGCTTCAGGGGCTGCGTCAATACCGGCGTCGCGACAGTCGAGTCCACGGCCATCAGTGCGCCGGCGTCGTGCGCGACACGTGCGGTGGCCTCGATGTCCGCTATCGTCCACAGCGGATTGGCTGGCGTCTCCAGCCAGACCATGCGCGTCAAGCCGGGGACTATGGCGGCGGCGATATTCTGCGGCGTCGGCACATCGACGAACGTGGCCTCAAGTCCGAACGCCTTGGCATCCTCCCCCAGCCATTTACGGAGTGCCCAATACATGACGCGTGGGGCGACGATGTGTGCCGGCCGTTCGAGCGACAACAGCAACGCCGTCGCTGCCGCCATGCCCGACCCATAGAGCAGCGCCGCCTTGCCGCATTCGAGGCCCGCGACGATCTTCTCCGTCTGCCGCACCGTGGCGTTGTCAGAGCGTGCGTAGGAATATCCCCGCCGGTAGCCGTTGTCCGGATCGCGCTCGTAGGTGGTGGTGATGTGGACCGGCAGGACGACGCCGCCGGTTTCGGCATCGACGTCGCCGGCCGCCTGTGCAGCCAGCGTTTCAGGTGAGATCTTCGGGGGCAACGTGTGGTCCTTCTGGATCGGGGCTTCGGGATAGTCTAGCAGCGTTCGTACTGCGAGGGCCAATCTTCGGGAGCGAATTCCATGGCAGACACGAAGCGCGCGATCCTCATCACGGGGTGCTCATCGGGAATTGGGCGAGCGAGCGCGGAGCTGATGAGGGCGCACGGCTGGCGCGTGTTCGCGACGGCGCGTAAGCCCGAGGACATCGAGCGGCTTGCCGGCGACGGTTTCGAGGCGCTGCATCTGGAGCTTGCGGATGGCCAATCGATCGGGCGCTGCGCCGACGCCTTCCTCGCCCGGGTCGAAGGCCATGACCTGGCGCTCTTCAACAACGCCGCATACGGGCAGCCCGGGGCGGTCGAGGACATCACGCCTGCGGTCCTGCGCCGGCAGCTCGAGGTCAATCTGGTCGGCACGCACGACCTTACGCGCCGCATCATCCCTGCCATGCGGGCCCGGGCTTCCGGTCGCATCGTAAACTGCTCATCCGTGCTCGGTTTCATCGGGGCGCCGTTCCGTGGCGCCTATTGTGCCTCGAAGTTCGCGCTCGAAGGGCTCACTGATGCCATGCGTCTCGAGCTGCGCGGGTCAGGCATTCGCGTGGCGCTCATCGAGCCCGGTCCGATCAACACACGTTTCGTCGACAACGCGCTCGCTGCTGCGCGTGCCAATGTCGACGTGAAGGGCTCCGTGCACCGCGCGCGCTACGACGCCTTGATCGAGGCGATGCTTGGCGGCGGCAACCAGACCTTCAAGCTCGAGCCCGAGGTCGTCGCCCGCCAAGTCGTGCATGCATGCGAGAGCCAGTGGCCGCGACGGCGCTACAAGAGTACGCTGCCGACGCACGGGGCGGGTTTCCTGAAGCGCCTGCTGCCCGATGCACTGATGGACTGGGTCGTGGCGCGGAATTGATGGCTTCAGGCTTCCGGCTGCAGTTTCGCTGCGCTTCCGCTTTGATTATATTAGGAAGACATCGAACTCTGACGCCTGGAGCTCCAGATGCGCACTGAGGTCGGAATCGTCGGTGCCGGGCCGGCCGGCCTTCTGCTATCGCACATGCTGGCGCAGGCGGGCATCGGCAGCGTCATTGTCGAGAAGCGCAGCCGTGCATACGTCGAGGCGCGCCTGCGGGCCGGCCTGCTCGAGCACAACACGATCGAGATCGTGAATTCCCTCGGGCTCGGCGATCGGATGATGCGGGAGGGACTCGTTCACCACGGCATCGAGATCAGGGTCGACGGGCGCGCGCACCGCATCGATATCGCAGGACTGACCGGCGGGCGCCGGATCATGATCTACGGGCAGCACGAACTCGTCACCGACCTGATTGCCGCGCGACTTGCCGGCGGCGGCGAGATCGTGTTCGAGGCCGCCGACGTTGCTCTCGATGGTCTGGACGGTGCCGCACCGCGCATCGGCTATACGGCAAATGGCGTTCGCCACGAGGTGACGTGCACGCTTATCGCCGGATGCGATGGCTTCCATGGTGTTTCGCGGCCGGCGATACCTTCCGGCCGTCTCCGTACCTTCGAGCGCGACTATCCGTTCGGCTGGCTGGCGATCATGGCCAAGGCGCCCCCGGTCTCGGACGAACTCATCTACGCCAGTCACCGGCGCGGCTTCGCGCTCTATACGATGCGGTCCAGGACTCGCGCGCGGCTCTACCTGCAAGTGCCGGCCGACGAGGATATCGACGACTGGTCCGACGGGCGCATCTGGGATGAACTCGACAGGCGGCTCGAGGGCGGCGATGGGCGCCTGCCGCCGCGCGGGGAGATCGTGCAGAAGAGCATCGCGGGAATGCGGTCTTTCGTTGTCGAGCCGATGCAATACGGCAACCTGTTCCTGGCCGGCGATGCGGCCCACATCGTTCCGCCAACGGGTGCCAAAGGCATGAACCTGGCGATTGCCGACGCAGCGGTTCTGGCGGAGGCCATCATCAGCTTCCTTGGTTCCGGCGACCGCACTCTGCTCGACGGCTATTCCGGCACGTGTCTCAGGCGCGTTTGGCGGGCCGAGCAGTTCTCGTGGTGGATGACGGCGATGCTGCACAGGTGGCCGGAGGACCATCCCGACGCATTCGACCAGCGTCTGCGGCGTGCCGAACTCGAGTATCTGCTTTCGACCGAGACCGGCGCACGGATGCTGGCGGAGAATTACGCGGGGCTGCCGCTCGATTGGGATCGTGCCGAAACGAGCCGCTAATCGTCCTGTCGGAATGCGTGACGTGCCCAGCTTGTGTCATGGGCCGAGCCGCGCCGTTTCCTGGCCTTCCGCGTCGTTGTTTTCCTGACGGTTCTGGCACGGGGTTCGTAGGCTTCGACGGGGGCGCCGACCGACATGCGGCCCGGTAACGGGTTCAGGCCCGGTTGCTGGGCCGGTCCGGCTGGCACTGTGGCTGGCGGATCGAGTTCCGGTGGCGCAATTCCGGCAACGACCTCCCGGCCCGACGCATTCCCCGGCATACAGCCCTGTAGACTGTTCGTCTGCACAGCCCGCAGGACGAGTTCGTCGGGTTCTTCCACCGGCAGGGAAGAATTGAGCGCCCTCAGGAAGCGGCGCATCGCAGACTGGGAGCCAAGGCCCCAATCGCCGTCGATCCGACCCCAGTAGCAGCCGGATCTCTTCAGTGCGACCTGGATCTGCCGCACCCGCTCCACCCTTGCGCCGACTGCTGCCACGCTATTGATGCGCTCGCTGGCGAAAGTTTCCAGCGGCAGGTCGGACTGGCGAGAAAGCACTGCAGTTTCAATCGTCTTCGTGCCGAGGACGGTTCTGTTGGGCGAGAAAGTCCGAACCGTCGTGGGGGGCGCACCGCTATCGCCTGTATTCTCGACCGGCAGGTTGGAGATCGTACTGACGTCGACGAATTTCGATCCGCTGTCCCTGGAGGTGAACCACAGGAACGATGCGGCGCCGAGCACCATGCAAGCGATCAGTTTCAGGAATGCATTCATCGCCACAACTCTTAAGTACAATTCGCAACAGCCGTGTTCTGCACCACGTCTGCGGCGGCACGATGACAGGTACTTTGCTGCTCCGATGTCGACCTTGAGCCCAACACCACTGTGTAATGGAACAGCCGCGAAAACGTTCCGTGTTTTTGACCCTAGCACGAAATTCACAGCCTTCAGTACACAATAACTTGTGATGCAATTAAACGTTGTGCGCTGAGAAACAATTACCCTGCGGGGTCAGTAAGACCGTTGCCTGAGCGTATAAAATCGTTCCGGAGATAACCGCGCGCATTGCAGACATCCTGAGCGGCGTTGGAGAATTCACGCCTAGCGATGGATTCCGCGCCACTGTACACTTTCGTGAGGCTGTCGGGGGCACACCAACGCAAGAAGATCTACACCGGGTGGAGAAGCGCTGATGGATGGACTGGAAGTTAAAAAACTGTCGGATGCGATCGGCGCCGAAATCGTCGGGTTGGACCTGCGCAACGAGATGGACGATGCAACCGCCAGGCTGGTCGAGGACGCCTGGCATGAATATCAGGTTCTGCTGTTTCGCGGCCAGGATCTCACCATTGCTCAGCAACGCGCATTCGCTGGCAAGTTCGGGTCGCTCGGAAGCCGCTCCCGTTCGAAGGGGCGCTACATTCCGCCGGAAACCGACGAATATGGCGCCGATGTCATGCTGGTGACCAATGTGCGCAAGGAGGGCAAGCCGATCGGTTCGCTGCCCGATGGCGAGATGATGTTCCACTCGGATACGCCCTACATGGAGCACCCCTACAAGGCCACGGTGCTCTATGCCATCGAGGTACCATCGCGGGGCGGCAATACCTTGTTCGGCAACAGCTACCTGGCCGCCGAGACGCTACCCGAGGACGTGAAGCGGCGACTTGCCGGCCGCAAGGCGATGCAAGTCTACGAGGCCGGGACCACCATCAAGAGCAAGGCGCGATACGACCGGGAGAATTTCCCGTTCTGGGCGCATCCGATCTTTCGCAAGCATCCGGCGACAGGCAGGAGTTCGCTGTTCGTGTGCGAGTTGATGACGGAGGAGATCATCGGTCTCGCTGAAGCTGAAAGCGAGGAACTGCTGCAATTCCTGTTCGCGCACCAAAGCAGGCCCGAGTTCATCTACGAGCATGCCTGGAAGCCGGGCGATCTGCTGATGTGGGACAACCGCTGCACGATTCACGCCCGTACGGATTTTCCTGCCAACGAGCGCCGGATGTTGCGCCGGCTGACGATCCAGGATGACCAGCCCGTGCTGGAGGGGGAACCGCCTTCCGTGACGGCCCGCTAACCATACCGCAGCAAGTTATCCCCGCTTTCTCCGCATGCCCCATACTCCCACGCATCCGCTTCAACCGGGGCACTGTCGCGAGCTGGGCGTTCGGGTGGAGGCGGAGCCTGGTAAGCATTTGCACTCCCATCAGCTGGAGTGGTTGCCCGTGCCGGCACTCGCGGCCGACTGGGCCACGAATGCAGGTGACCGCACTGGTGAGATGGACCGGTG